>NZ_JBHTZD010000013.1:93952-216010 GCF_042790455.1 Streptomyces sp. NPDC056734
GACCGAGACTCCGACCGCGCGGAATCACGAGGGCGACCGAGACTCCGACCGCGCGGAATCACGAGGGCGACCGAGACTCCGACCGCGCGGGGTGACAGGGCCGACAGGCACTCCGTCGCCAAGCAGTCACCGGGGCGACCGGCCCTCCGACCCCGCGCGGTCGCCAGGCCAACCGACACCCCCGCCCCGCCCCGCGCGGTCACCGGGCCGACCGGCAACCCACCACATGCCCCGAAACACCGGCCGGCCCGAACCCGTACGGGCCGGTCGCTCACGCCCAAAGGGCCACCCGGCGCTGACCGCCCGCCCCCTACGGCACGTACACGTACGGCGTCGTCGGGGTCAGTGGCTGGAAGCCGAGGCGTTCGAGGACCGGGCGGCTCTGGGCGCCCGCGTCGACCTGGAGGTAGCGGTAACCGCTGGCGACGGCGACGCGGGCGCGGTGCGCGACGAGGGCGCGGTATATGCCCCGGCCGCGGAAGGACTCGACCGTGCCGCCGCCCCACAGCCCGGCGAAGCGGGTGCCGGGCATCAGCTCCAGCCGGGCCGCGCTCACCGGCTGGTCGCCGGCCAGGGCGAGCACGGCGACGACGGAGTCCGGGTCGGCCTTCAGCTGGGCGAGCATCCGCTGCCTGAGCCGCGCGCTGTCCGTGCCGAAGGCCAGTTCATGCACCTCGGCGACGAGATCGACGCCGGGCTCGTCCGTGACAGGGACGATCCGGATGCCCTCGGGCGGCTCGGCGTCCAGGGTGAGATCGTCGACGCCACCCACCATCAGCGTCTCCTCCGGGTCCGGGGTGAATCCGGCCGCGGCGAGCCGGTGCCCGAGGTCGACGGGGAGGTCATGACCGTAGATCTTCCACTCGAACTCCCGGCCGAGCGCGGTGAAGTCGGCGATCTGGCGGGCGATCGCCGCGTCGGCGGTGGACTCGTCCAGGTCGGACCAGAGGACACCGTTCCAGCCATGGGCCGGGGCGATCTGCCGGACCACTTTCCCCACTCGTTCGATCGCCGCGTCGGGCCCGTCGGGCCGCGCACCTTCACGCATGTCCCGGTCGAACAGTGCGAGTACCCCGGAGTGATCCATACGTCACACTCCATCACCGGGACGCCCGCAAAGCAACGAAATTCGGCGAACCTCACAGTCCGGGCACCGCCGACACCGCCCAGCGCGGCGGGCGGTGGGAGCGGGCGGGACCGGGCCGGACGTAGGCTGCCGAGAAGATCGCCCATCCGGTCACCCGTCCGAAAATCGCCCCGAGGAGGCCCCGCGCCATGGTCGACCAAGCCGAGCTGCCGTATCTGCGCCGCTGTCTGGAACTGGCCGGTGAGGCGCTGGACGCCGGGGACGAGCCGTTCGGGTCGGTGCTCGTCGGGGCGGACGGCACCGTACTGGCCGAGGACCGCAACCGGATCGCGGGCGGCGACCGCACCCGGCACCCCGAGTTCGAACTGGCCCGCTGGGCGGCGGCGCGGCTGTCACCCGAGGAGCGCGCGGGGGCCACCGTCTACACGTCCGGCGAGCACTGCCCGATGTGCGCGGCGGCGCACGCCTGGGTGGGCCTGGGGCGCATCGTGTACGTGGCGTCCTCGGCACAGCTCGTGTCCTGGCTCGCGGAGCTGGGCGTCCCGGCCGCCCCGGTACGGCCGTTGCCCGTGCACGAGGTGGCCCCCGGGGTCACGGTGGCGGGACCGGTGCCGGAACTGGAGGCCGAGATCCGGGAGTTGCACCGCCGCTGCCACGCGACGAAGAGCTGACCCGGCGTTCCGCCGAGAACCATCGATCCGCCAAGAGACCTCGACCCGCCGAGAACCATCGAGCCGCCGAGCCGTCGAGCCGTCGAGAGCCGCCGCTCCACCCAAAGCCACCGCCACCACCCCCGCCACCACCCCCGCCGACACACCAAGGCCCCGCCGGAAGGGGTGACCGGCGGGGCCTGCTCGGGGGAGGTGGGTCAGCGCACCGCCCCGGGCCGGTAGCGGCGGTAGAGGGCCGCTCCCGCGAGGACCAGCGCGCCCGCGCCGAGCGCGGTGGGCACCGTCGCGTCCGCGCCCGTGTGGGCCAGCGTGGCCGTGGTGACCGGCGAGGGGTCACCGGGGGGCGCCGGGGCCGGGATGTGCCGCACCGGAGGTGCCGGCTTCGGCTCCGGCGTCACCGGACGCTCGGGCTGCACGGGCCGCTCCGGTCGGACGGGACGCTCCGGGGGCTTCTGCGGGCCCGGGCCGTTGACCGACTCGTTGCCGATGACGGGGTTGCCGACACCGACGACGTTGACGCTGTTCCCGCTGATGTTCACCGGCAGATCGACGGGCAACTGCACCCCGTTGCCGGACAGCACCCCCGGTGAGCCCTTGGACTCGCCCTCGGCCGCCGCCCCCGCGGGTGCCCCACCCGGCTTCTTCTCCCCGGTGTCCTGATTGGCGCAGGTGTTGCCCGCCGCCGGGTTGAGGAGCCCTACCACGTTCACGGTGTTGCCGCACGCGTTGACCGGGATGTCCACCGGGAGCTGGATGGTGTTGCCGGAGATCAGCCCTGGTGAACCGGTCGCGCTGCCGGACGCCCCCGAGCCGCCCGCCGCAAAGGCAGCCTGCGCGGGAAACGCCACTGCCATCGCGCCGGAGGCGGCGGCGACGGCGATCACACCGTTCCGGGTAACCCGTTTCATAGGTTCCCTGCCTTCCAGACTTGGTCACGGGCGCTCGCCCGCAACGGGTAAAACGCAGGTGAACCATCCGAGTTATGGTCAATCCTCCTTTCACTCCATCGAGTGGGCAGAGTTATCGAACTGGTCGCAAAACCGGGTATCGATCACATCACGTGATCATCCCGGCGGAGCGGCACCGTCACGGCGAACACCCCGGCAGCGCGCCCGCCGCACCCACGCAGCACCCACGACGGACACACAGCGCACACGCAAGGGCCGGAGGATACGGCGGAATCCCCGGCTCCGCTCGCCGGCGGGCGGCCCGGACAGGGGCCGCCTATGGTGGGCGAGGGCCCCGTTCCCCCGGTTCGCGGCGGCACCGGCCGAACGCCGCTCTTGGAGGCATCGATGCTGACCAGGCTGTTGGTGCGCCCCCCGGCCGGCCGACGCGCCGGCCGACCACACTCCCTGCGGCGCCGCGCCCTGCGGCACCGGGCGGTCATCGCCGCCGCCGGTCTCGCACTGCTCGGCACCACACTGCCCGCCACGGCGGCCGAGGCCGCGCCCACCGGATCCGCCGCGTCCACCGGGTCCGGCAAGTCCACCGGGCCCGGCAAGTCCAAGTCCGCCGCGTCCAGGACGTCCGTCCAGCGGGCCAGGACCACCGAGCGGGCCGAACCCGACCTCACCTCCTTCTACCGCCAGAAGGTGACCTGGGCCGCCTGCCAGGGCGAAGGCATGCCCCGGGACCTCCAGTGCGGAAAGGTCACCGTCCCCCTGGACTACGCGAAACCCGCGTCCGGGACGCTGGAGCTGGCCCTCGCCCGCTTCCGGGCCACCGGCGACAAACGGGGCTCGGTCGTCCTCAACTTCGGTGGGCCCGGCGGCTCCGGGGTGACCGAACTCGCCTACGGCGGCGAGGACTTCATGAACCTCACCGACGGCTACGACGTGGTGAGCTTCGACCCGCGCGGGGTCGGCCGCTCCGCACCCGTGACCTGCGGAACCGCCGCCTATGAAACCGACAGCGGATCGGCCGCCGCCGACTCCGCCGACCCGCTCAGCGACCCCGAGGCGCTGTTGCGGCAGTTGCGCGCGGCGGCGGCCGAGTGCGCCAAGCACTCCGGACCGGTCCAGAAGCACATAGGCACGGTCGATGTCTCCCGCGACCTGGATGTGATACGTCAGGCGCTCGGCGACCGAACCCTCAACTACCTGGGGTTCTCGTACGGCACCCGGCTCGGCGCGGTGTATGCGGCGCAGTTCCCGGACAAGGTGGGCCGGATCGCCCTGGACGGCGTGGACACCCTCACCGAACCCCTCACCGAGCAGGGCATCGCGGGCGCCAAGGGCCAGCAGACCGCGCTGGACGACTTCCTGAACTGGTGCACGGGTGACGTCGCCTGTCCGTTCGGGACGGATCCACGCCGGGCGCGCGAGGACGTCGTGCAACTGGTGCGCTCGCTGGACGAGGATCCGGTGCCGACGACCTTCAGCGGGCCGTTCACCGGTCAGGATCTGGTGGCGGCGATCGGGACGGCGCTGTACAGCGAGGAGCTGTGGCCGCTGCTGGAGCGGGCGCTGGCCTCGCTGATGGAGGACGGGGACACCCGGGGCGTGGAGAGCTTCACGGGCGGCGGCATGACCACACCGGGCGGGACACCCGTCCTGCCCCCCAAGCCCACCACCCCGACCCCCAAGCCCACCGAACGCACCGCCCCCACCGCCAAACCCACCACCCCCGCCACTCAACCCACGACCCCCACGACCCCCACCACCCCCGCCAAACCCACCGCCCCCGGCGTCGCGTCCCGGCCTGCGCCGGACGCCACCCAGGGCACGCTGACCGACGCGGAGGACGTGCCGATGGACAACCTCCCGGCCGCACTGGTCGCCGTGAACTGCGCGGACGACCCGGACCGGCCCGGCGCCGAGCGGATCACCGGCGATCTGGCCCGGCTGCGCTCGGCGTACCAGCAGGCGTCGCCGGTCTTCGGCACCTTCCGGCTCACCCAGGTGCTGCTCTGCTACGGCCGCCCCCAGGGCACGGATTTCATCCGCGAGCAGGTCAAGGACGTCGACTCGGCGAAGATGCTGCTGGTCGGCACGCGCGGCGACCCGGCGACCCCGTACCGCTGGACCGAGCAGACGGCGAAGCGGCTCGGCGACGCGGCGGTGGTCCTGGACAACAAGGGCGACGGCCACACCGGATACGCGTCCTCGAAGTGCGTGCGGGGCAAGGTGGACGCCTTCCTGCTGTACGGCTCACTGCCGCCGACCGGCAGTTCCTGCGGCGACGAGGACGACGGCTGAGGCGGCGCTACGGCTCGGTACATGACTCCCGTCCGCCAAGAAAATCCCCCGTCGCACCAAATGCCCGATCCGTGATTCCGCCCTATGGTGCTGTCATGGAGCACGCACTGAGTCCCGCGACCCTTGCCGAGCTGCGCCGCCCGCGCCCCTATCCGGCCGTCTCCGTACTGGCCCCCACCCATCGCCGTGAGCCGGACAACGCCCAGGACCCGGTCCGGCTGCGCAATGTCGTGGCCGAGGCCAAGAAGCAGTTGGAGGCGGATCCGGCGGTCACCCGGGAGCGGCGGGCCGAGGTGGTGACCCAGCTCGACCAGGCGCTCACCGAGGTCGATCTCGCGCACTCCGAGGACGGTCTGGTGATCTTCGCGGCGCCGGGCGAGCACCAGGTGTGGTCGCTGGCCCGGACCGTGCCCGAACGGGTCGTGCTCTCGGACACCTTTCTGACCCGCAATCTGGTCTCCGCGCAGGCCGCCGAGCGGCCCTTCTGGGTGCTGTCGGTCGCGGCGGACCGGATCACCCTGTGGAACGGCGGCGGGGGCCGCGTCCGCGAGGCCCGGACCGGCGGTTTCCCGCTCACCCGGGCGCCGGAGAACTTCGACCCCGAGCGGCAGGAGCGCATCGGGGACACCCCGAGCACCTACCGCGACGAGCGCACCCGCGCCTTCCTGCGCGAGGCCGACACCGCGATGGACGCCGTACTGCGCGCCCACCCCAGGCCCCTGTACGTCAGCGGTGAGACGACGGCGCTGGCCACGCTGGACGAGGTCGGCGGGGTCGCCAAGGACGCCGTGCACGTCCCGCACGGCGGGCTGGCGCAGGGCACCGGGGAGGCGGTCTGGCAGGCCGTTCGCCCGGCGGTCGAGCACGAGGCCGCCCGCGGTATCGAACGCGTGACCGGCGAACTCGAAGCCGCCCGGGGCCGCAAGGAGTTCGCGGCCGGGGTCGACGAGGTCTGGCGGAACGCCCGCGAGGCGCGCGTGCGGCTGCTCGCCGTGGAGGAGAACTTCCGGGTCACCGTCCGCGACGACGGCGACCATCTGATGCCGGCCCTGAGCGGCGATCTCGACGCCCGGGAGGACATCGTGGACGAGATCGTGGAAAAGTGCCTGGAGACGGGGGCCGCCGTCCGCTTCGTACCGGACGGCACGCTGGGCGACGCCCGGGGCATCGCGGGCGTCCTGCGCTACTGAGCGCAACACCGGCCCGGCGCCCCGCGATCCACGCCGGCCGAAGAGGCCACGCAAGGGCCGCAGAAGGGCCACACAGGGGCCGTGAAGGGGTGGGTACGTGGGTGAGCTGGGCGTTGCCGTGCTGGGGGCCGGACATATGGGTGCCGACCATATTCGGCGGCTCGGGCGGGTGGTGAGCGGGGCGCGGGTCGTCGCCGTGGCCGACCCCGACGGCGCCCGGGCCGAGCGGGCGGTCGCCGGACTGGACGGGGTGGCGCTGCACACGGACGCGGAGGCGGCGCTGGACACGCCCGGCGTCGGGGCCGTGGTCGTCGCCTCCCCCGACGTCCTGCACGAACCTGCGCTGCTCGCCGCGCTGGAACGGCGGCTTCCGGTGCTGTGCGAGAAGCCGATGGTGCCGGACCCGGCGGGCGCGCTGCGGGTGCTGGAGGCGGAGGCCGCAGTCGGGCGGCGGCTGATCCAGATCGGGTTCATGCGGCGCTACGACGCCGAGTACCGCCGGCTCAAGGAGGTGCTGGACGCGGGGCGGCTGGGACGGCCGCTGATGCTGCACTGCGTGCACCGCAATGTCTCCTCGCCGCCCGGTTTCACCTCGGCGATGCTCATCAGTAGCTCGGTGTCGCACGAGATCGACGCGGCGCGCTGGCTGCTCGGGCAGGAGATCACCGCCGTGACGGCGCTGCGGCCCGCGGTGTCCGGGCTGGCGCCCGAGGGGCTCCAGGACCCGCAGTTCCTGCTGTTCGAGACCGCGCTGGGCACGCTGGTGGACGTGGAGATCTTCGTCAACTGCGGCTTCGGCTACCAGGTGCGCTGCGAGGCCGTGTGCGAGGCGGGCAGCGCGCGCGTCGGTGCAGGGCACGGCATGGTCGTGACCCATGACGGCGAGGCGCGCGAGGACGTCCCGCAGGACTTCGTCGTACGGTTCGCCGACGCCTATGACACCGAGCTGCGGACATGGGTGGACGCCGTGCGGGACGGGCTGGTGACCGGCCCGAGCGCCTGGGACGGCTATGCCGCCACGGCGGTCGCCGAGGCGGGGGTGCGGGCGCTGGCGAGCGGCGTCCGTACGGCGGTGGAACTGGCCCCGCGCCCACGGCTGTACGCGGACACCTGACGCCTGACGCCCGCCGTACCGAACCCCGTGTGCCGTCCGCTGGGTCGAAGACCGGGTCAACCCAACGGACGATCCCTGTCGGTCCGTTCGGCCGTCGCGGGCCTTGCGGGCGGCCGGACAGAATCCAGACGTCGGCTGCTCGTCACCGGCCCGCACGCCCCGCAGGATCTGGTGGACGTGCGGGGCGGCAAGTCGCGTTCAACGGCTGGTCGGGCCCGTACGGATGTCTCCCCCGGCGCCCCGGCCAGCCGTCGCAGGGCCGCCAGGCCGCCCAGGCCGCCGGGTGCCGGACCCGCCGGGCGCACGGGCCTGTGCCACCGCACCGCTCACCCATGTCACCACCCCACCCGCCCCACCCACCTCACACGTCCGATCCCGCGTGCGCCCCCCGCAGCAGCCCGCGTACGTCGTCCAGGGAGACCGGCCGTGGATTGGCGAACGGCGTCTGGGCGAGGACCAGTTCGGCGATGCGGTCGATGTCGTCCGCCGCCATGCCCAGGTCGGCGAGCGAGCGCGGCGCCCCGAGGTCGCGCGCCAGTTCCTGGAGGGCCGTCGGCGGATACCAGGTGTTGAGGGCCCGCTTCAGCGGCTCCAGCCGGACCCGGGCGGCCTCCTCGTTGAAGGCCAGCACATAGGGCAGGACGACGGTGTGGGTCTCGGCGTGCGGCAGGTCGAGCGCGCCGCCGAGCGTGTGGCACAGCTTGTGGTGCAGGGACATCGTGGTGACGCCGAGGCAGGACCCGCACAGCCAGGCGCCGTACAGGGCGTCGCCGCGCGCCACCCGGTGGCCCGGCTCCCTGACGATCTCCGGCAGGGCGGCCACCAGACGTCGTACGCCTTCTTCGGCGAGGAGGGCCACGAAGGGGGAGGTGTCGGGGGCGTACAGGGCCTCCACGGCGTGCGCGATGGCGTTCATGGCGCTGGTGACGGAGGTCCGGGCGGGCAGGGTGAGGGTGAGGTCGGGGTCGTAGAGGACCGCGCGGGGCAGGACCGCGGGGTTCTTGCCGGTGGTTTTGCGGCCCGCGTCGGTCAGGCCCCAGACCGGGGTCATCTCCGAGCCCGCGTAGCTCGTCGGGACGGCGAGGTAGGGCAGGCCGGGGTCCAGCGCGAGCGCCTTGGCCAGACCGGTGGTCGAGCCGCCCCCGACGGCCACGCAGCCGTCCGCCCCGAGTTCCCGGGCCACCGCGCGGGCGCGGTCCGCCACGGCCACGGGGACATGCATCCGCGCCTCGGTGAACTGTCCCGCGCAGCGCGCCCCGAGCAGGTCGGCGGCCGTCGCGGCGAGCGCGCCCCGGCCCGGCGTGGACAGCACCAGCAGGCGCCGCAGGCCCAGCTCGGCCGCGAGCCGGGGCAGCGTGCCCAACGCGCCGGCGCCGAACCCGACCCGCGTGGGCGGTGGCTGGTAGTCGAACGCGAACACATCACGTCGGGCATCGTCAGGGCCCATACGGACCTCCTTCGGTGGGGTACGGGGAACGCGGAGCGCGGACTTGAGGATCGTCCCGGCCGCGTGGCGCGGCAGGGCGCCGGCGATGGCCGTACAGCACATTCTCGATCTCGGTGGGACAGACGTTCTCGCCGCCGGAGATGAGTATGTCCGCCACCCGGTCGACGGTGTACGTGTACCCCTTGTCGTCGGCGACGGCCACGCCGCCGGAGCGGAACCACCCGGGCGCCGCCCCGGGACCCGCTCGGGAAGAGCCCGGTCGTGCCGCGCGCCACCGAACGGGGCTTCCGGCACAGCCGGGACATGATGGGGGCCGGGCGGGGGATCATCACAACGCCGAGCCGGAGCAGTCCCGGCCGGGTCCGGTGGCGTGCGAGCGCTCCGTCCCGACGGCCGACCGAGCGGGATCCGAGGAGCCATGATGACCAGGGACGACAACACACAGGGCGCCACACCGGTCGCCGAGGTCATGGCGCCCGAGGAGATCACCTCGGCCGTCGTGGCGAGCTTCGCCGGTACCCCGGCGCCCCGGCTGCGGCTGCTGCTGGAGCGCCTGGTGCACCATCTGCACGCCTACGCCGCCGAGGTGGGCCTCACCCAGGAGGAGTGGTACGCCGGGATCCGCTTCCTGACCGACGCCGGTCATCTCACCACCGAGGAGCGGCAGGAGTTCATCCTCCTCTCGGACACGCTCGGGCTGTCCATGTTCGTGGACGCCCTCGACCACGAACAGGGCGGCGCGACGACGGAGTCCACCGTGCTCGGCCCGTTCTGGGCGGCGGGCGCACCGCTGCGCCCCTACGGCGGCTCTCTCGCCGAGCGCCCGGCCGGTCCGCCCGCCTGGGTGCACGGTCGGGTGCTGGACACCTCGGGCGCCCCGGTCCCCGGCGCGGTGCTCGACGTGTGGCAGAACGGCGACGACCGGCTGTACGCCGTGCAGGACCCCGGGGCGCCCGAACACCATCTGCGGGGCCGCTTCCGCACCCGCGAGGACGGCGGTTACGCGTTTCTCGCGGTGCGGCCGACGGCGTACCCGATCCCGGACGACGGGCCGGTCGGACGGATGCTGAGCGCCACCGGACGCCATCCGTGGCGGCCCGCGCACCTCCACATCAAGGTGGACGCGCCCGGCCACCGGTCGCTGACCACGCACATCTTCGACGCGGACAGCGAGTACCTGGACTCGGACACGGTCTTCGCGGTCAAGCCGTCGCTGATCCGTACGTTCGTGCCCCGTGACGCCACCGACCCCGAGCGGCCTCCAGGGGTGGACAGCGCCTGGTTCTCGGTGGAGAACGACCTCGTGCTGTCCCCGTCGCCGTCGCGGCGGCGGACCGTACGACCCACACCCTGAGCCCGGTCGCCTTCCCGTCGCCGGGGCGGCGCTTCCCGGCCCCCCGGCCCCCCGGTTCTCAGGGCTGCTCGGTCAGCTCGTGCAGGCAGCGCTCCACCGCCGGCCCCAGGTCCTCCGCTCCGGGGGCCACGACGGCGTACGTGCGCACCAGGAACCGCCGTAGCGGTGCCGTGTCGAACTGGAGCAGGGCCAGTCCGTAGGGCGAATGGAATTCGAGGACCGTGCGCGCCCGGCCGCTGGGCCAGACGTGCACGTCCCCCCACCCGGCCGGGCCGTCCAGGCCGTCCGCGAGCAGGGACCGGGCGAAGGTCCAGACGACGTCCTCGCCGGCCAGGGTGACCTCCGGCGGGAAGGCCACGTGCACGGCCAGCGGGTCGGTGGAGACATAGCGCAGGGTGGCGGGGACCGGGACGTCCTCCTCGCCGGTGATCAGGCGGGCGCGGGCGGGCTGTTCGAGGGTGATCTCCATGGGCGTCTCCCCTGCGCTGTGAGGTCGTCCGGATTTCCGGTGTGCTGTTACGACCCCGCAGACCCCGTTCACATGACGTCTCCACCATGATCAATTCATGTGATGTGCGTCACACCCAAGGGGGTGCGGACCCCGAGCGCACCGGGCCGCGCACACGGTGTCATCCGATGGTCCGTCAAGTCGCGTACGGCCTCTACGACCCGTGCCGCCCGGCGCTGTACGCCGAAGGCGCAGGACAGTCCACCTGTGAAGACGGTGGCATATGTCAGAAGCACCACCGTATCGTGTGTTGCCAAATCCCTTACGGGGCGTCGCGGGCTGTGCCACAGTCGTAGCGGTCCCATCGACAGCCCTCGTCGTACCTCTCCCGTGCCCGGCTCCGCTCGAACGGGAGACCACTTCCCCTCGGAGTGCGTCATGCCGTCCCCTCTCTCAGCGGACCGCCCTGCCGCCCAGCCGCCCGGACGCGGCCCGGTCGAAGCACTGATAACACAGACCCGACGCCTCAAGGGCGATGTGGACGCCGTACGACGGGACACCTCACGCGACGACTGCGAACCGCGCCAGCGCTGGCAGCGCGCCCTGTACGACCTGGCGCTGCATCAACTCGAAGACCTGGACGAGCACTTGGCACAACTGCGCGACGGCCCCCGCCCGGCCACCCTCGCGCGACGACCCGAGCCGCCCGCCCCCCACCCCGCCCCACGTCATGGCTCACTGCTCAGCCGGGTCGGCAGCGCGGAGTGGAATCTGCTGACCGACGAGGCCAACTGGTCCGGTGAGCTGTACGCGATCCTGGGCCGCGACCCCGCCGCTCCCGCGCTGACCCTCGACGAACTGCCCTCCCTCGTCCACGAGGAGGACCGGCCCCGGCTCACCACGATGGTCACGGACTGTCTGGTCGACGCCAAGCGGATCGACGGCGAGTTCCGGGTGCTGCGCCCCGACGGCCGGCTCCGGACCGTGCACATGATGGGCGAGCCCGTGCTCGACGCCGACGGCAGCACCGCCTCCATGTGGGCCGTGCTGCGCGATGTCAGCGCACTGCGCCGCAGCCAGGCCGCCGTGAGCGAGACCCGTGACTCGCTGCGGCGCCACCGGCAGCGGGCGCACTCCGAGCACCGGCCCGCGGTCGGGTCGCGGGAGGCCGTGTCGCTGGCGTGGCGCGGCTCCCTGCGGCTCCCGCGGCCCAGCGCCGGCCTCGACCTCGCGGCCCGCGCACTGCCCGCCTCGCCCACCGGACTGACCGGCGGCGACTGGTACGACGTACTCGAACTGCCGGACGGCGACACCCTGCTCACCGTCGGCGAACTGACCGGACGCGGGCTCGCGGTGACCTCGGACGTGGCGATGGTGCTCGGCGCGCTGCGCGGCCTGGCGATGGCCGGGACCGGGCCCGGCCAACTGCTGTCCCTGCTCAACCAGTTGCTCGACAACAGCGCCCAGCCGGCCCTCGGCAGCGCCATCTGCTGCCGCTACCGGCCGGGGAGCCGGACGCTGCGCTGGGCGCGCGCCGGACACCCCGCCCCGCTGCTGTTCCGCGACGGGACGGGGGGCCGACTGAGCGCACCGGACGGGGTGCTGCTGGGCGCGACCTCGGGTGCCGAGTACGGCGAGACCGAGACAGCCCTGGCACCGGGTGATCTGCTGCTGTTCCACACCGACGGACTGGTGCCCGCCCGGGGCCACTCCTACGGGGAGAGCCCGCTCCTCGACCTGGCCCCACGGCTGTCCGGGGCACGGACGGCACAGGACGGCCTGGACACGGTGGCGGAGGAATTCGGCGGGACCGAGCGCGAGGACGACGCCTGCGTGCTCATCGCCAGGGTGGCGTTGTAGGTGCAGGTGTAGGTGTAGGGGGAGCGGGCGGGTGCCCGCCTACGATGGGTCCGTTCATGCCGGGGTGCTGTTCCCGCCTCTCCCCTTCGCCTTGCTCAGGGCGACCTTGATCTCCTCCCGGAGTTGGCTGACCTTCTGGTTGTCGGAGTACTGGGCGGTGAGCCGGTACATCTGCTGCATCCGGTCCCAGGTGCGGTGCGAGGAGTTGTTGCCCATCGAGCGCAGGGCCTCGGACGCGTGATCGGCGCCCCGATCGGGGTCGTTCGCGATGAAGCACGCGGACGCCATCGAGAGATAGTCGAAGATCTTCGACCGCTCCCGCCCGTCGTTCCGCAGGGCGAGCGCCTTCTCCGCGTAGTGCTGTGCCTGGGTCGCGGCGGCCGGATCGAACTCCGCGAGGCTGCGGTACGACAGGGCCTGCATCCCGTACAGATCCTCGTCCTTGAAGGTCTTCATCCAGCTCGGGGTCTCCTCGTCGCTCTTGGCGACGAACAGGTCCTCGGCCTGTCCCAGGGTGCGGCGCATGGCCTGGCCCTTGCCCATCGACGCCTGTGCCCAGGCCTCAATGGTGTGGAACATGGACCGGGTGCGGGGCAGCATCTGCTCGCCCGCGCCCGTCCGGGCGAGTTTCATCAGATCCAGCGCCTCGTCGGGCCGGCCCAGATGGACCATCTGGCGGGCCGCCCGGGAGAGCGCCTCGCCGGCCCGGGGCCGGTCACCGCCCTCGCGGGCGGCATGGGCGGCGATCACGAAGTACTTCTGGGCCGTGGGTTCCAGGCCCACGTCGTGCGACATCCAGCCCGCCAGGGCGGCGAGGTCGGCGGCCACGCACCACAGGCGTCGTTGCAGATGCGGAGGGTGCTGGTAGGCGAGCATGCCGCCCACTTCGTTGAGCTGGCCCACGACCGCCTTGCGTTGCAGCCCGCCCCCGCGGGCCGCGTCCCATTCCCGGAACACTTCGACCGAGAGCTCCAGTTCCTCGATCTCCTGCGATCCGATGGGGGCGGCCTCATAGCGGTCGTACCCAGCGGGGTCGGCGTGCAGGGGGTTGTCGAGTACGGGAGCGTCGGGGGTCAGGGCCGGATCGGAGTGCAGCCAGTCGTGCATGGCGCTGCTGAGTGCGGATCCCGCGGCGAGCACGGCGCCCGCGCCCACCAGACCGCGTCGGTTGAGCATGAGGTCCATTCCCGTGAAATCGATGAGGAACGCGGCCGTCCGTCCGGGCGCCCAGGACAGCTCGCCGGGATGTTCCGCACTCCCGTCGCCCTGTCGTTTCCCCACGCGCCCGTGCCGGACCAGACCGAGGTCCTCGATGGTCACGACACGGCCGAGACGCTCGGTGAACAACGCCGCCAGCACCCTCGGTACGGGATCGCGCGGGATCTCTCCCATGTCGATCCAGCGCCGCACCCGTGAGGTGTCGGTCGACAGCTGGGGGTGGCCCATGGCCGCCGCCTGCCGGTTGACCAGCCTCGCGAGTTCGCCCTTGGACCAGCCGACCAGGCCGAACAGGTCCGCCAGGCGGGTATTGGGTTGTCCGCTCACGTCAAGCCCCCAGGTTCTCGGCTGCGTTGACATTAGCCCGGTGAGAGTTGCCGAGCGACTATTCGCCAGGGTTCGCCAGGGTGCGCCAGATGGTGTGCCACGGGACGCCGGGTGTCAGGTAGGAAAGCGCCACCCCGACCCGGCGGCCGTAACCGGTACCACGGTGCACTCCCCAGGGTGTACCAGGTCAGCCGGGCCGGGTGGCGTCAAGACGTCGCAGGCACACGAAGGGATCTGTCTCGCCTATGTACGCAGCATCGTCCTCCGTGTCCGCACCACCCCGGCCGCTCCGTCCGCGTCCCCAGGTGCCGGTCCCCGCCCGTCCCGGCGAGGCCCCCCTGTCGGGCGGCGGCCCGTATCTGGCCCCCGCGCGAACGGCCGGCGCCCTGCTCGGCGCGGGCCGCAACCGGCGTGCGGGACTCGGCAGCCAACCGCTCAGCGGGAGACTCGACTTGTCCGGCCCCCAGGGCGCCCAACTGCGGACGGCGATCGCGTCGGTGCACCGGATCTGCCCGGAGTTCGCGCCGGTGCAGGTGCTGCGCCGCAGCGGCCGTTCCGTGCTCCTCGTCGGCACCACAGGACGCAGTACGGCGGTCGCGAAGTGTCTGCTGGACCAGTCCCCCGCGTGGGCCGAGCGGATCCGCCACGAGATAGCGGCGTACCGCTCGTTCGTCCGGCACCGCCCCCCTGTGCGGGTGCCGAGGCTGATCGCGGCGGACCCGGACAACTGCACCCTGGTCATCGAGCGGATGCCGGGCCGGGCCGCGGCCCTGCACCGCCACCCCGCCGAGGCACCGCCGCGCGCGGACATCCGTGCCGCGCTCGGCGCGATCTGCCGGCTGAACGCCTGGCGTCCCCCGGCGGGCACCTTCGACGCCCCGCTGGACTACGCGGCCCGTATCTCCCGCTACCACGAACTGGGGCTGCTCACCGACCGGGACCTCGGCGATCTCCAGAAGCTGCTGCACGGCATCGCGGCGACCGCGGGCCGCCACGGCATGGGCCAGTTCTGCCACGGGGACGCGCTGCTGTCCAACATTCTGCTGTCGCCGGCCGGTCCGGTGCTGGTGGACTGGGAGCACGCGGGCTGGTATCTGCCGGGCTATGACCTGGCCACCCTGTGGTCGGTGCTCGGCGACGCCCCGATGGCCCGGCGGCACATCAGCCAGATCGCCCAGTCCGCGGGGCTCGCCTCCCGGGACGCGTTCCTGGTCAATCTGATGCTGGTGCTCACCCGGGAGATCCGTACGTACGAGACGGCCGTGCAGCGTTCGATGCGCGAGCCGGCCCCGGCCGGGGTGCCGGGCCAGCAGGTCGCCACGCCCTCCGGCGAGGAACAGCGCCTGCTGCTGCGGCGGCTGCACGACGACTGTCAGATGGCCCGCCGGGCGGTCCGCGCGGCGGTCGGGACCCGCTGAGGGCCCCGCCGGAGCCCGGCGTGCGCCCCGCACTGGGACGGAACGCGCGCCCACCGCGCGGACGTCGTGAGGAGTGGCCGCGCGCGGCCCGGCAGGGAGGGAGCGGCCCGGGTTGGCCGGGGTGCAGAGCCCCGAGCGGATGGAAGGGTGCGGCCCCGTGAGGAGGGGGCGGAGCAAGCCTCCTCGGGCTGCCAGGAGCGGCCCGATCGGACGGAGATGAGCGGCCCTGCCGACAGGGCCGAGCAATCTCGATCGGGTGGGGAAGAGCGACCCCGATGAACCGGGCGGAGAGTACCGAGCGGACGGAAGAGTGCGGCCCGTGAGGAGCGGCGGAGCAAACCTCCTCGGAGCTGCGAGGAGCGGCCCCTGAGCAGACGGAGAAGCGCGGCCCCGCCGACAGGACCCGCCCACTCCGCTCGGACAGGAAAAGGCGGCCCCGATCGGAAGGGGCCGTGTGGCCCGTGGTGTGCCAGGCAGCGGCCGGTGCATCGCGGGCCTTGGTGTGCCAGGTGGCAGATGTGCGGCGGGGCGGTCGTCGGGGTACGGCGGTGACGCGCCGCGGGTGGTGGGGGGCGGGCGCGAAACTCCCGGCGACCTGCGCTGACACGGTATGACCGGCTTCCCTGGGCATGATTGACGGACCGTCGGGGACGGGCCGCCACGGTCACCTCCGGCCCCGTACGGCTCTTCGCGCCCCGCCCGTCCCAGGAGGCTGTCTTGCGTCACCCCGACACCGCCGCTCAGCGGGCCGTGCGCCCCGCGACCGTCCGCCGGACCGCCGGTGCGCTGGTCACCTCCGCGCTGCTGCTCCCGCTGCTGGGCGCCGCCCCGTCCACGGCCGGGCCCGCCGACGCCCGGCTCCAGCGGGCGTTCGCCGCCGCTGCCGCCGAGTACGGGGTGCCGCAGAGCGTGCTGCTGGGGGTGTCGTACCTCCAGTCCCGGTGGGACGGGCACGGCGGTGCGCCGAGCGTGAGCGGCGGCTACGGTCCGATGCACCTCACCGACGCCCGTACCGCCCTGGCGAGCGCGCCGCACCACAGCGAGGGCACCGAGGACCCGCGGGGGGACAGCGCCCGCCCCGCCCTGCTGCCGGTGGCGCAGCCGCCGCCCGACGCGGAGCTGCCCGCCCGGCTCACCACCCTGCGCAGGGCGGCCGGACTGACCGGGCTGAGCGCCGAGCGGCTGCGCACCGACCCGGCGGCGAACGTGGCGGGCGGCGCGGCGCTGCTGGCCGACGCGCAGCGGGCGCTGGGTGCCCCGGTGAGCGCGGATCCGGCGCGGTGGTACGGGGCGGTGGCCCGTTTCTCGGGCGCGGACGACTCGGCGACGGCGGCGGCGTACGCGAACGATGTGTTCGCGGTGATCCGCTCCGGCGAGCGGCGGCTGACGGACTCCGGTCAGCGGGTGGCGCTGGCCGCGCGGCCTGGGCTGGCGCCGGACACCGCGCAGTTGCGCGAGGCGGGGCTGCGGGTGGCGGAGGCCGATGGCACTCAGTGCCCGGCGACGGTGGCGTGCGAGTGGATCCCGGCGCCGTACGAGCGGTTCGGTGACGGTGACTACGGCAATCACGATGTGGGCGGGCGGCCGGGGTCACAGCGCATCGAGTACATCGTCGTCCATGACACGGAGGGCCGCTGGGAGGGGGTGCTGGACATGGTCCAAGATCCGGCGTACGTCTCCTGGAACTACTCCCTGCGCTCGACGGACGGACATATCGCCCAGCATGTGAAGGCGCGGGACGTGGCCTGGCACGCGGGGAACTGGTACATCAATTCGACGTCGATCGGTCTGGAGCACGAGGGCTTTCTCGCCTCGCCGGACGCCTGGTACACGGAGGCGATGTACCGCGCGTCGGCGCGGCTGGTCCGCTATCTCGCCGACAAGTACGGCATTCCGCTGGACCGGCAGCACATTCTGGGCCATGACAATGTGCCGGGCCCGACGGCGGCGTCGGTCGGCGGTATGCACACGGATCCCGGCCCGTACTGGGACTGGGCGCACTACTTCGAGCTGCTGGGCCGCCCCTTCGAGGCCGCCGCGACGGCGGACGCGGGCCTGGTGACGATCCTGCCGGAGTACGCGGCGAACCGGCCCGCGTTCACCGGCTGTGTCACCAAGGGTGAGGCGTGTGCGGTGCACGGGTCGAGCGCGGTGCGGCTGCGGACGGGGCCCGGTGCGTCGTATCCGCTGGTGAAGGATGTCGGTCTGCGGCCGGGCGGGGAGGCGTCCACGATCGATGTGAACGACATCGGGTCGCGGGTCTCCACCGGCCAGCAGTACGCGGTGGCGGAGCGGGACGGGGCGTGGACGGCGATCTGGTACCTGGGGCAGAAGGCGTGGTTCCACAACCCGGCGCAGGCGCCGGTGGCCGTCCCGGCGACGGGGGAGGTGATCACGCCCCGGGCGGGACTGGCCTCCGTGCCGGTGTACGGCAGGGCGTATCCGGAGGCGTCGGCCTATCCGGCGGGGGTCCCGGCGCAGGAGGTGACCGCGCTGCCGTATGCCTTGGCGGCGGGGCAGGAGTATGTCGTCGGGGGTGAGGTGCGGGGGGCGTACTACTACGCGGTCACGTTCGATCCGGCCGGGCATCGGGTGGTGACCGGGGAGGATCGGTACTACGAGATCCAGTTCGGTCACCGGGTGGCGTATGTGAAGGCGTCGGATGTGACGCTGCGGGCGTCGTCGTAGAGGGGGGCCTCAGCCCTGTTGGAACAGCTCCGCCGGGAGGGGCTTGAGCAGGGCGTAGAGGTCGTCCGTGATCGGGCGGTCCCAGGCGGCGATGGTGACCAGGACGCCGTCGCTGCGGTCGAACTGGACGCAGGAGATCCGGCTCTCGGAGAGTTTGACGCGGCGCACGATCAGGAGGTTGTCGCCCTGCATCACCGGGACGTCCTCGGTGCCGGTGACGGTGACGTCCTCCTCGTTCTCCAGCGCGATCAGCAGTTGTCCTACCTCGAAGGGGACCTGGCCGTCGGCCACCTCGCGGGCCGGGGAGCCGTCGGGGAGATTGCCGATGATCATCGCGGGGCCGCGGCCGCCGAACAGGTCGTAGCGCAGGAAGACACCCTGGCAGCTGCCGTCGGGCGCGGGGAGGAGGCCGGCGCCCAGATTGCCGGGCCAGTCGCCCGGGTCCATGGCCAGTACGTCGAATTCGGGCCCGGCGGGGGAGGCGCTGCGGCGGCGGAGGAACGACATGCGGTCAATGGTACGTGGCGGGGGGCTGCCGGCGGGAATTTGGGGGTGGGGTCGGGGGTGGGGGTCGGGTGTTCGGGGCGGGCTCGTTTGGGGGGGTTGCGCAGTTCCCGCGCCCCTGAGGGTGGGGGCTCTTGGTTGGGGTCCGGTGCGGGTTCGTTGTGGTTGTTTGCGCAGTTCCCCGCGCCCCTGGGGGGGGTGGGTGGCTTGGGTTTGGTGGCTGGTGCGGGATCGTTGTGGCTTTTCGCGCCGTTCCCCGCGCCCCTGGAGGGGGTTGTTGTGCTGGGTCTATGGCTTGGGGGGGATTACTGCGATGGGGCTGGGGGCGTGCAGGAGTACCGCTTGGGTTACTGAGCCCAGCATGGGGGCCGGGGAGGTGAGGCGGCGGCGGTGGCGGCCCACTGCGGTCAGGGTGGCGTTCTTCGCGGCGGCGACGATGTTGCCGGCCGCGTCGCCGGGGACCGCGTAGGTGTCGGACCGGACGTCGGGATGGTGCTCGCGGTGGGGGGCGAGGAGGGCTTCGGCGAGGGTGCGGGTCTCTGCCTCGATGGCTTCCTGGTCCAGGGCCGGTGGGACCAGCTCCGCCGGAGTGGTCCAGACCTGGATGGGCCAGGGGTAGGAGGCGACCGCGTGGACGCGGGCCCCGCGGTGGGCCGCCTCGGTGAAGGCGAAGTCGAGGAGCGCGTCGTCGGGGCTGTCGACCTTGACGCCGACCACCACGCGGGGGCCGGGCTCGACCTCGGGGGCGTCGTCGACCTCGCGGCCGGGGCGGGGCACCACGACGACCGGGCATCCGGCGTCGCGGGCGACGGCGATGCCGTTGGAGCCGAGCAGCAGGCTGGCGAAGCCGCCGCGGCCCCGGGAGCCGAGGACGATCAGCTGGGCGCTGTCGCCGAGTTCGGGCAGGACCACCCCGACCGCGCCGTCGACCCCGAGGTACTCCGTCTCCGGCACGTCGGTGAGCTTGGCGAGATAGTCGCGTACGTCGTCGAGCACGGGGTCCTCGGCGGGGCCGGGCGGCAGGACCACCGGGGCGCCGGGCTGGGTCCACGCCGCGTACTGCCGCACATGGACCACCCGCAGGAGCGCCCCGCGCCCCCGGGCGGTGTCCACGGCCCAGTCCAGGGCTCGCAGACTGTCCTCGGATCCGTCGACCGCCGCGATCACCGGCAGTTCGCTCATGGTCCTCACCTCCGGAGTACGACCTTCCGTTCCCTGGACCGTATCGGTCGGAAACGGTCCAGGACGGTTCGATGGTCGCATGCCGGGAATTCGGGGCGCCCAGGGGGGTCTAGGTGAGGTCGAACTCCCCTTCCCGTGCTCCTGACACGAACGCCCCCCACTCCGCCGGGGTGAAGATCAGGGAGGGGCTCTCCGGGCGCTCGCTGTTGCGCATCGCGATGAAGCCTTCGACGAAGGCGATCTGGACATCCCCCCGCCCCCGGCTGCTGGAGTGCCACTCCGCATTGCTCAGGTCCAGGTCCGGCTTGTCCCAGCCCATGAGCGGCTTGTGCTGGGTGGTGGTCTCGGCCACGTCCGTGCTCCTCCCGCTTTCCGTCGTCCGCGGCCAGCCTAGCGATCGTGTCCCGGGGCCGACAGGCCACATGGCGAGCCGCTGAGGCCGGGGCGGATTCGTGGCGTGGTGCCTGAACGGGCGGTGGCTCACGGACGTATGGGTGGGGGCAGGCCGGTCCCCCGTACGGAAGGAACACCGGGTGTCGCTCTTCACTCGCCCTCGTCAGGAGGCCGACCGGACGGACGGGGAGGGCGGCGGGGCGGGTGGTGATCGGGTCGGCTGGTTCGGCCGGCGGCGCCGCTACCCGCGTACGGCACGTGGGGTCGGCGTCGGGGCTACGGGGCTGGCCGGGCTGCTGCTGTTCGGTGCGCTGCTGCTGCCCAATCGGGTCGAGCGGCTGTCGGTGGGGGCGTTCGTGCGGCTTCCGGCGGAGGGGATTCTGCTCGCGGGGCTGCTGCTGGCGCTTCCGGCGCGGGCGCGGCGGATCGCGGCGGTGGTCTCGGGGGTGCTGCTCGGGCTGGTCACGGTGCTGAAGCTCGTCGACATGGGGTTCTACCAGGTGCTGGCCCGGCCGTTCGATCTGGTCCTGGACTGGATCCTGCTGGACGACGCGACGGATTTCCTGCGGGAGTCCTTCGGCCGGGGCGGGCAGGTGCTCGCGGTCACGGGGGTGCTGGTCCTGTTCGTCGCGCTGCCGCTGTCGATGACGCTCGCCATGGTGCGGGTGACGCGGCTGATGGCCCGGCACCGGCACACGGCCACCCGGACCACGGTGGTCCTGGGCACGGCGTGGATCACCTGCGTCACGCTGGGCGTGCAGCTCGCGGGCGTCCCGGTGGCCACGAAGGGGAACGCGGAGTTTCTGGGGAACCGGGTGGAGCAGGTGCGGGCGGGGCTGCGGGACGCCGAGGTGTTCGAGCGGCAGGCCGCGGTGGACGCGTTCGCGGATGTCCCGCCGCAGGACTTGCTGACCGGGCTGCGCGGGAAGGATGTGCTGTTCACGTTCGTGGAGAGCTATGGGCGTACGGCGATCGAGAATCCGGCGATGGCCGAGCGGGTCGGGGGTGTGCTGGACGAGGGGACGGAGTCGCTGGCGGCGGCCGGGTTCGCGGCGCGCAGCGGCTGGCTGCGGTCGCCGGTGACCGGGGCCGGGAGCTGGCTCGCGCACTCCACCTTCCTGTCCGGGCTGTGGATCGACAACCAGCAGCGGTACCGGTCCCTGACGACCAGCGACCGGGCGACCCTGACGAGTTACTTCCGCGAGAGCGGCGAGTGGCGCACGGTCGGGATCGTGCCGGGGGTGCGGCGGGCCTGGCCGGAGGGGGAGTTCTTCGGGCTCGATCACATCTACGACTCCGAGCGGCTCGGCTATCAGGGCCCGTATTTCAGCTGGACGCCTGTGCCGGACCAGTTCAGCATGGAGGCGTTCGAGCGGCTGGAGCACGGGCGGGGCGACCGGCAGCCGGTGATGGCGGAGATCATCCTCGCCTCCAGCCACAGCCCGTGGGCGCCGCAGGCTCCCGTGCTCGACTGGGCGGACCTCGGTGACGGCTCGGTCTTCCACCAGGTCAAGGAGGAGGGCGCGGACCCCTCGGAGGTGTGGAAGGACCCCGGCCGGGTGCGGACCGAGTACGCCAAGGCCGTGGAGTACTCGCTGACCACGCTCGTCCAGTGGCTCGAACGCTACGGCGACGAGAACACCGTGATGGTCTTCCTCGGCGACCACCAGCCGGTCCCGACGGTCACGTCGGGCAGCACCAGCAAGGACGTGCCGGTCACGGTCGTCGCCAAGGACGAGAAGGTCCTCGACCGGATCGCCGGCTGGGACTGGACGGCGGGGCTGAAGCCGGCCGCCGACGCCCCGGTGTGGGGGATGGATGAGTTCCGGGACCGGTTCATGACGGCGTATGAGGAGTGACGTCGGCGGGCGACCACGGGGTGGTGCGGGGTGGCTGACGGCGTCTCACCCGCGTGCACGGCCTCGCAGCGAGGCCAGGACGAGGCGGCCGTACCGTGTTGTCAGGGCCGCCGCCGTGGTCGCGCAGGCCAGTCCGAGGGCCAGGAGCAGGTGCCGGGGGTTCTCGTCGCCCAGGACCTGGAGGATGGACAGGGCGGTGCCCAGGGGCAGGCCGAGGATGGTCAGGATGCCGAGTGCGCCCGCGATCTGCCGGCTCTCGCGGGTCTGCACCAGACGGCCGTAGTCGGCGGCCTCGGCGAGGATGTCGGTGAACAGGCCGGGGAGGCGGTGCTGGGTGTGGAAGGCGCGCAGCAGACCGGCGGCGGGGCCGTGGACGTTCTGGTGGGGTCGCCAGTACGCGCTGCGGAATGTGGCGATGTCGTCCTCCAGGGCCGCCACCCGCCGGGCGAGGCCGGGGCCGGTGTCGAAGACCGTGGAGAGCTGGTCGCCCAGGGCGTTGAGGTGGTCGCGCTGGATCATGCCCAGGAGGAGGGTGTCCAGGTGGACGGAGCGGATGTGGGCCTGGGCGAAGGCGTAGAAGTCGCCCTCGCCCCGGTCGGCTCGGTGGCCGAGGAACGCGGTGCCGTGCCGGCCGACCAGCGCGCTCCAGTCGGCGGAGAGGCGGATGGCTTCCTGGGCCAGGCGCTCGCGCCGCTGCGGGGTGGGCGGGTTGTCCCGTTCGGCGGATCGCGCGGCGAGTGCGCCGAGCCAGGTGTCGGCGGTGGCGGGGAGTTCGCCATCGGCCTGCCGCAGGACGGAGGGATGGCTGGTGTCCGGCGTGAGGAAGGCGATGGTGTAGGGGCGGGCTATCGCGAAGGGCTCCACCGGAGGGGTGGTGTCGGCCGCTGCTCCGAAGAGGGTCGCCGGGGACAGGGGGCCGGTCAGTGGGTCGGGCAGGGCGCCGGGGCGGTGGCCGATGGCGCGCAGTACCTCCAGCAGGGCGGGGCCGGTGACATCGAAGTGCAGGACGCCTAGGGCGCGGTGGGGGGCGGCGGGGCGGGCCGTGCCCAGCAGTTCCAGGCCGATGAGGGTCAGGGGGCCGTGGGTCACCGTCGTCGTGCGGTGCCAGCGGCGGCCGTGCAGTGCGCGGGCGACCGCCGGGGCGAAGTACTGCCGCCGGTACTCGGCGTCCCGTGCCCGCTCCCCCATCGGGAAGGGCAGCGGGCCGTGGGCCCAGTCCGGTTCGCCGGGCAGCAGGACGGGCAGCACCACGGACAGGCTCTGCCGTACGCCGGTTGCCGTGGAGAGGTCGTCGGGGGAAAGGTTGTGTGTGGAACGGTCGTCTGTGGAACGGCCGTTGGGGGAAGGGGCGGTTGCCGAACGGCCGTTGGTGGAACGGTCGTTGGTGGAACGGCCGTTGGTGGAACGGTCGTTGGTGGAACGGCCGTTGGTGGAACGGCCGTTGGTGGAACGGTCGTTGGTGGAACGGTCGTTGGTGGAACGGTCGTCGGTCACTGGGTGAACCTGTCCCGCAGCTCGCGCTTGAGGATCTTGCCGCTGGCGTTGCGGGGCAGCCGGTCCACGAAGAAGACCCGCTTCGGCGCCTTGAAGGGGGCCAGGCGTTCGCGGGTGTGGGCGATCAGGTCGGCCTCCGACACCTCGCCGCGCGCGACGACCACCGCGGTGATCGCCTCGATCCAGCGCGGGTCGGGCAGCCCGATGACGGCGGCCTCGGCGACCGCCTCATGGGTGTACAGGGCGTCCTCGACCTGGCGTGAGGCGACGACGACCCCGCCGGAGTTGATGACGTCCTTCACCCGGTCGACGATCGTGAAGTAGCCCTCGGCGTCCCGGACGGCCAGGTCCCCGGAGTGGAACCAGCCGTCCCGGAAGGCGTCCGCGCTCTCCTCGGGCTTGCCCCAGTAGCCCTCGCACAGCTGCGGTGAGCGGTAGACGATCTCGCCGGGGGTGCCGTCGGGCACGTCCTTGCCGTCCTCGTCCACCACCCGCGCGTCCACGAACAGCACGGGACGGCCGCAGGAGTCCATCCGGCCCTCGTGTTCGTCGGGTCCGAGCACGGTGGCCAGCGGGCCGATCTCGCTCTGCCCGAAGCAGTTGTAGAAGGCCAGCTGCGGCAGCCGTTCCCGGAGCCGTTCGAGCACCGGCACCGGCATGATCGACGCCCCGTAGTACGCCTTGCGCAGGCCGGTCAGGTCCCGGGTGGTGAAGTCCGGGCGCTGGGACAGGGCGATCCATACCGTTGGCGGGGCGAACAGGCTGTCCGCTCGGCCCTGTTCGATCAGTTCGAAGATGGCGTCGCCGTCCGGCGCGTCCAGGATGGTGTTGGTCGCGCCGACCGCGAGGTAGGGCAGCAGGAAGACATGTGTCTGGGCCGAGTGGTAGAGCGGCAGCGAGTGCACGGGGAGGTCACCGGCACTCAGGTCCAGCGCGGTGATGGCGCTCAGGTACTCGTGGACCAGAGCGCGGTGGGTCATCATCGCGCCCTTGGGCAGCGCGGTGGTGCCGGAGGTGTAGAGCAGTTGCACCAGATCCTCGGAGCGGGCCTCGGGGCCGTCGTACGGGGCCGTTCGCGGGAGCATCTCCAGGAGCGAGCCGCCGGTGTCCCGCAGAGGGAGGGACCGGGTGCCCGGGGGCAGGCGGTCCGTCAGGGCGGGGTCGGTCAGGACCAGGGAGGCACCGGACTGGGTGAGGAGGTAGGTGAGGTCGTCGCCGGTCAGGTTCTGGTTGACCGGGACGTGGACGAGGCGGGCGCGGGCGCAGGCAAGGAGGGCGATGAGGTAGGCGTCGGAGTTGTGGCCGTAGGCAGCGACGCGGGCGCCTGCGGTGAGGTTCTGGGCCAGCAGGACGGTCGCCGCGCGGGACACGGCGTCGTCCAGTTCGCTGTAGGTCCAGGTGCGGTGGGCGTACTCGACGGCTACTCGGGCGGGGGTGCGGTGGGCGCTGCGGCGCAGCATGCCGTCGACTGTGCTGTGGGCGCTGCGGGGTGGCATGTCGCCGACTGTGCTGTGGGCGCTGCGGGGTGGCACGTCGTCGACCGTGCTGTGGTGTCCGGGCGTCGTCGTCATGACGGTTGATCCTCTGCCGGGGGGCGGGCCAGGTCAAGGGACCTGGGGCGTGGTGGGTGGGTGCGGGTTCGGTGGGGGCTGGTCGCGCAGTTCCCCGCGCCCCTGGGGGGTTGGGGGCCGCGCTTTGTTCAAGGTTCCCGGCGATCCTGGGCAGGGGGGCGCGCTCGCTCACGGGCCACCCGTTCCATCCGGACGCGTCGCCTTCGGTCAGTTCGGGCACGCCGCGCACTCGGCTCCGGGCGACCACCCGCCCAAACGATTTCGGCATGTCGTCATAACGGGACCAGCCAAAACCGGCCGCTTACCTCTCCCCTACCCCGTCTGATCAGCGGCTCCGGCACTCGGTGCCTGATCAGGCAAGAGACACTGCCCGAACAGGCGATGAGAGCGGTTCCCGTGACCGGGTCCCCGACACGGACTGCCCGAATCCTTTCCTTAAGCGCGAGGCAAATCAAAGGAGCGCAAAAGGACACCCGCTCGGCGCAGCAGGAGAGTAAGCAGGAGTCGGCGACAAGAGGGAATTGACAAGGTCAGTACTCGCGGATAGCCAAACTCGCGGATGACCCGAATGAAAGTCGGCAGCAATCCGTCCGAATCATTCTGCCCGTCGGACTTTCGACCACCTCGTGGTCGTACGGTGTGCTCACCCCGACTTCCCCCGGGAAGACAGCCGGCCGCACAGCCGTTCCGCTCACGTTCATGGGGGGCGACATCACCGCCGGACAGCGGCGCACCGGGCTTCTCCGGGCCGAGGTGACCGGCTCGTGACGGAATGGGCGGGACAGCGCGCGACCACTCGGAGAAAGAATCTAGGGGGCACCTGCGATGCACCTGTCGGCCGTTCGCTGCCGCCGATGTGACCTGGGCACCATCACCATGGGGAAGATCAGCGAGAACAAGCCGGCGGCCTCCTGCACAGGCTGTTTCGCCTGGGGACAGCTGCCCGGCCGGTTCTGCCGCGGCTGCTACACCTACGGCCAGCTGCACGCCGTCGGCGAGTGCGTCGGCTGCCGGCGGCAGGCGCCGGTCGATAACAAGCACGGCTACTGCCGGCTATGCCGGGCTCAGGCGACCTGGGCGATCAAGGCCAGCGGCAAGGCTTCGGTGATCGAGCCGTACCTGCGACAGGTGACCTGTCAGCAGCTGTTCTTCGCAAACCTCCAGCGGCCCAAGAACGGCGGCCCCCGGGTCGGCAAGGCCGGGCGGCGCGTCCTGAAGCCGCCACCGCTTCCCGAACCACACCGCCTGACGAAGGCAACGCAACTGACGCTGTTCACTGCCACTCGGGACTTCCGCCGGTTCGACCGGGAACTCCACGCCCACCTGGCCAACCCCTGGCTGGTCCGGGCCCGGCAGGCCGCTCGGGCGCTGGGAGAGGCCCGCGGCTGGAGCCGCTGGATCACCAGCGATGTGAACCGAGCCCTGGTCATCGGGCTGTCCGGCTATCGCGAAGGTGAGCCGATCCGATACTCGACGGTATGACCCCGGGCATCCATCGCGCCGTCGAAGCCTGGGTTCGTACTCTCCTCGATGGTGGCCCGCGGTCCGAGCCCAGGTCCCGGCATACGACTTGGGCCTACCTGGGTGAGATCCAGCCGGTGCTGCTGGAGTGGTCCGACCGCTACGATCACCTGCGGGAAGTCACCCGGGACGACATCCTCGCGGCCCGGGACACCGTCACCGGCAAACAGCGCGAAAACCGGATCGTCGCACCGCGGTCACTGTTCCGGCACGCGAAGAAGAGCGGCCAGATCTTCCGCAACCCCACGATCCGCATCCGTGTCCCCCGGCAGACCGGCGGTGTCCTCCAGGCTCTTGTCCAGGCGGACATCGACGAGGCCATCGACGAGGCCATCGCCACCGCCACCACCCCGGACATCCGGCTCATCGTCGCTCTGGCCGCCGTTCACGCGGCACGGCCGAAGATGATCCGCACCATGCAGCTGGAGGATGTCGAACTGGGCAACCGGCGCATCACCGTCGGCGGCCACGTCCGCCCGCTCGACGACCTCAGCCACCGCGCGGTCCTGGACCGGCTGGACTACCGTCGCAGCCGCTGGCCGAACACGGCCAACCCCCACCTGCTGATCACTCAGAAGACGGCCGTCGAGCTCGGCCCGGCCGGCAAGCTCTGGACCACCCGGGCCACCCGCAACCTCACCGCCACCCTCGACCCGCTCCACCTGTCCCTCGTCTTCGGCATCGACGAGACGACGGCCATCCGCTACGCGGAGTCGGCACGGGTGCTTCTGGGTGAGGCGGCCGAGCAGTCATCGCGGTGAAAATCGCTCGCCCTGGTTACCTCCTTGAAGAGACCCTGTGGGCATGGAGTTCCTCTGCTACCACCGCGACCGGCCCGGCTCCCTGCCGCTGCGTGACGAGCTGCTGGAAGATCACTGGTCCTACATGGACCGGTACGCGAAGGAGATGATCGCCCGGGGCCCAACCCTCGCCGACGACGGCGACACACCCACCGGAAGCGTGCACATCGTCGACCTGCCCGATCCCGCCGCTGCCCGCGCTTTCGCCTTCGATGAGCCGAGCTACCAGGCCGGCGCCTACCGGGACGTGCTGCTGCGACGGTGGCACAACACGCTGGGGCGCACCATGTGGGACTTCCCCGGCGGCCGGACCGGCGGCAACCGGTATCTGGTGCTCGGCCTCGGCACAGGGCAGGCCGCCGACCTCGCAGTGCCGCATGACCGGGACGAGCTGATCGCCTACGGGCCGCTGCTGTCCGACGACGGCACCACCTGGCTGGGCACGGCGGTGTTGCTCCGGGCGCCGGACCCGGAGACGGCACGGGCGATCCTGACCCCGGACCGGTATGCCGACATCGAGGTGCACAACTGGCAGTTCGGCGGGCGGCCCTCCTGACGGAGGACGTCCAGTCCGACGTCACCGCGGAAGTCCGTTGGATCGCTCGGTATCCCCGTGTTTCTCCCGAACCCGCGGATGGATCGGCCTGACGCATACTGGCGCACCCGTGGGTTCACGCTGAACAACTTTCAGTTTCCCCGAGCCCACGGGGATCCGGGCCCTGTTCTCGTATAGCTACCGTCAAGTGGCGTGTAGCGCTGAGTGACTACTTGGGGCTGCGGTTGCGCTGCTGGAGGGCGGCGAAGTCGGCGTGTGCCGTCGCGACGGCTTCCGGGTAAGCCTGGACCTTCTCGTGCTCGGCGAGTGCCCGGTAGATGCTCGACAGACTGGGGTTCTGGCCCTTCCGGCGGCCGGTGGGGATGAGTAGGTCGGGCTGAATGGCCTCGACGATCTCGCCGTTCGCGCGACGGCGGAGCACGGTGTGCGGCATGTCATCGGTGATCACCGGAGGCCGGCCGCCGTGCTTGCCCTTGCGGGAGGCGGCATCGAGTCCTTCGAGGGTGGCCTCGCGGATGTTCTCTCGCTCGGTCTCCGCCATCGCCGCGAAAAAGCCGAACAGCAGGCGGCCGGGTCCGGTGGGGTCGTAGATCCCGGCCAGGGGCCCGGCGAGCATCTCCAGCACCGAGCCGTGGGCGGTGAGGTGGTCGGCGAGGGCGGTCAGCTCGGCAGCGTCGCGTCCCAGGCGTTTCATCTCGTACACGGTGAAGATCACGCGGCAGTGCGGGGCGTGTGCCTTGATCTCCCGGGCGGCGGTGAGCGCGGCTTCGAACTGCGGGCGGACTCGTACCCGGGTGCTGATCTTCTCGGAGAAGATTTTGTCCCGGGGGATGTTCTTGGTGGCGAGGGCGTCGAGCTGCGACTGGAGTTCCTGGGTGAGGCTGGAGCACCGGGCGTACCCGATGCGAATGTCCGCGCTCGGGGTGTCCGGGTCGGCCGGCGTTGGGACGGGGGTGCCGGGCCGCCAGGGCTGACCCGGCCCGCGGTCGGCGGGCTTCGGCACGCGCAGGAGCTTGGCGAGTCGGGGCACCTTCGTGAAGCGGCCGGTGTGGTAGGTGCCGGCGACCGCGCCGGAACGCGAGCGGCAGTCGTTTGTGACATGGTCGCCCCATGTTCGGCTGCGACCTCCGCTGGGTGCGAGGGGAAAGTCGCGGCACGTCGTACGGCGAGGTGGTGATCTTCGTCGTCCAGCGGATGAAGGGCGGCGCGTCCCGCTGCACGGAGTCTCCGTGCGCCGGCGACGCGGACGCGCTGTATGCGGTGGCCACGGCCGGCCGCTGATCAGCGCACCCACTCGTCATCGCCATTCACCCGATGTCGACGATCACGCTAGCGGGCGAGTTGCTGAAGCCAGTCGTGCAGGAGTGCGGTCTCGACGGGACGGAGCGGGAGGGTGGCTTGATCGGCCCGGGCAAGAGCCGCGTCGAGTGCGAGGGCGCGCGAGGCGAGGGTGGCATCGGGGGTCGGACTCGCATGGGTGGCGAGGGCGTCGATGAGTGCTTCCCGCATACGCGTGGAGACTTCCGGGTCGCGGTCGCTCCCGGCGGCGCTGATCAGCGAAAGCGTGATTCCGGTGACGGCTGCCAGCATGAGGCGAGCGGCGAGGACGGGTGGTACCCGCAGGCGGCCGTCATGGGCGGCCCGGTCGAGGAAGCCCATCAGGAGCTTCTCGGCCTCCCGTGCTGCGGGCGGGACGCGGCCGGGGCGGTCGGTGCCGTACATCAGCAGGTAGAAGGCGGGGTGCTCCAGGCCGAAGTCGACGTGCATGTCCCATCCGCGGCGCATGTCCTCGACCGGGTCGCCGCTCGGCGCCAGGGTGTGCTTCTGCGCCAGGTAGAGGTCGAAGGCGTGAATGGCCAGCGCCGAGAGGAGCCCGTCCTTGTCGCCGAAAAGCTGGTAGAGGGATGCTGCCCGGATGCCCGCCGCTGCCGCGACGGCGCGGGTGGAGAGCGCCTGGGCGCCCTCCCGTTCCAGGAGTTCGGCTGCCACGTCCAGGATCTGCCGACGGCTGCGGGTCTTCGCGTCATCCACGGTTGCAACGATACGCCATCAGGCGTATCAATGGTTCGCACAGTGATACGCGCCAGGGCGTTGCAGTGATACGGCGGGAGAGATTCGATGAATCGTGTGGGATACGGCGCCATGCGGCTCGCGGGGCCGAAGGTCTGGGGGTTCCCGGAGAACCTGGAGTCGGCAAGTCAGGTGCTGCGCCTGGCCGTGGAGCTGGGTGTGACCTTCTTCGACACCGCGAACGCTTACGGTCCACGAACGGTGAACCAGTTGATCGGCCAAGCCCTGCGGCCGTTTCCCGAAGGCGTGATCGTGGGCAACAAGGTAGGTGCCGAGCGCGGCCTGGACCAGTCCTGGATCGTCGACGGCCGCCCCGAAACGGTCCGGCGCCAGGTCCACGAAGCTCTGACCGACATGGGAACGCAAGCGAGCGAGCTGACCTACCTCCGGCTCGTCGGCGACACACCCGGCGCGCACCAGGACATCCCGATCGAGGAGTCGCTCGGCGTCCTCGTCGAGCTGCGCGACAAGGGACTCATCCGCCGTATCGGCCTCTCCGGAGCATCCCCACAGATGCTGGCTCGCGCCCAGCAGATGACCCCGATCGCGGCGGTCCAGAACCGCTTCAACCTGCTTGACCGCAGCGGAGTACAGGTCCTCGCCGACTGCGAAGCCCAGGGCATCCTGTTCATCCCCTACTTCCCGCTGGCCGCCGGACGACTGAGCAGCTACCACGAACTGACCGGCCCTGCCGAACGCCTGCACGCCACACCGGCCCAGGTCGCGCTGGCCTGGCTGCTGCGCCGGTCGCCCTCCATGGTCGTCATCCCCGGCACGAGCAATCCCGAGCACCTGCGCGCGAACGTCGCTGCTGCTGAGGTCGCCGAACACCTGACCGAGGTCGAGGTCACTCGCCTGACCGAACTCGTCGACGAGTCGAAAGCGGTCCTCATCCAGCCCACATGACGCTCAGAGCAGCCGATGAACGAGCCGCCGATCTCGCCGCAGACGAGCTGGAGCGCGAACTCTGACGACCAGCCAGACAAAGCTGCCATCGGGCTGCTACGGCGCTCGCTACTGAATACCGCCCAGCCCTTTCGTGCCTACCCCTGATGGCGGACGGTGCCCGCGCGGCCCTGGCCGCAGCGGGCGCGGTGCAACCCCGTCAAGCCTGGGCTGCGGCGCCCTGCGCCTGCGGGCCGCGCGGCCGGGGCCGCGCGAGCGCTCGCGCGGTCAGGTTCAGATCGAGGCGGCTGTTCATGTCCAGCTCGAACCGGCCGTACGGATTCACATGGGTCCAGAACAGCGGTGACAGCGCCCTGCGGTCCGCGTCGGTGAGTTTGTCGGCCCACCTCGGGTCGGCCAGGACCTCCTGCATCAGCAGCGTGTTGACGTGCACCAGCGCGGACTGGAGCAGGTGCAGCGCGAGCATGCTGACCTCCTGGGACTCTTCCGCCGGACCCCTAACCGCCCCTAAGGGCAGTCCGGTTGCCCCTCCGGACCTCCCACACCAGTCCCCGGCGGGGCTTGGCAGGGGAACGTATGAAATCGGTCCGCATATTTGCTTATGCAATCCATCTGGGCCGGTGTGGCACGCGGGGAGATGGCTGGATCCGGTGGCACCTGGGGGCATCCGCGCGCGGGACCAGCCGGGGCGCCGCGATCACCTTGAGGTCGGCGCCGGGTCATCACGGGGGTCAGCGGTTCGGGCCTCGCCGAGCGTGGGGGCCTTGATGGCTCACGGGAGTAGTATCCGCGCCATTCTCCTTGGTGGGAAGGGTAGTTGGGGCCCGCCCATCTGACCCGGCAGGTGATCGTCCGGCCGCAGGACGCCGTCGGCGTGAACCCCTGACCGCCCGCCACCATCGACCCGGTGCGGCCGGGGCCGCGGGTGCGGATCGAAGCTCCTCCGGGAGATCCCGACGCCCCACCGACGCTGCTCCCGCCGCGCACCGTCGCCGTGTCGGGCGATATCCTTTTGCGCGAGGAGACACCGCCGTCTACCGAGCACGACACCCCCCGCGGCCAGCGCCGCGGGGCTCCCAGTACCGAGGACGGGAATCATGACAATCACTGTGGGAATCAACGGCTTCGGCCGCATCGGCCGTGGCTACTTCCGCGCCCTGCTCGCGTCCGGCGCCGACATCCGGGTGGCCGCGGTCAACGACCTGGCCGGCGCGCAGACCCTGGCGAACCTGCTGAAGTACGACAGTGTGTACGGGGTGCTGCCGCAGCAGGTGACGGTCGAAGGCTCGTCGATCAGGGTCGGGGACACCGTGATCGAGGTCCTCAGCGAGCGTGACCCCGGCCAGCTGCCCTGGCGCCGTCTCGGCGTCAACGTTGTCATCGAGTCGACGGGCGTGTTCAACGACGCCGCCAAGGCGCGGGCACACATCGACGCCGGGGCCGAGAAGGTGGTCGTCTCCGCCGCGGCGAAGAACGCGGACCTCACCCTGGTCATGGGTGTCAACGACCACCTGTACGACGCCGAGCGGCACACGATCGTCTCCAACGCCTCTTGTACGACGAACTGCCTGGCGCCGATGGCCAAGGTGCTCGACGACGGGCTCGGTATCGAGCACGGCACCATGACCACGATCCACGCCTATACCCAGGACCAGAACCTCCAGGACGGCCCGCACCCCGACCCCCGGCGAGCCCGCGCGGCCAACCTCAGCACCATCCCGACCACCACCAACGCCGCCAGTGCGATCGGCCTCGTGCTCCCCACCCTCCAGGGCAAGCTCGACGGGTACTCGGTGCGGGTTCCCGTCCCCGTCGGCTCGCTCACCGACCTGACCGTCCGGGTGAACCGCGAGACGACGGTGGAGGAGGTCAACTCGCTGTTCCGCAAGGCGGCGGAGGGAGAGCTGTCGCGGATCCTGCGCTACACCGCGGACCCGGTCGTCTCGGCGGACATCGTCCGGGACCCGGCCTCGTGCATCTTCGACTCCCTGCTCACCCAGGTCATCGAGGGACGGCACGTGCACATCTTCGGCTGGTACGACAACGAGTGGGGATTCTCCAACCGCCTCGTCGACACGACCCGGCTGGTCGGAGGCGCGGCCGCCTGACGGCGTCGGGCGTTGAACGCTGAAGGGCCGGTACCGGATCTCTCCGGTACCGGCCCCTCGGCATTCCGGCGCCGGACCGGCGCGCTCCGCCGCTGCCGGTGCGGCCCAATTCGGCGGCCAGGCAGCGCAGTTACTCCCGGGAGAGGCCGAGGCCCCTCAGCGCGTCGCGGCGGCTCATGCCGTACGGAACCGGCTGTCCGGCGACGAGCGGGTGGTCGCGTTCGACCGGGCCGAGGCCGACCGCGCCGCCGGGTGAGCCGAGGTCGTCGAGCCGGCGGCCATCTCGTCGAGCGGTTCGTCCACATGGTGCTCGATCCGGGGCTTCATCAGGCGCATCCGGCGCGTGGAGAACCGGGGCACGAGCAGGTCGCGCATCCGGGGATGCTCGGTGGCCTCGGTGTCGTGGTCGTCACCGGCGGTCCGCACCCTGGCGATCGGCCCCTCCTGCTGGCGTGCGCGCATCCTGGGCGCTACGCCTATCGCGGCGGGATTGTCGAACGGTAACTTCGGGAGTTCGTTCATGAATTCATGCTCGCACGCTCAGACGGCGCTGCCGCGGATGACGGCGAGCACCGGGTGGCCGTGGCGGCGGGCGGCGGCGAGCCACTCCAGCAGCAGCATGCCGGCGCCCTCGCCCCAGCCGGTGCCGTCGGCCGCCGCCGCGAAGGCTTTGCAGCGGCCGTCGGGCGCGAGGCCGCGTTGTCGGCTGAAGTCGACGAACGTCTCCGGCGTGGACATCACGGTCACCCCGCTGGCCAGGGCGAGCGAGCACTCGTCGGCCTGGAGGGCGCGGACGGCCCAGTGCAGGGCGACCGGGGAGGAGGAGCAGGCGGTGTCGAGGGTGACTACCGGGCCTTCCAGGCCGAGGGCGTAGGCGACGCGGCCTGAGGCGATGCTGGCGGCGCTGCCGCCCGCGAGGTAGCCGTCCAGGTCGTCGGGGGCGGAGGTGAGCCGGGTGGCGTAGTCGTTGTACATCACCCCGGCGAACACGCCGGTGCGGCTGCCGCGCAGGGCGGCCGGGACGATCCCGGCCCGTTCGACGGCCTCGTGGGAGGTTTCCAGCAGCAGCCGCTGCTGCGGGTCCATGGCGAGGGCCTCGCGCGGGCCGATGCCGAAGAAGCCGGGGTCGAAGTCGGCGGCGTCGTGGAGGAATCCGCCGGTGCGGGCGTAGGTCTTGCCGGGGGCGTCCGGGTCGGGGTCGTACAGCGCGTCGGTGTCCCAGCCGCGGTCGGCGGGGAAACCGGACACGGCGTCGGTGCCCGACGCGACCAGCTCCCACAGCTCCTCGGGGCTGGTGACACCGCCGGGACAGCGGCAGCCGACACCCACCACGACGTTCGTCCCATGCGCCCGCCGCTCGTTCTCACGCAGCCGCCGACGCGCCTCCCGCACGGCTGGTCAGCAGCTGGTCAGCCGGCCGACGAGTCGGCCTCGTCGGCGAGCACCGCCATCGCCGCGTTGTGCCCGGGCACCCCGCTCACCCCTCCCCCGCGCACGGCGCCCGCCCCGCACAGCAGGACGTTGGGGTGCGGGGTCTCCACGCCCCAGCGGCCGGTGCGGTCGTCGGCGTGGGGCCAGGACAGCTCGCGGTGGAAGATGTTGCCGCCGGGAAGTCCGAGATCGCGTTCCAGGTCCAGCGGGGTCCTGGCCTCGATGCAGGGCCTGCCGTCGGCGTCGGTGGCCAGGCAGCCGGCGATCGGTTCGGCGAGGTGGGCGTCGAGCTGGGCGAGGGTCGCGGCCAGCAGCTCGTCCCGTACGGCGTCGTTGTCGTCGGCGAAGAGCCGGGCCGGGGTGTGCAGTCCGAAGAGGGTGAGGGTGTGATGGCCGCTCGCGGCGAGGTCCGGGGCGAGGATCGTCGGGTCGGTGAGCGAGTGGCAGTAGATCTCCGAGGGCGGCGCGACGGGCAGCCGGCCGGCGGCGGCCTGGGCATGGGCGGCGGCCAGTTCCCCGTACCCCTCGGCGATGTGGAACGTACCGGCGAACGCCTCGCGCGGGTCGACGGAGCGGTCGCGGAGCCTGGGCAGCCGGGTGAGCAGCATGTTGACCTTGAGCTGGGCGCCCTCGGCCGCCTCGGACGGGGCGTCGCCGGTGAGCGCGGCGAGCTGCTGCTGCGGGGAGGCGTTGACCAGGACGTGCCGGGCGGCGGCGACGCCTTCGCCGTCCCGCGTCCGGTACGTCACCTCCGCCCGCCGCCCGTCGGTGTCGATCCGTACGGCGTCATGGCCGGTGGCGATGACGGCACCCGCCTTGCGGGCCGCGTCGGCGAGGGCGTCGGTGAGGGCGCCCATGCCGCCGACGGGGACGTCCCAGTCGCCGGTGCCGCCGCCGATGACGTGGTAGAGGAAGCACCGGTTCTGCCGGAGGCCGCTGTCGTGGGCGTCGGCGAACGTCCCGATGAGCGCGTCCGTGAGGACGACCCCGCGCACCAGGTCATCACGGAACTCCCGCTCGATGGCGACCCCGATCGGCTCCTCGAACAGCGTCCGCCAAGCCTCCTCGTCGTCCACCCTCCGGCGCAGTTCCGCACGCGTGGGCAGCGGTTCCGTCAGCGTGGGGAACACCCGCCGGGCGACCCGGCCCGTCATCCCGTAGAACCGCCGCCAGGCCGCGTACTCCCCCTCACCACCGGTCAGCCGGGCGAAGGCCGCACGGGTCCGCTCCTCACCACCCCCGACCAGCAGTCCGGTCGGCCGCCCGTCGCGCTCGGCGGGCGTGTACGAGGAGATGGTCCGGCGCCGGACCCGGAAGTCCAGGCCGAGATCCCGCACGATCTTCCCGGGCAGCAGACTGACCAGATACGAGTACCGCGACAGCCGCGCGTCGACCCCGGCAAACGGCCGCGACGAAACAGCCGCACCCCCCACATGCCCGAGCCGCTCCAACACCAGCACGGATCGCCCCGCCCGCGCCAGATAGGCGGCGGCGACCAGCCCGTTGTGCCCGCCACCGACGATCACGGCGTCATGGACGGTCACGGACCCGGTTCCCTCGTCAGCAGGCATGGCTTCTTGTTAACACGAGGTGATCGCGATGGGCCAGGGGGCCAGGGGGTGAGGGGATGCGGGTGGTGGGGGTGGGGGGAGGTGGTGGGGCGCGGCCCCAGGCGGGAGGGGGGAGGGCGGCGGGCCGCCTTGGCGCGGGGGATGGGAGGGGAGCCGGGGGCCACCCGGCACGAGGAGAGGGCGGGAGGCGGGGGGGGCCGCCCGACGCGGGCAGTCACGCGAGACCGGGGGCCGCCCGATGCGGGAGACGGCACATCCGTCTCCGACAGGCGGGCGACAGCGTTGCCGAGCCCGGCGGGGAAGGTGCGGGCGGCAGGCACCCGGCCCGGCGGGGAAGGCGCGGGCAGCAGGCACCCGGCCCGGCGGGGAAGGCGCGGGCAGCAGAGACCCGGCCCCGTGGCGAGGCGGGACGGCAGACACCCGGCCCCCGCCACAAGGACCGAGACGGGACGGCACGCACCACACACCCGCCCCCGCCGAAACCCACGAGTCGGCGGGTTCAGCGACCGCCGGACAACCCGGGCGGCGGGCACCCAACCCCAGCCGGAAGCCCCGGACGCCGAGCAGCCGCCCCACCTCCCCCGGACGGCAGCCTCTCGGCGCGTTCAGCCGCCGGCCGGCCGGCAGGAGCCGCCGGATTCAGCCCGGCCGCACCGCGCGAACCGCCAGGTTCACCCCCGCCGCACCGGCCGAGGGCGAACCGCCAGGTTCACCCGCGCCGCACCGGCCGAGCCGCCAGGCTCAACCCCACCCCACCACCCAAACCACCCGCCACGCCCCCCACCCACTCGCCTCAACCCCCACCCGACGCCCCCTGCCCCCGCAGAGCGGCAATGTGGCGGTACAGCTGGCCTGCCTCCGCGGTGCGGCCCAGTTGTTCCAGGCAGTGGGCCTCGTCGTTGCGGCTGGCGAGGGTGTCGGGGTGGGCGGCGCCCAGGACGCGTTCGCGGGCCTCGGCGACCCGGCGGTACTCGGCGAGCGCGTCGGCCCAGCGGCCCAGCCAGCCGAGGCCGACGGCGACCTCGCGGCGGGAGACCAGGGTGTCCGGATGGTCGGGGCCCATGGTCCGCTCGCGGATCGCGCAGACGTCCCCCGACTCGGTGAGCGCCTCCTCCCAAAGGTTCAGCCGGCCGAGGTTGACGCCGAGGCCGTGGCGGGCGCGGAGGGTCTCGGGGTGGGCGGGGCCGTGCACGCGGGTGCGGTCGGCGGCCAGGGCGCGGTAGAGGGTGAGGGCTTCGGCGCTGCGGCCGAGGCGGCCGAGGCTGATGCCGATCTCGTAGCGGGCGGCGAGGGTGTCGGGGTGGTCGGGGCCCAGCGCACGCGCCCGCGCTTCGGCGACCTCGCGGTATGCCTGGAGGGCCTGCGCCCAGTTTCCCAGCTGGCCGAGCGCGTAGCCGACCTCGTAGCGGGTGACGAGGGTGTCCGGGTGCTGTGGGCCGAGGACCCGGGCGCGGGCGTCGGCGACCTCGCGGGCCATGTGGTACGACTCGTCCAGGCGGCCGAGCCGGGAGAGGTTGAAGGCGAGGTTGTGGCGGCAGCGCAGGGTGTCGGGATGGTCGGGGCCCATGGCGTGCTCGCGGGCGGCGAGGACGGAGGTGTAGACCTCGTGCGCGTCGGAGGGCCGCCCCAGCTGGCCCAGTACGTACGCCATCTCCTGCTGGGCGGCGAGGGTGTCCGGGTGGCCGGGGCCGAGGGCGCGGTGGCGGGCCTCGGCGACCTGGGTGTACTCGGCGAGCGCGTCGGCGGCGTGGCCGGTGCGGCTGAGGGTGAAGGCGATCTCGTAGCGGCTGGCGAGGGTGTCGGGGTGGCCGGGGCCGAGCAGCCGCTCGCGTTCGGCGGCGACCGCGCGGTGCGCCTCACCGGCCTCGGACCAGCGGCCGAGACGGCCGAGGCCGAGCCCGGCGTGGTGCCGGCCGGCGAGGTCGGCGAGCACCTCGGGGGACGGGGTGGGCGGGCCCCCGGGGACGGGTTCGGCGCGGACGGGTTCGGCGCGGACGGGTTCGGCGCGGTCGGGTTCGGCGCGGACGGGTTCGGCGCGGTCGGGTTCGGCGCGGTCGGGTTCGGCGCGGTCGGGTTCGGCGAAACGGCCAGTGTCCGGGCGGGCGGTCCAGTCGCCGGTCAGGGCCGCCCAGGTGTCCGGCGGGGTGGGGTGCGGTCCGGCGCCGGTGGCCTTGTGGCCGGTGGTCATGCCCCGGGTCCAGGCGGGCAGCCGGCCGGCCGGGGCGGCGGGTTCGGGCGCGGGCCGGGGGCCGGGCGTCGTCGGGCGGGGGCCGGGAGTGGCGGTACGTACGCCGGGCTGGGGGCGGGTGGCGGCCAGGGTCGGCACCCGGACGGGTGTGGCGCGGGCCGCGTTGATCCGGCGGCCCAGTTCGCGGGCGTCGTCCGGGCGCTCGTCGGGCTGCTTGGCGAGCAGGTCGAGGATGATCTCCTCCAGGTACGCGGGGAGTTCGGCGCGGTGGGTGCGGGGCGGGGTGGGCGCGGTGTCGCGGTGGCCGACGAGGATCGCCCAGGGGTCGCCGAGGTCGAACGGCGGCACGCCGGTGGCGATCTCGTACAGCACACAGCCCAGGGAGTAGAGGTCGCTGCGCTGGTCGACCTCGCTGCCGCCGATCTGCTCGGGGGACATGTAGTGCGGGGTGCCCATCGCCACGCCGGTGCCGGTGAGCTTGGAGGTGAAGCCGATGTCATGGCCGAGCCGGGCGATGCCGAAGTCGCAGATCTTCACGGTGCCGTCGCCGAGCCGGACGATGTTGGCGGGCTTCAGGTCGCGGTGCACGATGCCCTGCTGGTGGGTGTAGGCGAGGGCGGCGGCGACCTGGTCCGCTATCTCGACGACATCGTCGACGGCCAGCGGGTGCTGCCGGTTGTCGTCCAGCAGCTGGCTGAGGTTGCGGCCCTCCAGCAGTTCCATCACCAGGAACAGCACGCCCTCGGACTCGCCGAAGTCGTGCACCACCGTGATCCCGCGGTGTTGCAGCGCGGCGGCCACCCGGGCCTCCCGGCGGAAGCGTTCGCGCAGGACGCGGGTGAAGGACGGGTCGTGCTGGGGGCCCATCGGCTTCAGGCACTTGACGGCCACCTGCCGTCCCAGCGACTCGTCACGCGCCCGCCACACCTCGCCCATGCCGCCGCGCCCGATCAGGTCGAGCAGCCGGTACCGGCCCTGGATCAGCCTGGTCTCCGCCATCGCCCGCAGTCGCCCCCGTCACCTGTTGCCGCGCCCTCCCCTGGCCCGTCCAGTATGGCGACCGGCCGTCCGACTTTGAACGGCGCCGGGCCCGCACCACGACAGAGTCGGCCAGGACCCGCCGAAAGTGATCAGGAGGCGGGGCCAGCGTAGCCGTGCGGGGACGGCTCGCGGCAAGCGGCGGGGCCGGGCGCGGCCGGGGCCCCTACCGCCGTCCCCACGGCATCCCCAGCCCGATCCGGGCCGGGGCGGCGGCGACCTCCGTCATCAGCCGGGCGCAGGCGTCCCGGCGGGCCTCGGAGCCATGGACCTCGACTGGTCACCGTACCCATTTGGGGGTATTCATGAGGTATGAGCAGTGCACCTATGCAGTTGGCCGCGGCGAGCGGACTGCTCAGCCTCGGTCTGTTCGTGATCGCCGTGGCGGTCCTGGCCGTCCTGGCGGGAAGTTTCTGGCTCGGCAACCGGATCAAGGACCGTGAGCCGCCCACGCCACGGCCCGAGGAGCATCCACGGCCACCGGAGGACGGCCCGGTCCACGAGGTGCTGGAGAGCCGCGAGCCCGACGAGGTGCCCAAGGTGCCCAAGGGCGGACGGGCGATGACCCCGTACGAGCTGACCAATATGCAGACCCGGCCCAGTGCGTCCCCGTCCAAGGACCGGCCGAAGTGGAGCAAGGGCAGCAGCGGGTCCTTCGGCGGGGGCGGGCTCGGCGCCCACTGACCGGCCCCCGGGATGACCCGTGGGTCACTCCGCCGTGGGTCATACGGCCGCGAGCGCGTGGGTCACACCGCCGTAGGCGGCCGTCCGTCGAAGCTGGCGTAGTACGCCGCCGCCATGTCCTCGTCGCCGTGCCCCTGCGCCTGCGCACGCGCGAACCGCTCCGCGCTCGCGGCGGTCAGATCGAGGCGCAGGCCATGCCGCTCCCCCGCCGCGACGATCAGCCGCGCGTCCTTCGCGGCGGTGGAAACGGCGAACTGGGCCGGGCTCAGCCGCCCCTCCCGCAGCAGGGCGGTCTTGGCGTGCAGCAGGGGCATGTCGAGCGTGCCGCCCGCGATCACCTCGAAGAACCGCTCGGGGTCCACGCCGAGCGCCTCGCACAGGGCGAGGGTCTCGCCGGTCGCGTTGGTGGCGGTGACGAGCCAGCCGTTGGCGACCAGCTTGAGCCGGGTCGAGGTGGCCGCCGCCGTGTCGTCGCCGGTCCACACGGTCCGGGCGCCGATGGCGTCGAAGACCGGCGTGATCCGCTCCCGCCCGGCCACCGGTCCTGCGGCGAGCACGGTCAGCTGACCGGCCTCGGCGGGCTGGCGGGTGCCCAGGACCGGGGCGTCGTAGCAGATCACCCCGTGCTGCCCGGCCAGGGCGGCCAGCGCGGCGACATCCTCCGGGCTCGCGGTGGTCGACTGGGACCAGACCGTGCCGGGGCGCAGCCCAGGAGCGGCCTCGGCGATGACCTGCCGGACCGTGCCGCCGTCGTACAGCATGGTGAGCACGGCGTCCGCGTCCCGTACCGCCTCGGCGGGGCTGTCCGCGATCCGGATGCCGTCGGCGGCCAGCGGCTCCGCCTTGGCGCGGCTGCGGTTCCAGGCGCGCACGGAGTGTCCGGCGCGGGCGAGGCTGCGGGCCATCCCGGCGCCCATGATGCCGGTGCCCAGGACACCCACGGTGAGCTTGTCGGTCATGGTGTCAACTCTCCTGGTGCGAGGGATGGGGGCGACGCCCCTGCGTGCCGTCCTCCGCCGGGAGCAGCAGCCGGGCGGTCTCGCCCGGTCCGAGGGAGAACGCGCGGTCCGGGAGGCGTACGTCGATGGGGGCGGCGTCGGTGTGATTGGGCACCGTGATCTCCAGGTTGCCCTGGCGCAGCCGGAAACGGACGCCCCAGTGGGCCTGGTAGCGCACGGAGAAGCCGTACGACGACAGCTCGGGGAGCGGCACCGGGTCCAGCCACAGCGCGCCGTCCCGGGTCTCCAGGCCGGTCAGCCCGCGCTGGACGAGATCGAGGGTGCCGGCCATCGCGCCGAGGTGGATGCCCTCGCCGGTGGTGCCGCCCTGGATGTCGGCGATGTCGCCGCGCAGCGCCTCCTGGACGAACTCCCAGGCCTCCGCGCGGCGGGCGCGGGCCAGCACCCAGCCGTGCACCAGGCCGCTGAGGGTGGAGCCGTGGCTGGTGCGGTGGAGGTAGTGGTCGACGGTGCGCCGCCAGGTCTCGTCGTCCAGCGGCATCCCCAGCCGGTGGAAGAGGGCGTGCAGTTCGGCCGGAGAGAAGAGATAGCCCAGCATCAGGACGTCGGCCTGCTTGGACGCCTGGTAGCGGTTGACGGTGTCGCCCTCGGCCTCCAGGATCCGGTCCAGGCGGCGGATGTCGCCGTACCGCTCGCGGTAGCGCTGCCAGTCGAGTTCGGCGAGGTCGCCGTAGCCGTCGAACTGGCTGATCACGCCTTGGTGGAAGGGCACGTGCAGCTTGTGCGAGATGTCCTCCCACTGGTCGAGTTCGCCGTCGTCCAGGCCGGTGCGCTCGGTGAGTTCGCGGCGGCGCGGCGCGGGCAGGCCGGCGATCAGGTCCAGGGTGCGGGCGAGCACCCAGGCGGCGGTGACATTGGTGTACGCGTTGTCGACGAGCCCTGGCTGCTTCGCGCCCGGGTAGGCGTCGTGGTACTCGTCGGGGCCGACGACCCCGGCGATGCGGTAGCGCCCGAGGCGCGGGTCGAAGTCGGCGGCGTCGGCCCAGAAGCGGGCGATCTGGAGCATGGTCTCGGCGCCCTTGGTGTGCAGGAACTCGGTGTCGCCGCTGGCCTCGCAGTACTGCCACACGTTGTAGGCGATGGCGGAGCCGACGTGGTGCTGGAGGTGGGAGTGGTCGGGCAGCCAGCGGCCGGAGTTGGGGTTGAGATGGAGCTGCTGGGTCTCCTCGCGGCCGTCGCTGCCGCTCTGCCACGGGTACATCGCGCCCCGGCGGCCCGCGTCCCGGCCGGCGGTGCGGGCCTGTTCCAGGCGGCGGTGACGGTAGAGCAGCAGGGCGCGGGAGACCTCGGGGAAGTGCAGGTTGAGATAGGGCAGCACGAAGAGTTCGTCCCAGAAGACATGGCCCCGGTACGCCTCTCCGTGCAGGCCGCGCGCGGGGACTCCGACATCGATGTCGGCGGTGTGCGGCGAGAGTGTCTGGAGGACATGGAAGAGGTGCAGCCGCAGGATCCGGCCCGCCTCGCCGGGCACGTCGAGATCGGCGCGGCGCCACAGCTGGGCCCAGGCGGCGCGGTGGGAGTCGAGCAGCGCGTCGAAGCCGGGGGCGCGTTCGACGCGGGACAGGGCGGCGTACAGGGGGTCGCTGATGGCGGGGTCGCGGGAGGTGTGCAGGGCGACGGTCTTGTCGACGGTGGCGGTGGTGCCGGGGGTGAGGCTCAGGGTGAGGTACTGGATCGCGCGGGGCGGGGTGTGGCGTACGCCGAGGGCGGCGTCCGTGGTGACGCGGCTCGCCATGCCGATGCGGATGTCGGAGGTGCGGGTGCGGCAGCGCAGCCAGACGGTGTCGGGGGTGTGGGTGCCGGTGTGGACGTGGGTGAGGTGGTGGCCGTCGAGGTCGCGGTAGCGGGCGACGCCGGAGTTGCGGACGCCGCCGTCGAGAGCGGCCTCCACCTCCAGCTCGATGTCGGTGCCCTCGGCGGTGAACTCGGTGCGCAGCGCGGCCAGATGCGGATCGCCCATGTGCACGAGCCGCAGCTGCCGTACCGTCAGCTCGCCACCGTCGGGAAGGGCGTAGCGGGTACGGCGCTCCAGGGTGCCGGCGTCCAGGTGCAGGGCCTGGTGGTGGTCGAGGACGGTGGCCTGGTCCGGGGTGAGCCAGCGGCGGCCGAGCGGGCGGAAGCGCAGGGGCAGCCAGTTGGGGACGTTGACCATGTCCTCGTTGTCGACCTCGCGGCCGGCGACGGAGGAGGTCAGCCGGTTGTAGCAGCCGGCGACGTAGGTTCCCGGGTAGTGGATGCCGTTCGCGGCGCACTCGGGCAGGGCGCCGCGGGTGGCGAAGCTGCCGTTGCCGAGGGTGCACAGGGACTCCCGCAGCCGCTGGTCGGCCGGGTCGTAGCCGTCGTACTCCCAGATCCAGCGGGTCACTCCGACGCTCCTCACGCAGCGGGCGGTGTCCGGTACGGGTCCGAGGGGCGGCGCGGGCCTAAGGGGCGCCGCCGGGGACGGCCGGGTCGGCCGCGCGGGTGCGGGCGGCGCCGATACGGTCCACGCGGAGGACGTTCTCCCGGTCCTCGGGGTCCGTGCTGGCCTCGCCCGCGAACCAGGCGTCGAGGATCTCCCTGAGCAGGGGTTCGGAGGTCAGTCGCAGGCTGAGGGCGAGGACGTTGGCGTCGTTCCAGCGGCGGGCGCCGTCGGCGGTGTGGGCGTCGGTGCACAGGGCGGCGCGCACGCCGGGCACCTTGTTCGCGGCGATCGACGCGCCGGTGCCGGTCCAGCAGCAGACGACGGCCTGGTCGGCGGCCCCGTCGGCGACGTCCCGGGCCGCCGCCTCCGAGCACACCGCCCACCGCGGGTCGTCCCCGGGGCGCAGCGCCCCGCGCGCCACCACATCGTGCCCACGCTCCCGCAGCTCCACGACCAGCCGGCGGGCAACGGGTTCGTCCATGTCGGAGGAAACGGAGATCCGCATGTCTCGGAGCGTACATCGGGGCTCCGGACGGGGCCGGTCGAGCGGGCGGCCCTGCGGGAGGTGGGGAGCCTCTCAGGGGAGGACCGCCGCCCGCGCGGGCCCTGTCGAGGCTCGGCCGCCCCCGCCGCCGCAGGCCGGAACGGGCCCGCGCGCGTTACGCCGCCGGGGGCCGGCCTCGCTCAGGCGCACCCCGCCCTTCGGTCCGCCGGGCGCTGCCGTCCCGTGTGCTGGGACTTCAGTGCCTGGAGGTGGGCCTCGATGTAGGGGACGGCGGCCTTGGGGAGTTCGCCCGGGATGAAGGCGGGCTGGACATTGACCTCGAAGACGACGCCGCCGTTCTCGACGGCGAGGTCGACGCCGGAGAAGGGGAGGCCGATCGAGGCGGTGGCGGCCACGGCGAGGTCGGTGAGGCGGGGGTCGAGTTCCTCGGGGGCGAGGAAGACCGCCGTGGCGCCCTGGCTGGTGTTGCAGGGCTCGTCGGGCTCCGGCTGGAGGTGTTCGCGGGCGTGCACGACCCGGCCGTTCAGGACGAAGACCCGGAACTGGTGGCGCATGCCGTCGGGGGTGATGTTCCCGGCGTCCTTGGAGAGCATCCAGTCGGTGCCGCGTTCGGCGTAGAAGTCGGTGACGTGCTCCAGGCGGTCGAGGCCGGTGACATGGAAGGTGTCGTAGCCGCCGGTGCCGATCACCGGGCGGGCCCAGACGTCGCCGCCGAGTTTCCCGAAGGCGGCCGACGCCTCGTGCGGGCTCGGCCGGGACAGGACGATGGTCTCCATGTGGGCGACGCCGTCGCGCTGGAAGCGCTCCACGGTGAGGTTCTTCTCGGTGGCGGTGCGCCAGGCGGACACCCCGGTGCCCAGGGTCACGACGTCGTGGCGGACCAGCAGGCGCTGGAACCCGGCGAGGGTGTGGCGGCGGTGCGGCGGTATCTCGTACAGGACCACCACGTCCGGCTCGACGTCGAGCCCCTGACCGGGGACGATCAGCCGCAACCGGTTCCCGGACCGGACGCCGCGGCCGGTACCGCCGGTGGCGAAGTGCCGGGAGTCGATCCGCACCGGGGGGCGGCCGGTGAGCTGCTCGACGGCTTCGGCGAGGACGTCCCCGCAGCCTTCGGGCGAGGTGGGATCGGTGACGAGGGCGACGCACGGTCGGGACACAGCGGCCTCCAACGGCTCGGGACGCGCCGGGGCCGCGCGCAGATCCGCCTGCGCGGCGGCCGGGCGCTCTCACGGGTGGTGCCTGACACACGCGGTCACCGCCACCCGTCGCGCCGGAGCCGGTCCGGGACGCCGGCCGCGGGGCGCCGGGGCGGGCCGGGCGGTGACCGTACAGGTGGGGCAAGATCCGTACAGATGGGGCTCGGCCCTGCCGGCCGGGCCGCAGGGCTGTGGGGGACACACTGTAAGTGCCCGGCGCCGCGGAGTGACAGGGCGCATGTGAACACGACCCCTGCTCCCATCTCTGCGCCGCTCACCCCTCCCGTGCGCCGTCGGTACGTCCGGCGCGCTCGGGGTGGGGGTGGGGGTGGGGGGATGGCGTGGGGCGGCGCGGGGTGGTGCGGGGTGGCGGCTGGGCGGATGCCGTCGGCTGGCCCGCGTGCCCGGGGTGGCGGCTGGGCGGATGTCGTCGGCTGGCCCGCAGGCACGGGGTGGCGGCTGGGCGGATGCCGCGGGCCGGCCCGGGGTGCCTACGGTGGCGGCCGAGCGAACGCCACAGGCCCGCCCGGGGTAGCGGCTAGGCGAAAGCCGCACGGACCGCCCGGAGTGCCCGAGGTGGCGGGAGGGCGAATGCCGTGGGCACGCCCGGGGGGCCGGGGTAGCGGCGGAGCGGATGCCGTGGACCGCCCCGCAGGCACGGGGTAACGGCTGGGCGAAAGCCACGGAGCCGTCCACCGGGCCCGGGATCGCGGCCGAGCGAATGCTGCGGGCCAGCCCCAGGGCGCCCGCGCTCGCGGCGGAGCGGATGCCGTGGACCGGCCCGCGTGCCCGAGGCCGCAGCCGGGCGGATGCCACGGGCCCCCGGGCCCGCCCCGGTTCGCAGCCGCCCGCACACCGTCTCCCCGGTCCCGCGCCTCACCCCCGCCCCCGGGCCCGTTCCTCAACCCACCCTCCTCAGCCGCCGAGGTGACGGGAGACGAGCAGCCCACCCTCCTCAGCAACTGCGGTGGGTGGAGACGAGGTCGACTCCGGGTGAGGTGCCGCGGTGGGGCGAATCAATGGATATCGCCCGCCACTTCGCACCGCGGGCCGGAAACCAACCCCCCGCACCCCGGCGCCCCGCGCATCTCTTCGTGTTCATGCCATTGACAAACGGGAACCCGGCCAGAAATCTATCACCCAAGCCACGCAAACTTACGATCGATTCACGCAAAATCCCAACCCAACTCCGGTAGTTCCGGACAACAGGTCCAGCGCACCCGCACTCTCCCCCCGTCGTCCCCCGCCATGGAACGAGGACGCCATGAGACGGACAAGACACGGTCTGAGGACGATCACCGGCCTGATTCTGGCCGCGCTGGTCGCCTTCGGCCTGCAACCCGGCACGGCCGGCGCCGCAACCGCGGCCGTCGGCCCCAATCTCGCCCTGGGCAGGACCGCCACCGCGAGCGGCTCGGTCGGCGGCTACCCGGCCGCCAACGTCACCGACGGCAGCCAGCAGTCGTACTGGGAGGGCCCGACCGGGTCGTTCCCGAGCTGGGTCCGCGTCGATCTGGGCAGCGCCGTCGAGGTGAACCAGGTGGTCCTGAAGCTGCCCGCCTCCTGGGGCGCCAGGACCCAGACCCTCGCCGTCGAGGGCAGCACGGACGGCACCACCTTCACCCCCCTGTCCGCCTCCGCCGCCCGCAGCTTCGCCCCGGCGTCCGCCAACACGGTGACCGTCGACTTCACCGCCCGCAGCGTGCGCTACGTACGGGTCCAGGTGACCGCCAACACCGGCTGGAACGCCGGTCAGCTGTCCGAGCTGGAGATCCGCGGCACCGATCCCGGGACGGGCGAGCCGCCGGTCGGCACCAACCTGGCCCGCGGCAAGCCGATCACCGCCACCTCCACCGTCCACTCGTTCGTCGCGGCCAACGCCAACGACGGCCAGGTGGGCACCTACTGGGAGTCCAACGGCCACCCTGCCTCGCTGACCGCGGAGCTGGGCGCCGACGCCGACCTGTCCGGCATCACCCTCAAGCTCAACCCCGACGCGGCCTGGGCGGCCCGCACCCAGAACATCGAGGTGCTCGGCCGGCCACAGGGCTCATCGGCCTTCACCTCCGTCAAGGCCCGCGCCGACTACGCCTTCAGCCCCGGCGCCAACGCCAACACGGTGACCATCCCGGTCAGCGGGCGCTACGCCGACGTACGGCTGACGGTCCACTCCAACAGCAGCGGATACGGCGCCCAGATCGCCGAGTTCGAGGTGCTCGGGACGGCCGCGCCCAACCCCGACCTGGTGGTGGGCGAGCTGACCTGGACCCCCGCCGCGCCCACCGAGTCGGACAGCGTCACGGCCCAGGTGACCGTGCGCAACGCGGGCACCGCCGCCTCCCCGGCCTCCACGGTCGACGTCAGCCTGGAGGGCACCGTCGCGGGCAGCGCCCCGGTGGCCGCCCTCGCGGCGGGCGCCTCCGCCACCGTGCCGGTGACCGTGGGCAAGCGGGCCACGGGCAGCTACACCGTCTCGGCGGTGGTCGACCCGACGGACACCGTGCCCGAACTCGACAACAGCAACAACAGCCGGACGGCGGCCACCAAGCTGACCGTCGCCCAGAGCCCCGGCCCCGACCTGGAGGTCCGCGGCATCAGCACCAACCCGTCGAGCCCGGCGGCCGGCGCCTCCGTGTCCTTCACGGTGTCGGTGCACAACCGCGGCACGACGGCCGTCCCGGCGGGTTCCGTCACCCGGGTCACGGCCGGCTCGACCACCCTCAACGGCACGGCCGGATCGATCGCGGCGGGCGCCACCGCCGAGGTCGCCGTCTCCGGCACCTGGACGGCGACCAGCGGCGCGGCCGTGCTCACCGCGACCGCCGACGCCACGAACACCGTCACCGAGACCAACGAGAACAACAACGTGTACTCCCGCTCGATCGTGGTCGGCCGGGGCGCGGCGGTGCCGTACATCGAGTACGAGGCGGAGAAGGGCACCCACAACGGCACCCTGCTGACGGCGGACGCGGAGCGGACCTTCGGGCACACCAACTTCGCCACCGAGTCCTCCGGCCGTCAGTCGGTGCGGCTCAACTCGATCGGCCAGTATGTGGAGTTCACCTCCACCGCGGCGGCCAACTCGATCGTCGTGCGCAACTCCATCCCGGACGCGGCGGGCGGCGGCGGCACCGAGGCGACGCTGAGCCTGTACGCCAACGGCACCTTCGTACGCAAGATCAATCTGTCGTCCAAGCACAGCTGGCTGTACGGCACCACGGACGACCCGGAGGGGCTGACCAACACCCCGCAGACGGACGCGCGGCGGCTGTTCGACGAGTCCAACGCGCTGCTGGCGCAGTCCTACCCGGCGGGCACCACGTTCCGGTTGCAGCGGGACGCCGGGGACACGGCCCCCTTCTACATCATCGACCTGATCGATCTGGAGCAGGTGGCCCCGCCCACCCCGCAGCCGGCCGGATGTGTGTCGATCACCCAGTACGGGGCCGTGCCCAATGACGGGCTCGACGACACGGACGCCATCCAGCGGGCCGTGACCGCCGACCAGAACGGGCAGATCGGCTGCGTGTGGATCCCGGCGGGCCAGTGGCGCCAGGAGCAGAAGATCCTGACCGACGACCCGCTCAACCGGGGTCAGTACAACCAGGTCGGCATCAGCGATGTCACCATCCGGGGCGCCGGCATGTGGCACTCCCAGCTCTACACGCTGACCCCGCCGCAGGAGGCGGGCGGCATCAACCATCCGCACGAGGGCAACTTCGGCTTCGACATCGACGACAACACCCAGATCTCCGACATCGCGATCTTCGGTTCCGGCACCATCCGGGGCGGCGCGGGCGGCGCGGAGGGCGGCGTCGGGCTCAACGGCCGGTTCGGCCAGGACACCAAGATCAGCAATGTGTGGATCGAGCACGCCAATGTCGGGGTGTGGGTCGGCCGCGACTACAGCAACATCCCCGAGCTGTGGGGTCCGGCCGACGGCCTGGAGTTCACCGGGATGCGGATCCGCAACACCTACGCGGACGGCATCAACTTCTCCAACGGCACCCGCAACTCGACGGTGGAGAACTCGTCCTTCCGCAACACCGGGGACGACGCGCTCGCCGTGTGGGCCAACAAGTACGTCAAGGACCAGGCCGTCGACATCGGCCACGACAACACCTTCCGCAACAACACCATCCAGCTGCCCTGGCGGGCCAATGGGATCGCGGTCTACGGCGGCTATGACAACACCATCGAGAACAATCTGATCTACGACACCATGAACTACCCGGGCATCATGCTGGCGACCGACCACGATCCGCTGCCCTTCTCCGGGCAGACCCTGATCGCCAACAACGACCTGTACCGCACGGGCGGCGCCTTCTGGAACGAGGACCAGGAGTTCGGGGCGATCACCCTGTTCGCCCAGGGTCAGAGCATCCCGGGAGTGGTGATCCGGGACACCGAGATCCATGACTCCACGTACGACGGGATCCAGTTCAAGACCGGCGGTGGCACGGTGACCGCGCAGATCTCCGACGTCGTCATCGACAAGTCCAACCACGGCGCCGGCATCCTCGCCATGAGCGGGGCCCGGGGCAGCGCGACCCTGTCGAACGTGACGATCACCAACTCGGCCGACGGGAACATCCTGGTCCAGCCGGGATCGCAGTTCGTCATCAACCAGTAGGGGCCGCGGCCCCTGCCGTGCCGGCCGCCAGTGGCCGGTGTCCCCCACCAGGGCCCGCACCCCGTACCCGGGGTGCGGGCCCGCCCTCACTCGGCGGCGGCCGCCGGTACCGGGTCCGCGGTGGCGCGGGCGCGGGCGCGGCGGTGGACGAACCAGCCGGTGGCCGTGAGCAGCGCGGCCAGCGCGGCGGCGGTGCCGATGGTGGCGCCGGTGGAGGCGAGGCTGCCGCCGCCGGTGGTGGTCGTACCAGTAGAACCGGTGGTGCCGGTGGTGCCGGTGGTGCCCGTCGAGCCGGAGGTGGTGCCGCCGCTGCCGCTGCTCGAACCGCCGCTCGTGGAACCGCCGTCGGTGCCTTCCGTGCCGCCGGTGCCACCCGTACCGCCCCCGGTGTCACCGCCGGTGTCACCGCCTCCGGTGTCACCGCCGTCGGGGTCGGTGTCCACCGGGTCCTGGCCGGTGAAGGCCACCGGCACCTTGACGTCCTGGGTGCGGTCGCCGGACAGGGTGTGGTCGGCGCGGGTCGCGAGGACGCAGGTCACCTCGAAGCAGTCGGTGAACTCGTCCGCCGCGTCCACGGTCAGCTCGACCTCGAAGGTGCCGCCGTCGCCGTACGGGATCGCCAGGTCCTCGCCGTAGTCGGGCGGGTTGGAGGAGATCCACGCCGAGGAGTGCGAGGTGCCGGTCATGTCGACGCCGCCGACGCAGGGGCTGGGCAGTTCGCCGGGGCCGTTGTCGACGCACAGGGCGACATAGACGCCCTTGTCGGGGTCGTAGCCGGAGCCGGTGACGGTCAGCCTCTGGTCCTCCACCGCGAGGTGGTTGACCGGGGTGACGGTGAGCTGCTGTCCCTCGGGGCCGGTCCCGGTCCCGGTGCCCGACGGCTCCTCCTCGCCGCCGTCACCGCCGCCGGTGCCGCCGTCGTCGGGCTCCTGCACGGTGAGGGTGATCGGCGCGGTGCGGGTGGTGCCGGCCGCGTTGGTGAACTCCGCGCGGTAGCGGTAGCCGTCCTGCGACTGCTTCGCCGTGAAGCGGTACGCGTTCTGGGTGGCGCCCTCGATGGTCGTCCAGGTCTGGCCGTCGTCCGGGCTGACCTGCCAGCGCACGGCCGGTTCCGGGGTGCCCTCGGCCGTCGCGACCAGGGTGACCTCGTCGTCGGGGGCGACGGTCCGGTCGGTCGGGGACTGGGTGACCTTCGGCGACATCCGGCGCTCCAGCCGCAGCACCTCGCTCTCCGCCTGGTTGGTGACGAAGACGGTGCCCGCGCCCGGGGTGACGGCGACGCCCGCGAAGGCCCCGGCCCGGCTGCCCGGCAGGGCGAGGGACTCGGCCGCCTTCTCGTAGGTGGTGGTGGAGTGGACGTCGAGGGAGCCGACGTTGTCGGCGCCGTCCTCGGCGCTGCCGTAGTCCTCGCGCAGCACGAACGCCGAGCCGGTCTCCTGGTCGAAGGCGACGGCGGTCGGGCGGTCGGTGCCCGTGAGGGTGGTCAGGAGGGTGGCGTCCTGGTCGAAGACGAGGACGTCGTGGCCGCTGCCCACCCAGACGTTGCCGGTCGCCGGGTCGACCTGGACGAAGGCCAGCAGGTCGGAGGTGAGATCGGCGGTGGCGGTGACCGCGAGGGTGCCGGTGTCGATCCGGCGCAGTTTCCTCGTCGTGTAGTCGACGGACCAGACGGTCTGGCGGGCGGTGTCGGTGGCGAGTTCGCCCACGCCGTCGAGGGTGACCGTGCGCCGGACGGTGCCGGTGGCGTACTCGATCTCGGACAGGGTGGTGCCCTGGGAGACCAGCACGGTGGCGGCGTCGGTGCCGGGCGCGATGCCGGTGATGGAGGCGCCGGCCGGCCAGAAACCGGCGGCGGCGGTGTCGCCGTCCTTGGCGGTGCCGATGCCGCGCACCGGGTACTGGAAGACGACGCCGTCCCCGGCGAGCGGTCCGGCGATCCGCTGGACGTTGCGCGGCGCGAGCACCCCGGTGGAGCTGGGCGCCTGGGCGACATGGCTGAGGACCGTGCCGTCCTGCGGGTCGAGGACGTACAGACCGGACTCGTTGACATCGGCGGTGTCGGGGATGTTGTTCGAGCCGACGTACAGCTTCCCGGACTCGGGGTGCAGCAGCAGGGCGTTGGGCTGGCCCGCGGTGCCGTACTCGGCGGCCCGGACATAACTGACCGTGCCGGCGGGCACGTCCACGCCGCCGCCGGGCTCACCGGGGTCCTGGCCCTCGAAGGTGACGGGGACCCGGACGTCCTGGGAGCGGTCGCCCGCGGCGCGGTGGTCGACGCGGGTGATCACCGAGCAGGCGACCTGGAGGCAGTCGAGGCCGCCGTCCTGCGCCGTGACGTCGATCTGGACGTCGAAGGTGCCGCCCGCGCCCCAGGTCTCGGTGAGGTCGCCCTCGTTGGGGTCGCCCGGCGGGACGATCCACTGGGAGGAGCCGCTGCCGCCGGTCTGGTCGGCGCCGCCGAGACAGGGCGAGGGGATCCGGTTGTCCCCGTTGTCCTTGCACAGGGCGACATACAGGCCCTTGGTGGCGTCGTAGCCCGCGCCGGTCACGCGGAGCGTCTCGCCGTCGGGGTCGAGGTTGGCGGAGGCGGAGACGGTCAGTTCCTGGCCGTCCTGGCCGAGTCCGGTCCTCGGGGTGTCGGCGGCCTGCGCGGGCGGGCCGATGGTGAGGGCGGTGGCGCCCGCGGCGATCAGCGCGGCCGAGCCGATGAGCGCGGCGGGGCGGCGCAGGCGGGGTCTGGCCGGGGCGTCCGGGCGGCTGGTGCCGGTGGTGTCGTCAGTCATGGGGTTCCTCGTGGATGGGTGGCGTCCGGCTGCCCACAGGCCATGGGCCGGGCGCCCCGCGTACTGCGGGACGCCCGGCCGGACGGGACTACGGGAAGCTGATCGGGACGTGCACGTCGTACTTCCGGTCGGTGGTGTCGGTGTGGTCGGCGCGGGTGACCACCGCGCAGGTGACGTCCTCGCCGCAGACGCTGCCGTCGTCCAGCGTGGCCTTGACGAAGATGTTCACGGAGAAGGTGCCGCCGGTCCCGAAGCGGGAGCTGTTGGCGACCGTGCCGCCGCCGAAGTTGGACACCCAGTGGGAGGACCCGGTGGTGCCGGTCTGGTCGGCGCCGCCCAGGCAGGGCCCCGGCTGGCTCTGGCCGGGGGCACCGCTGACGGCACACAGGGCCACGTAGACGCCCTGCGTGGTGTTGTAGCCGGACCCGGAGACGGTGATGATCTGGCCGGCGGCGGTGGCGGTGTTGGGAGCGGTGAGGGACAGGTTGTAGGTGGTGGTGCCGTCGGTGATCGTGCGGGTCGAGGTGGCGGCGGAGGCCGAGCCCGCCAGGCCCAGGGTGAGCGCGGCGGACGCGGCGACGGCCAGACCGGCACGGGCGGCGTTACGGGCGGTGCGGGGGGTTGCTGCTCGCATGGGGGGGGGGACCTTTCGGGCTACGAGATCCGGACCCGGGCAACCGGATCCGGACTACGGGGATCCGGACTACGGGGATTCGGGCTACGGGGATTCGGGCTACGGGGATTCGGGCTACGGGGATTCGGGCTACGCGATGCGGACCACGGGATCCGGGCTACGAGAAGGAGATCGGCACGTGCACGTCGTACTTGCGGTCGTTCGTGTCGAAGTGGTCGGCACGGGTGACCACGGCGCAGGTGACGTCCTCGCCGCAGACGCTGCCGTCGTCCAGCGTCGCCTTGACGAAGATGTTCACGCTGAAGGTGCCGCCGGAGCCGAACGTGGAGCTGTTGGCGAAGAGCCCGCCGAAGACGTTGTTGACCCAGTGCGAGGCGCCGGTCGAGCCGGACTGGTCCTGGCCGCCCAGGCACGGGGACGGCTTGTTCGCGCCCGCGGCGCCGTTGACCACGCACAGGCCGACGTAGAGGCCCTGGCCGGGGTTGTAACCGGACCCGGAGACGGTGATGACCTGGCCCGCCGCGGACGCCGTGTTCGGCGCGGTCAGCGAGAGGTTGTAGGTGGTGGCCCCGTCGGTGATCGTGCGGGTCGAGGTGGCGGCGGAGGCCGAACCCGCCAGGCCCAGGGTGAGCGCGGCGGACGCGGCGACGGCCAGACCGGCACGGGCGGCGTTACGGGCGGTGCGGGCGGAAACGGGTCTCATGCGAGGTTCCCTCTCTCGGAAGCGGCCCCAGTTAGGTAAGGCAAACCTAAGTCTGATCGAGGGATCCTTGTCAATGGTTTGCAAAATTCCCAACTCCCGTTTTTTCACGGGGGGTTGGGGTGCGCTTCACGGGCGGTCCGGGCATGCCGAGGAGCGGACCCGTCGCCGAGCCCGCTCCTCCTTCACCCCGGGTGATCCCCCGCGTCGACGCGCGGGCGGTCGGCCGTCAGCGCATGGGTCAGTCGGTGCCGCGCACCTCGAACCGGGCCACGGCACCGCCGCCGCCCCCGGTCACGGGCGTCAGCTCCACCTCGTGCTCCCCCGCCAGGGCACTGGCGTAGACGGGGAACGCCCGCTCGAAGCGCCCCGTTGCGTCGGCGACCGCCTGATAGCGCGTGTCCCCGTCGATGGCGACCAGCACCACCGCGCCGGGCGTGAACCCGGCCCCGGTGACCCGCTGTTCACCACCGCCCGTCAGAACGGGCGTGACCACGGCCGCGGTCGGCGCGGCGCCGCTCGCGGGTGACTGCGGCTCCGCTGCCGGTGGTGGCTGCGGCGGCTGTGGTGACTCTGGTACGTCCGCCGGGGCGGGCGGCGCGGTGGCGGGGTCCGTGTCGTCCCCGGCCGGGGCGGCCGGGGCTTGCGGGGTGCCGCCGCCGGTGCCCACGGTCACGTCCAGCAGCCCGAGCGTCTCCCCGGCGGCGAACTCCTGCCCACTCCAGCCGGACAGCAGCTCGGCGCCCGCGTCCGTCAGGGACATCCGCAGCCCGGACCAGGTGGCCCCGGTGTCCCGTACGACGGGAGCGGCGCCGCTCTGCCGCACGGCGGCGAGGGCGAATTCGCCCCGGTCGCCTTCGAGTCGGCGGGCGTACAACGTGCCCGTTCCGCCGTCCAGGGTGAGCCGCAGCTCGCCGAGGAGCAGCCCGTGCGCGGGCTCGTCGCCGGATGTGAACGAGGCCGTCCCGGCCAGGTCGACCTCGGCGGACCCGGCGTCGACGGTGCCGCCCTCGGCCCGGAACCAGCTCCGCCCGGCGGACGCGGTGCCGCTCGTCAGGGTCAGTCCACCGGCCGCCAGTTCGGCCGTGGACCAGCCCACGTACCCCCCGGAGATCTCACTCCCGGCCGGTGCCGCCTGCGCGGTCGCCGCGCCCGGCGCGAACAGCGCGAGCACGGCACCGCCCGCCACCACCAGTGCGGCGGCGGGCCGCTTCCTGGCCTTCACCTTCACCTTCACCGTCCTTGTCACCCGCTCCGTCCCCCTTCTTCGAAGAAACCGGTCGTGCGTCACTCGGCGCCCGCCGTCGGTGTGGCCGACCGGCGCCTGCGGGCCAGGGCCCAGGTGGCGCCGCCCACGACGACCAGACCGGCGGCGGTGAGCCCGAGCGGCACCGCGAGATCCGAACCGGTGCTGGCCAGCGGGCCGTCCGTGGTGGAACCGGAGTCCGAGCCGTCACCGCCCGTGGAGGAGCCGGTGGTCGAGCCGGTGGTCGAGCCGGTGGCGGTCTCACCGCCGGTCGTCCCCGCACCGGCCGAGGCGGTCGGCGTCGAGGACGCCTCGGCGCCGGACGACGCCTCGCCGTCCGTCGCCCCGAACGTCACCGGGACGCGGACCGTCTGGGTCTGGTCACCGCCGCGCGTGTGGTCGTTGCGGGTGATGACGGCACAGGTCACACCGGACGCCGTGCAGTCGGTGCTCGCGTCCTTGGCGCGGACCGTGAGCTGCGCGGAGAACGAGCCGTCGTGGCCGCTGCCTTCGTAGGGCGTGGCCAGTCCCTCGCCGTACGACGGCGGGTTGGAGGACACCCAGACCGAGGCGCCGGACTCGCCGGACATGTCGACCCCGCCGACACAGGGGGTCGGTGTCTGCCCGGCCCCGTTGTCGACGCACAGGGCGATGTAGATGCCCTTCTCGGTGTTGTAGCCGGTGCCGGACACGGTCACCGTCTCGCCCGCCTCGGTGAGGCCGGACGTCTTGGACACGGTGAGCGTCTGCCCCTCGGGGCCGGTCGCCGAGCCCTCCGCCGCGACGGCCGGTGACGGGACCGCCAGCGTCAGCGCCGCCGAGACCGCGACCACGCCGGTCCAGCCGATTCGCTTGCCGCGCGGGCCACTTGCCGATGACATGAAACACCCCCACCTCAGAAAACTTAGGTCAGCCTAACCTAAACTATCGCCCAACTGAGTGCCAGCGAAGAGGAAAGGCCGAGTCATGAGAGCCACGAGTGCCGCCGGTCGTACGAGGGCCGTCCGACGCCTGACCGCCACGGGACGGCCGACCGCCACCACCCGCCCGACGCGCGCCGCCCGACGCCGGGGCCTGGCCGCCCTCGCCCTGTCCCTCGCGCTGCTGAGCGGGGCGTGCGCGGGTGGCTCGGGGGGCTCGGGGGGCACGGAGACCTCCGGTGACCAGGGGAGCTCCGGTGCCACCTCCGCGTCGGCGGGCGAACGCGCCGAGGCCGCGCTGGAACGACTCGACGCGAACACCCTCGTACCGCTGGAAGGGGCGCCGCCCGAACCGGAACTGCCGGTCACCGTGGACTCCTCGGACGGCCGTCAGGTCACCGTCGAGGACGCCGCACGGATCCTGCCGCTGAACGGCGGCGTGGCCGAGATCGTGTTCACGCTGGGGCTGGGCGAGCGGGTGGTGGGCCGGGACATCACGGCCACCTTCGAGGAGGCGAAGGATCTGCCGCTGGTCACCAAGGCCCATGACGTCAGCGCGGAGAGCGTGCTGTCGCTGCGGCCGACCGTGGTCCTCGCGGACACCGACACCGGCCCCTCGGAGGCCATCGACCAGATCCGCGACGCGGGCGTGCCGGTGGTGGTCCTCGATCCGGCCACCGAACTCGCCGATGTCACCACGCGCACCACCCGGATCGCCGAGGCCCTCGGGGTGCCCGAGGCGGGCCGGGCCCTCAACTCCCGTATCGACACCGAACTCAAGGCGGCGCGCGACGCCGTGCCCGACGGCAGCACACCCAAGGTGGCGTTCCTCTACATGCGCGGCACCGCGGCCGTGTACCTCATGGGCGGCAAGGGTTCCGGGGCGGACTCCCTCATCGCGGCGGCGGGCGCGGTCGACGCGGGCGTGGACGCCGGTCTCGACAAGCCCTTCACCCCCCTGACCAGCGAGGCCCTGGTCGACGCACAGCCCGATGTCCTGCTGATGATGACCAAGGGCCTGGAGTCGGTGGGCGGCGTGGACGGCCTGGTCGAGATCCCGGGCATCCGCGAGACACCCGCCGGAATGGACCGAAGGGTGGTCACCCTGGAGGACGGCGTCCTCCTCAGCTTCGGCCCACGAACCCCCCTGGTCATCGACATCCTGGTGGCAGGCGTGCACACGACGTGAGCGGACGCGGGGTCGGCCGGGGGGTGTCGACGCAGGCCGCCCCCGATCCCCTAAAGGGCCCGAAGACGGTGAGATGTCAACGCAGGCCGCCCCCGACCCCCTGAGGGGCGCGGGGAACTGCGCGACCAGCCCCCACCCACCCGCACCCGACCACGCACCCCACGAGCCCCACTCACACCCCCCTCACCGCACCCAGCACCTCATCCGCCAACGCCTTTTCGAGCGCCACACGCACAAGCGCGTCGGCCAACCTGGGCCACTCCCGATCCGGCACCAGCCGACTCAGCCGCCGGACCGAGACCGGAAGCCCCAGCCGCCGCGCACCTTCCAGCGCCTTACGGTCGAAGTAAGGAGCCAATTCCGGCCAGATCCCCTGCACATCACGGAGAAAGATGGCCGCCCCGGTCGGCCCGATCCCGGGAAGATCGAGCAGGGCCCGTCTCGGATCACCCTCCGCCCGGAGCCGCCGCAGATCACCCCCGTACCGCTCAAGGAGCAACTCCGCTCCCCTGCCGAGCAACGTCGCGGTGCTCTCGTCGTACCGCCGATAGCCGCCCCGGCCCAGCGCGTCGACCCGGTCCTGCCAGGAGGCATCCGCCATCGACCGGGCGTCCCGCATCCCGGCGGCGAACAGTTCCCGCGCCGCCGCCACCGCCGTACCGGCCCTGATCCGCGCGCTGAGCAGCACCGCGAGCACCAGCGTCTGGTACAGCGGGGCCGGGGTGTTGCGCAGCCGGATCCCGGCCCCGGCGGGGTAGGTGCGCGGGCGACGGTCGAGGAGGGCGCGGACGACGGCGTGGTACGTCGCTTCGGCGCCGGTACGGCTCGTGCCCCGCGCGGTCGTGCCCCGCGCGGTCGTGCCCCGCGCGGTCGTGGCCCGCTTGGTGGCCCGCGTGCTCTTCGTGGGGCTCGTGCGCGAGGCGGGGCTCGTGCTCTTGGCGACGTTCGCGCCACGCGCCGCGGTCCGCTTCCTCACACTGGCTCTCGTCGCCGTGGTGGAGGTCTTCGCCGCCTTGGTCGATCCGGTCGTCATCGCCACCTCACCTCTTCCCCGTCCCGAGCGTGGTGTCACCGGCCCGCCCTTCCTCCCGTACCCGTCGGACCAGCACCGCCAGGTCCACCCCGGCCGCCAGTGCCAGGGCCGCGCACACGGCCGCGAGGGTCGCGGTGACGGCTCGGCCGGGGCTGTCCCCCGGTCCGGACAGCGCCGCCCAGATCGCGAACCCGACCGCCCCGGCGACGAACACCGGCAGGAAGATCCCGCTGAGCAGCATCCGCAGGCGCAGGGGGCTGCGGGCGGTTCTCGGCTCGGTCCCGGTGCGCTGGGTCACGGGCGTCCCTCCTCGGTCGCGGGCGTCGGCCCACCTTCCAGCCAAGCAGCCCGGCCCGCTGTCGGCATCAGGGAGCCCGTCCGCACCCGCCCCGTCCCAGGGCGGGCGCGGCTCACCACCTGTCACTCACATGTGGACCGTGGGGGCGGCGTCGGCGGCGGCCGCCGGGACACCGCGCCGGTAGAGCACCAGCGTGAGCAGGGCACCGACGGCGAAGAAGCCGGCGGACCACCAGTAGGCGGTGGAGTACGACTCCAGCGCGGCCTGCGCCTGGACCAGCGGGTCGGCGGCGTCGCGGCCGGCCAGGTAGGACGTGGCAGCTCCGGCGGCCAGGGTGTTCAGCAGGGCCGTGCCGATGGAGCCGCCGATCTGCTGCATGGTGTTGACGGAGGCGGAGGCGACTCCGGCGTCGTCGGCGCCGACCCCGCTGGTGGCGAGGCTCATCGCCGGGGCCATGACGAGGCCGATACCGATCCCGGAGACCACCAGGGCGGGCAGCACATCGGCGGCGTAGGCGCTGGTCAGGTCCAGGCGGGTGAGCCAGGCCATGCCGACCGCGCCGAGGGCCATGCCCAGCCCGACCACGGCCCTCGGTCCGACGCGCGGCAGCAGCAGGCTGGTGGCGAGGGTGGCGGCGGCCATCAGGGAGAGCACCATCGGCAGGAAGGCCAGACCGGTCCGGACGGCGGAGAAGCCGAGGGTGAGCTGGAGGTAGTAGGTGAGGAAGAGGAACACCCCGAACATTCCGGCGCTGACGATCAGCATCGCGGCGAAGGACGCCCCGCGGTTGCGGTCGAGCAGGACGCGCAGCGGCAGCAGCGGGTGCGCGGCCCTGGTCTGCCACCGGGTGAAGACGGCGAGCAGGACGGCTCCGGCGGCGAGGAAGCCCCAGGAGAGGGCGGAACTCCAGCCGTGCGACTCGGCGTTGGAGAAGCCGTAGACGACGGCGAACAGTCCGGCGGTGACCAGGACGGTGCCGGGGATGTCGAGCCTGGCGCCGGATCCACGGGTGCCGCGCTGGAGCAGATACCAGCCGCCGACCAGGGCGAAGGCCGCGAAGACCACGTTGACGTAGAGGGTCCAGCGCCAGTCCAGGTACTCGGTGAGCACACCGCCGAGCAGGAGTCCGACGGCCGCGCCGGAACCGGCGACCGCGCCGTACAGGCCGAATGCCTTGGCCCGCTCCTTGGCGTCGGTGAAGGTCGTCGTGAGCAGGGAGAGCGCGGCGGGGGCCAGCAGCGCGCCGAAGACGCCCTGGAGGGCGCGTCCGGCGACGAGCATCTCGAAGCTGGTGGCGGCGCCCGCGACGGCGGAGGCGAGGGCGAAACCGGCGACGCCGGTGAGGAAGGCGAGCTTGCGGCCGAAGAGGTCGGCGATGCGCCCGCCGAGCAGCAGCAGGCTGCCGAAGGCCAGCGAGTAGGCGGTGACGATCCAGGTGCGGTTACCGTCGGTGAAGCCGAGGTCGGCCTGGGCGGACGGCAGGGCGATGTTCACGATGGTCGCGTCCAGGGTGACCATCAACTGGGCGGTGGCGACCACGGCGAGGATCCACCAGCGGTGCGGCGACGCCGCCGCCTCCCGCCGGGATCCGGTCTTCGCCGGTGAGGTCGCGGCCGGGGCCGGGTCGGACGCCGCGTCGGACTCCGTGTCGGTGTGGGGCATGCAGACGCACTCCTGTCAGGGACGGGGCTCAAAGCCTGAGGAGAGAGCGAAACGAAACCGTTTCGTACGGCAAATAGCCTAGACCCCGATTCCGCGAAACGCAAAAGTTTCGATAGGGACGCGACACGGAGGTGAAGAAGGTCACGCCGAGCCTGTGAGACGGCGGTGAGCCGGACCGGACCTCCGGTGGACCTGGCCCGTCACCAGCCACGAGCCCCCGCTCCGGCGCCCGCCCGGCGGTCTCGTCCGTCCGGGTGATCGTGGCCGTGGCCGGGCCTTTCACGACCGGGCGGACGGCTACGTTGCCTGCGACCGGAGCCCGTATCCGCTCCGGATCCCATATCCGCTCCGGAGCCCGTATCCGCTCCGCAGCCCGCTGTCGCGAAGGACACCGATGACCATTCCCCCGCTGGATCACTCGACGACCCGCTACTCCCTGGAGCACGCCTACTGGATGGGCCGCGCGGCCGGACTGGCCTCACTGGACCCGGACGGCATCGAGACACAGGCCCGCGCCTGGGGATTCGGCGAGGTGCGGCACTTCGCCTCGACGCACCGGATGCCGTTCCCGATCGAGGACACCCAGGCGTACGTCATGGCCAGTGACCGCATGATCGTCGTGGGCTTCCGGGGCACCGAGGTCACCCAGATCCGCGACTGGCTCACCGACGTCAACACCCCGCCCGTACCCGGGCCCGGCCGGAAGGGCTTCGTCCACTTCGGCTTCCACCAGGCCCTGCAATCCGTCTATCCGCAACTCCGCGACACCGTCCTGGAACTGCGCGACCGGGGGCAGAGCATCTGGTTCACCGGCCACAGTCTCGGCGCGGCGCTGGCGATGCTGGCCGCCGCCCGGCTGTACTTCGAGGAACCGCGGCTGCTCGCGGACGGCGTGTACACCTACGGCCAGCCCCGCACCTGCGAACGGCTGCTCGCCGACGCGCACAACAAGGCGTTCGCCGACCGCTGCCACCGCTTCGTCAACAACAACGACATCGTCCCCCAACTCCCGCCCGAGCCCGTCTACACCCATGTCGCCGCGCTCCGCTACTTCGACGCGGACGGAAAGCTGCACGACGCCCTGCCGCTGCTCGCCACACTGCGGGACCGCGCCAAGGGCGTCGGGAACGACCCGTTCGCCCCGGAGACCGATGCCATCAAGGATCACCATCTGGCCAACTACCTGGCCGCGCTGGAGAAGAACCTCGCGAACTCCCGCTGAGCACCCCCCTCATGACACCGCCCTCGGCGGGTGGGGCCCCCGGGGGCACCGTCAGCGTTCGATCCACAGATGGCGGGGGCCGCGCAGCAGCGGGCTCGTGCGGTACGGCGGCGGGTCCTCCACCAGGTGGGTGCCGTCGCCGAGCCGGCCCAGGAGCGCGGTGAGTGCGAGGTCGGCCTCCAGCCGGGCCAGCGGGGCGCCGAAGCAGCTGTGGATGCCGCTGCCGAAGCCGAGGTGCTGGTTGTCCCGGCGGGCCGGGTCGAAGCGGTCGGGGTCCGCGAACCGCAGCGGGTCACGGTTCGCGGAGGCGAGGACCAGGATCAGGGGCGCGCCCTTGGGGATGGTCACCCCGGCCACCTCGATATCGGCGAGCGGGGTCCGCTGCGGCAGGAAGTGCACCGGAGGCTCGTAGCGCAGCAGTTCCTCGACCGCCGAGGGCATCAGCGCCGGGTCGTCCCGGAGGCGGGCCGCCAGGTCGGGCCGGCGCAGCAGGGTCAGTGCCCCGTTGGTGATCAGATTGACGGTGGTCTCGTGTCCGGCGATCAGCAGCAGGGCGGCGGTGGACATCAGTTCCTGCCGGGTGAAGGTCCCGTCGGGGCCCGGGTCGCCGACGAAGGACGACAGCAGGTCGTCCGAGGGGTGCTCGCGCCGGAAGTCGGCGAGGTCACCGAAGTAGACGGCCATCGCCGTACGTGCGTCCTGGCCGCGGCGGCGCTTGACGGCGGGATCCTCGCCCTGGGTGAAGTCCAGGCTGGTGATCATGTCGTCGGTCCACTCGCGGAGTTGGTCCATGTCCCCGGCCGGGATGCCCAGCAGCTTCCCGATCACGGTGACGGGCAGCGGGTAGGCGAAGTCGTCGACGACATCGACGCGCTCACGGCCCTCGAAGCCGTCGGTCAGATCCTGGACGATGCGGGTGATGTCGCCGCGCAGCGCGTCGATCCGCCCGGGGGTGTGCGGCGGCCCGAACGGGCGCATGGCGATCCCGCGGAGCCGTTCGTGCTGGGGGTCGTCGAGGCGGATGAAGGTCGGCGCCATGTCGGCGGCCTCCTCGACGGCCTCGTCGGGCTCGGCGCGGTTGCGGAGGTCGGAGCTGATCCGTGGATCGTGGAGCAGCTGGACGACCTCGTCATAGGTGCCCACCAGATACGAGCCGTCCTGCTGGCGGGCCACGCCGTGCTCGCGGAGTTCGGCGTAGAGGGGGTAGGGGTCGGGGCGGTTCGCGTAGTCGGTGATCCGCTCGAAGAGGGTCTCCGTGGGCATGTCGGCACTCCTTGCGGCGGGTCGGCGAGTCGGCGGCCGGCGGGGCGTTCGTCGAGGCATGGGCGGATGGGCCGGTTCATTCCCTCCGCACCACGGCGAGGCGCCGGTCCGGCAGATGTCCGGTGAGGGCGACCGTCGGGCCGTGGGACAGCACCGCGGGGTCGGGTACGGCGGAGGGAACGGGGACCGGTTGGCCGTGCCGGTCGGCGGTGTCCGGCGGGGGCGGGAAGGGCGCGGCGGTCTCGATCATCCGCTGGTAGTACTCCAGGTACTTGGCCCGGTTGACGGCCACCGCCGCGGTGACCCGCCCCCGGTAGCCGTAGACCGCGACCATCCGGCCCTCCTCGGGTGAGCCTTGGGCGATCACCACCCGGTCGGAGAAGGTCGGCACCCCGACGGACTTGATGGTGAGGCCGAACTGGCTGGACCAGAAGGCGGGCACCGCCAGATGGGGGCGGCGGCGCGGCCCGGGGCGCACCATGTTGTGCGCGGCGACCTCGGCCTGGGCGACGGCGTTGCCCCAGTGCTCCAGGGACAGCATCTGGTACTCGAACAGGGGGTGCGGGAACCGGGCCACATCCCCGGCGACGAACACATCGTCGGTGACGATGCCGTACATGTCGAAGGCCCGGCAGCCCGCGTCGCAGGCCAGGCCCCGGGGTCCGGCCGCCAGCCCGGAGCCGTCGAGCCACTCGGTGTTTCGGACCGCGCCGAGGCACACCACCGCGACCTCGGATTCGACCCGGCTGCCGTCGGAGAGCCGGGCGCCGGTGAGCCTGCCCCGGTCGCCCTCCAGCGCGGTGACGGTCACCCCGCAGCGCAGATCGACTCCGTGGGCGCGCTGGACGTCCGCCGCGAAGGTGCCGAGGACCCCGCCGAGCGCGCCCACCAGGGGGGCGGGGCCGCGTTCGACGACGGTGACGTCGAGGCCCCTCTCCCGGCAGGCGGAGGCGATCTCGGATCCGGTGAACCCGGCGCCGATCACCAGCACCCGGCGGGGTCCGGCGTCGAGCCGCCGGGCGAGTTCGGCGGCGTCGTCGCCGGTCCGCAGGGTCAGCACCCCGTCGAGCGCGGCCTCCTCCGGCACCGGCCAGGGGCGGGCCCGGGTGCCGGTGGCGATCAGGAGGCGGTCGTAGGGCAGCCGGTCGCCGTCGGCGAGCAGGACGTGTCCGTGCAGCGGATCGACCCCGGCGGCCCGCACCCCGAGCCGCCAGTGCGCGTCGACCGGTCTACGGGCGGGCAGCCCCACGTCGTACGGTCCCGCCTCGCCCAGCAGCACCTGTTTGGACAGCGGGGGGCGGTCGTAGGGAAAGGCCCGCTCGTCGCCTACGAGGGTCAGCTCACCGGTGAAGCCCACGTCCCGCAGCGCCTCGGCGGCCCGCAGTCCGGCGAGCGAGGCGCCGACGACGACCACCCGCCGTACGGAGGTGTCGATCCGCGGCAGGGCACGGTCAGTCGACATCGGCGCCCGCCGCGGGCCCGGCCGAGATCGCCTGTACCGGACAGGCGGCCACCGCCCGGCCGACCCGTTCGCGCTGGTCGTCGGCGACCCGGGGGTGGTACCTGAGGGATTCGTCGCCGCGCAGGACAAAGATGTCGGGCGCCAGAAAAGCGCACTGCGCGTACCCCTGGCACCGGTTCAGATCGACCACGACCCGCATCCCACACCCGCTCCTCGCCCGTCACCACCCTGCACGACCCCCTCCCGTCCTACGCCCCGCGGGGGAGGAGCGCAGCCGGGGGCGGGACGTGTGGGTGACGGGAGGGGCGGGTGAGGGCTCGGGGCAGGCGATCGGCGGCATACGTCACCGGTTCCGGGACCAGCCCGCCGGATTCCACGCCGGCCTGTGCGTCGAATTCCCCCGCTGCCTGCCCCCGCGCATGATCTCCCAGCATCGTCGGCACTCTGGCCACGGAGTTTCGCCCACTGGATCGAGTTCGCGTTCAGCCGGAGGGGTTGAGCCGCCCTCCCTCCCCACCCCCTCCCCTCCCCCCTCAGACGGGCTCCGGGAGCGGACCGAGGTGTTGGCCGACCCGCTCGCGCAGCAGGAGGTACTCCTTCCAGCGTCGGCGCAGCGGGCCCGGCGGGCGCTCGATGACACGGGCGGCGGTGATGTGCTGCCCGTACTCGAACTGCTCCCGTGTCAGGTCGAGTTCCACACCGCTGGGCAGCCGGTTCCACCAGTGGAAGCCCCGCTGGGTCCCGTCGAGGTACACCTCGCCGACGACCAGGTCACCGCCGAAGACGTCATGGACGACGAGGGCGGTGATGTCACAGTGCCCCCAGGCCGGATTGCCCGGCCGCCAGTCGGCCTGATCGTCGGGGGAACAGGTGTCGGCGGCCCAGGCGGCGCGCAGGGCTCTGTCGAGATCGAGCAGGTTCCACGGGGTCATGCCGACAGCATCGCAGCCACCACTGACATCGCAGGGCGCAGATCACCGCGTCGGAAGTGGCCCCCCTGGCGGGTGGAGGGTCGCCGTGCCCGTGACGTGTACGCCGGTCTCGTCGCCCGCGCGGAGGGTGAGCGGCCCGGCTGCCCGGACGGTGATGGGTGTGCTCAGGGCGTCGGCGGCCAGGAGGATCAGGGCGTCGTGGCCGTGGTAGCGGATCTCTGTCACGCGGGCGCGGGTGACGGAGGGGCCGGAGGGCTCGGAGGGGCCGGAGGCGGGGACGAGCCGGAGTTGTTCCGGGCGCAGGACGACCGTGCCTGTCCGGGTGCCGTCCGCCGTGGTTTCGGTCAGCGGGATCCGGCCGAGGGCGGTGACCGCGTGGCCGGCGTCGACGGTGGCGGGCAGCAGGACGGCCTCGCCGACGAAGGAGGCCACCCAGGGGTCCGCGGGCCGGGCGTACAGCTCCTGGGGGGTGCCGGTCTGTACGACCTTGCCGTCGCGGATGACGGCGACCCGGTCGGCGGACGACAGGGCCTCCTCCTGGTCGTGGGTGACCAGGAGGGCGGTGGTGCCGGCGGTCCGGAGCGCGCCGCGGACGTCGGAGCGCAGAGCGGCGCGCAGGGCGCTGTCGAGGGCGTTGAAGGGTTCGTCGAGCAGGATCAGCGCGGGGCGGGGCGCCAGCGCGCGGGCGAGGGCGACCCGCTGTTGCTGGCCGCCGGAGAGTTCGTGCGGCATCCGGTGTCCGTAGCCGCCGAGGCCGACGAGTTCCAGCATCTCGGCGGCGCGCGCCCGCCGTTCGGCCCGGCCGGTGCCCCGCAGTCCGAAGGCCACGTTGCGGGTGACGTCCATGTGCGGGAAGAGCGCGCCCTCCTGGGCGACGATGCCGACGCCGCGGCGTTCCGGCGGTACCTGGACGCCGGGGCCGCTGACCGTGCGCCCGCCGAGGACGATCTCGCCCGCGTCGGGCGTGAGGAACCCCGCGATGACCCGCAGGAGGGTGGTCTTCCCGCAGCCGGACGGGCCGAGCAGGGCGGCCAGTTCACCGTCGGGGACGGTGAGGTCGAGGCCGTCGAGGACCGGGCCGCCCGACCCGTACGACGTGGTCACCGACGTCACGCGCAGTCCGGTCATGAGCGCCTTCCGAGGAGGTAGGAGGGGATGGCGGCGAGCAGCACGATGGACGCCGCGTAGGGGGCGGCTCCCGCGAAGGCGCCCGCTCCGGTCTCGGTCCACAGCCGGGTGGCGAGGGTGTCGGTGCCGGTGGGGCGGAGCAGCAGGGTCGCCGGGAGTTCCTTCATGATGACGACGAAGGTCAGTGCGGCACCGGCGCCGATCCCGGGCGCCGCGAGCGGCACCGTGATCTCGCGCAGCACCTGGAGCGGGGAGCGGCCCAGGGAGCGGGCCACGTCCTCCAGGACGGGCGGCGACTGGAGGACGGCCGCGCGGGCGGAGGCGACGGCGACGGGGAGGAAGAGGACGACGTACGCGGCGATCAGGAGCGGGAGTTCCTGGTAGAGCGGGTAGGCGTAGCGGACCGAGAAGAACACCAGGGCCAGGCCCACCGTGATGCCGGGCACCGCGTGGCCCGCGTACACGGACTGTTCGAGCAGGCGGGCGAGGCGGCCGCGGTGGCGGGCGGAGAGCACGCCGACGGGCAGCGCCAGCAGCGTGGTGACGGCGGCTCCGGCGGCGGCGACGGTGACCGTGGCCACGAGCGCGGACCACCAGCGCTCGGGGTCCCAGCCGGAGTTACCGACGGTCAGCCAGTAGCCGAGGGTGCCCAGCGGGAAGGCCACGGCCGCGGCGGCGACGGCGGCGCACCAGGCGAGCGCGGGCGCCGTCCAGCGGCCCAGGGCGAGCGCGAGGGGCGGCCGGGCGCTGCCGCGTCCGGTACGGGAGTGTCCGGCCCGGCCCCGGGTGCGGTTCTCGGCCAGGACCAGCAGGACGGTCATCGCGACCAGGACACAGCCGAGGACGGCGGCCGGGGTCCGGTCGAAACTGGCCTGGTACGAGGAGTGGATCGCCCGGGTGAATGTGTCGTACCGGGTGATGGACACCGAGCCGAAGTCGGAGAGCACGTACAGCGCGACCAGGATCGCGCCACCGGCCGCGGCGGGCCGCAGTTGGGGCAGTGTCACCCGCAGGAAGGTCTCCCAGGGGCCGCTGCCCAGGGAGCGGGCGGTCTCCTCCTGCGCCGGGTCGATGCCGCGCAGGGCGGCGGCGACGGGCAGGAAGACGTACGGGAAGCAGGCGAAGGTGAGGGTGATCGCCGCGCCCGGCAGACCGGCGAGGGAGGGCGCGGCGGACATCCAGGTGAAGGCGGCCACGTAGCTGGGGACGGCCAGGGGCAGGGTGGCGAGCACGGCCCAGACCCGGCGGCCGGGCAGGGTGGTGCGGACCGTCAGCCAGGCCAGGGAGATGCCCAGGAGCAGTGAGGCGGCGACGACGATCGCGGTCAGTGCGAGGCTGCGGCCGAGGAGTTCGAGGGTGCGCCGTTCGGCGACGATGTCCCAGGCGTGACCCCAGCCGTGCTCCATGGCGCGCACGCCGAGATAGCCGAGCGGCAGCAGGGCGAGGAGCGCCGCCGCCGTGGCGGGGAGCAGCAGGACGAGCGGGGGCCGACGGCGGCCGGCCGCCGTGTGGAACGCGGCGGCCGGGGTGCGCGCGGACAGCTTGGGGCGCGTGGTCATGGTGGTGGGGCGGGTGACCGTGGGGCGGGTCAGACCAGTCCGGCTTCCTTGAGCATCTCCAGGGTCTGCTGGAGGGATTCCAGCTTGCCGAGGTCGACCTCGGGGGCCTTGAGGGTGGCGAGCGCGGGCAGGTCCGGCACGGTGCTGGTGACGCCGGAGGCCAGCGGGTACTCGAAGGTCTCGGTGGCGAAGTAGGTCTGGGCCTCGTCGGAGAGGAGGAAGTCGACGGCCTTCTCGGCGGCGTCGCCCTGGCCGCCGTTCTTGAGGACACCGACACCGGCCGCGTTGATCAGCGCGCCGGGGTCGCCGCCCGGCAGGAAGTGGATCTTGGCGTTGACCTTGTCGGCGCCGACCTCGGCGACCTTCTCGTACCAGTAGTAGTGGTTGATCAGGCCGAGGGAGACCTCGCCCGTGTCGACCGCGTCCAGCACGGCGCCGTTCTTCGGGTACTGCTTGGCGCCGTTGGCCTTGAGGTCCTTCAGCCACTTCAGGGTGGACTCGTCGCCCTCCAGGACGCGCATGCCGGTGACGAACGCCTGGAAGGAGGCGTTGGTGGGCGCGTAGCCGACCTTGCCCTTCCACTCGGGCTTCACCAGGTCGTGGACGCTGTCCGGGGCCTTGGGGGCCTGCTCGGGGTGGTAGGCGATGACCCGGGAGCGGCCGGAGACGCCGATCCAGTCGTCCTCGCCGCCCCGGAACGCGGCGTCGACCTTGTCCAGCGACTTCTCGGGGAGCTTGGCGAGCATCCCGGCCTGGGAGAGCGCGCCGAGGGCGCCCGCGTCCTGGGAGAAGAACAGGCCGGCCTTGGTTCTGTCGCCCTCCTCCAGGATCTGCGCGGCCAGCTCGGCGCTGTCGCCGTAGCGGACCTCCACCTCGGTGCCGGTGGCCTTCTCCAGCTGCGCCAGGATCGGGGAGATCAGCTCTTCGTTGCGGCCGGAGTAGATGACCAGTTCGTCGGCGCTCTCCGTCGCGGCGTCCTCGCCGTCCTTGCCGCTCGTGGCATCCGTGCTGCCGCAGGCGGCGAGAACGGGAAGGAGCAGGGCGGATATGGCGAAAGCAGCCGTGCCGCGGCGAACGAGCGGGCGACGCATGTGGGCCTCCTGTGACAACCCGCTCCGCAGGCTGTGACCGGCCTGTGGAGCGCGGGAGTGAATCCGGGAAACCCTATAGATACGGTCAGGCTTACCTAACTGTCAATTTTTGGCCAAGATTACTGAAAATCGACTCCCCTTCGCCCGAGGCTTCCCCGGGCACGCCGATGACGCTCCTGCGCGTGCCCTTCACTTCCACAAGGCCGATACTGCCGACAGCGGCACCCACCGAAGACCCGCCCGACCACCGGAACCACTCAGCCCGTCCGTGACCGTTCCCAGGAGGTACCCATGAGGATGCTCATCAACATCTCGCAGTTTGGCGCGGCCGCAGGTCACGACCATTCTTGGAGGTCCATGGTCAGCAAACTCTCAGCATGACTCAGGAGACATGTACTTGGCGACCCAACTCGTCCGCGGGATGGGCAGTTTCTTCAAGAGCTGCACCTGCGCCCGCCAGAACCGTTGCGCACACCCCTATTCCATTCGCTACCGCGATGCATCAGGCCGCCAGCGGGAGGAGACCGGCTACACGACACAGCAGACGGCACTCGACCGACTGACCAAAGTTTACGAGGAGAAACGGAGCACCCCGCGCGCACAGGCCGAACTGAAGCGTGAAACCGGGCAACAGCGGTTCGGCAACTACGCGTCAGCCTGGCTGGCCCGGCAACGGCACTACGCTCCAGGCAGTGTGCGCTCGGTCACACAAGTACTGAACAGTCAGATCCTGCCAGTGGTCGAGTCACGGCGGATCAACACGTTCACGGCGACGGTCGTCGATGACTTCATCATGTCGATGGAGGAACGTTCCGTCGGGTTGGCAGCTCAGCAGAACGCATACGACACCTTGAAAAAGATCCTCCTCGACGCGCGCCGTCGCGGCGGCATTACCGAGGACCCGTTCGAGGGAGTCATTCCGCCAGAGTACGTTCCTCGCCGGATCACCATCCCGACACTAGCTGAGATACACGCCCTCAAGGCCGCTAGCAGCGACGGACTCCGGCTTATCATCGACCTGATGGCGGGCTGCGGTCTCCGTAACGGGGAGGCGTACGCTGCGAATCTGGAGCGGATGGTCGCGGATGACGTGTACCGCGTTGCCGAACAGATCGAAGGCAAGACACGGAAGCGGGCTCCGCTCAAGCACCGCAAGTTCGGGGCATTCCGCGAAACCCCGATGCCGCTGGCTGTGCGAGAGTCTCTGCTCGGCTACGCGAACGCACACGGCACCGACACGGATGGATACCTCCTGCGAACCCAGCGCTCTGCCTACTGGGCGCATACAACGCTCGACTACCAGTGGGGTACAGCCAGGAAGCGAGCCGGCATCACCAGAAGGCTCACCGCGTACTCCTTGCGCCACTTCTTCGCCTCGAACTGCCTAGCCAAGGGCATACCCATCACAGACGTCGCGGAATGGATGGGCCATAGGGACATCAACATGACCTTCAAGATCTACCGGCATCTCATGCCAGCCTCTATCGGTCGCGCGGCCAAGCTCTTGAACGAGGGACTGTAACGCGAAAGGGGGGCGGGTGGAGCCCCGCCCCCCTTCAGAGGGTCTTCTGCTGCTGTACCCACCTGTCCAGTTCAGTGGTGCTGAACCTGAGATTCCCCCCGAAATAGTAGCGCGGTATCCCATGCCGCCCGGACTCTCGGTACATCCAGCGCCGACTCACGGCAAGGTAGGCGGCCGCCTCGCCGACCGTCAGATACCGGCCCGCCCCATCATTTCCGGCCTCCTGAGCCGAGCCTGCACGCTTCAAGCCGGTACCACCCCGCATTCAGCCCGTGCTGCGACTGGATTTCGCAGATCCATAGTTGAGCTGGATCGCCGCCCTTGCCGGACAAGCTTCTCCGCATGCGCCTCCGATACTTTGAGCGCCCTGGCCAACAGCAGAGCGGGCGTCCGGATCTGGACGGCCCGACGGATCAACTCCTGCCTCTCCGACGTGGAAAGGTGCACGTCTCTACCGTCCAGCGCTGCCGACACCCTGGCGGGGTCGCATCGCTGTTCGAAGTCTGCTCGGGCAGCCACGAGCTCGGTCTCGGTCAGACCACCGCGTATCCCCGAAGAGTCACCACTCTCCAAAGCGGCTTCGAGGCATGTTTCCCTAACTGCACATGACGAGCAGATAACTTTGGCAAGACGGATCCGCTGCTCATCGCCGCGCTCTGGGAAGAAGAGATCAAGGTCTCTGGCTGCCTCAACGGCCGTGCTGCATGCCGCCTTCTCTTGCCAGGACTGATTACCTCTGGATCGCGGAACGAGTGATCCTTCACGCATCACGGGCGCTTCCTGTTCGATACTTGTGCTGAGTCGGTTGCCGTCAGCAGACGGAGGTACAACCATCCGGACGATCGCCGATTTCTCTAACCGGCGATCGTCGGCTACGTTTCGCCGCTCTCGGCGCGCCAACGTCGCGCTCAAACTCTGATGCTGTCCGCTGATCCAGATCGTGCTTGAGTCCCGCCCTCGGCCTTCACTGGTGTGTAGCGGAGCAAAGCACACCTCAGCAAAGCGTAGGGCGTTCCTTCAGACGGCGGCCAGTGGATACTCCCCGTAGGTGGCCGTTGATCTAGCGGTGGTTTGTTGGCGGCAGGTCAGGCCAGCGGTAGGTCGGTAGCAGAGGAATGTCACCTCGGCGCCTGGGGCTGTGATGACCCGTCGTTTGCCGTGTCGGCCCGCTCCGGGCCCGCTGGAAGCCTACGCCGCGTGTTTCAATGACCTCGTCTCCGCGCTGGCGCAGCGGCGCGGGTTGCGGGAGTACCTCGCGGGGCTGCTGCTGCCACGGGACCATGACCAGACGCTGACCTGTCTGGCCGGCGCAGAGCCGGTGGCTGGCGCCCAGCACCGGTCGGTGCAGCGGCTGCAGTTCTTCCTGTCCGAGTCGACATGGGACCACGAGAAGGTCAACGCCCACCGGGTCGAGATGCTCCTGGCCGATCCGGCAATCGCGCCGCACCCGGACGGCGGATTTCGGGGCACAGCGCGCAGCCCCTGGGTACCTGGTGCCCTTGTGAGAGTGGAAACAGCACGACGTCCGCGAGGTGGATCAGCAGTTGCTTCGACGTGGTGGACAAGCATGTGCTGTCGACGACAAGCGGGCGGATGCTGTCTGAGCGGGTCATCACCGCCTCCGTGATCAGAGTGTGCGGTGTTTCAGAGGGCTGGGACGGCGCCCTCAGATCCGTCGCGGGCTGTGCGGCGGCCCGCGGTCACCGGGCCCTGTCAACGGCCCGGTCCGGGCCCGTCACGGGCGGCCCGGTGAGTTGGCCACAGGCTCGGGCTTCACTCCAGGTGACGTTCGTCGGTGGTCGCCCACCACACGCCGAGCGCGAAGGACTCGCCGGGGGGAATCCCGAGGGCTTCGTAGACAGCGGCAAGGCGCTTGCCCACGGTGCGCGTGGCGACTCCCAGCGTCTCGGCGATCCGGGCGTGGGACTTCCCCTCTGCCCAGAGCCTCAGCACGGCCCGGGTTTTCGCGGTCGTGACCGGCCGGACCGGCTGGGCGGGCTCGTGTCCCGGGGGGTAGGCCCCGGGCTGGGTGTCCCCGCCACGCGTAGCAGGGATCTGCGTGTGGAGTTCGGTGGGCCACAGGGTCCGCTGGAGCGCGGCCTCCAAGAGGAGCAGGGTGCGGAAGTCGGGCAGGCCTTCGCCTCGGAGGATCCGGCCGATGGACGTGTGGCTGAGACCGCTGCGTGTGGCGAGCCCGCGGTCGGTGAGTCCTTCTTCGGTGAGCGCGGCGTGGAGGTTGCGGGAGATTCCGAGGGCGATGCGGGCGCTGAGGGGGGCATCGTCGGTGAGAGGTCCGAGCGGCCAGGGCTCGGGGTCGGCCCGGTAGTCCGCGGGCTGCTCGTTGGGGGCCTCGCGCACGTCCCGTCCCGGCGTTGTCAGCAGATGCATCGTCAGACCTCGGATTCTCTCGGGTGAGGGAGCGGGACCGGCCCCCGCCTCGCCGTTGGTATTGTTCTCGACCGGAACACTGTAGTTACTGTCCACGCAGTGCCGTGTCGGCCTTCGCCCGGGACCCTTTCCTTTCGACCTGTCTTGTGGAGGCTGCGGCTATGACGTCGGCGACGATGTACGCGGGGATCGACTGGTCGGATGCGTGGCTGGACTGCGCCGTCATCCGGCGGGACGGAACCCGGCTCAGCCACACGCGGATCGTCTACGCCGAGACCCAGGATCCGGTCGGCGACTACCTCGACTTCCTCCGGACCAACAACCGCACCCGGTGGCGGTGGATACCGACCGCGATCGAGAGCCCCCATCTGCTGGTCGTCGACGAACTCCTTGAACTCGGAATGACGGTCATGCATGTGGACCCGACCATCGCCGCCCGCGCGCGCAAAGCGGCGAGCATCGGCGGACAGGAGCAGAAGAGCGACCGCGAGGACGCCTTCCTGCTCGCGGGCATGATCCGCCAGCGCCGCTTCGAGCCTCTGGTCCGCTCGACTCCGCAGGTCCGCGCACTCAGAGTCCTGACCCAGGCCCAGGACAGCGCGGCACAGACCCGGGCCAGGACGCTGCTGAGACTGCGGGCCGTCCTGAAGGACTACCACCCGGCGGCGGTGTCCGCCTGGCCGTCCGCAGGGGTGCGCCACCCCCAGGCCCGGGCCGTCCTAGCGATCGCGCCGACCCCGACCGCGGCAACCCTGCTCAGCCGCGACGAGATCGCCGCAGCGCTGCGCCGGGCCGGGCGGACGCGCACGGTCGACGACGAAGCGCGCCGGCTGCGGATCCACTTCCGGCGGCCCGCGCTGCGCACCCACCCCGCCATCGAGGAGGCGCGGGGGGTGCAGATGCTCGCGGTCCTGGACGAGGCCAACAGCGCCTGCATCCGCGCCGAACGCCTCGCCGAGCAGGCGGCCGAGGCGTTCCGGCGCCACCCGCACTACCCGTACATCGTCAGCTTCCCCGGCATCGGAGACCTGCTCGGGGCCCGGATCCTGGGTGAAATCGGCGACGTCGCGGGCCGGTTCACGGCGCGGGGGCTGTGCGCGTACGCGGGCATGACGCCTGTGACCTGGTCCTCGGGGACGGTGACCCGGACCTCGATGCGTCGCGCAGTCAACGAGAACCTCCGCCAGGCCCTGACCCACGCGGCGTTCACGTCCCTCAGCCACTCCCCGGGGGCCAACGCCTACTACCGCACACGCCGCGACCGGCGAGGCGCGCACTTCACCAGCCTGCGGGCGGTCGGCGCCCGGATCGCCCGCGCCCTGCACCACTGCATCGAGCACCGGGTCGTGTACGACGAGGCCAGAGCCTGGACCCCGGGACCCCGCCCGCACCCGCTCTGACCGGCAGTGCCCCTGACGGAGAGGCGGAGGCGCCGGCCGGATCCGTATCCGGCCAGTCCCCCCGCCCCTCGGCCAGGGGCGGGAACAGGACGGACGGCACGGGTACGCCCTCTACATCTCCCGGGCCACGAGCCCCACCGCGGGAATCGGCGCCCCGTGCCGTCCGTCCCACCCAGCCCACAGCCCAACCAACCCACCCGAGGATGGAACTACCTATTTATGGTTGCGTTTTCAACCAGAGCGAGAGCGGACGAGCTCCAGTTGGTCCCAGAGGCGTCTGTCGGACGGCGCTGAAGATTTCAGTACCGCAAGATTCATTTCAGTAGAGATTTCAGTGCCGCATGAAAGATTTCAGTTGATCGCTGAGAGTTACTGGTTCGCTAGATTGCCTGCTGGTCTAGGTCTCGATGTCTGCTGCAACAACTCCACCCGTGCACTGTGTGCATGGAGAACATGATCATCCTGCCGGGGCACCGAAGGCCGCCGATCGACCGGACCGGTGCGCGCACAGCATCGGTTGAGCTGGAGCATGTGAGGTTCTACCAGTCCGAGAAGGACAGTCTGGAGAAGCAGTTGGAGACCAACATGGCTGGGATCAGTCGGGTCCCGGGCTTCGAGCGCTTCCTGGAGCCCCCCGCCCTGGCGGAGATTCTGCGTAGCTGCGCGGCGGGCCCGGTGGTGGTCCCGCTGCTGCAGGAGGGCGGTTCCATGGCGCTGATCGTGACGGCGTCGGGCGTGCGTCTCCTCCCGCTGCCGGACCTGACGCTCAAGACGCTGCGGCAGCTGGGCCGCGACATTCTCGGCGGGGCCAAGGCAGCGCTGGACGCTGAGCTGCCGACGACGCGGCGGATGCTGGGCGAGTACGCGATATCGGCGGGGCTGCGCTGCTGTGGGACGTGGTGGTGGGGCCGGTACTGGAGGAGGTGGAGCTGCCCCGACCCTGCGGGCGCTGGCCAGCGCCCGCCCATGGCAGCCGGCTCCGGACACCAGGCCCCTGGTGGTCGCCCTGCCGCGGACCCCAGGGAGCACGGTCGCGCTGCCGGCGGCCGACCTGGAAGCGGCGTTGCTGACGACGCTCTTCCCCGGCTGCCGGCTCCTGCGCGGGCCGGCCGCGAGCCGCGGGAACGTCACGGCGGCGCTGCCGGACCACGAAATGGTGCACCTGGCCTGCCACACGGGCCAGGACCGGGACCAGGGCTACGAGTCCCACCTCCTGCTCCACGACGGCAGACTCCACCAGCCCGACCTCCCGCTGACCGGTACCCGCCGCGGCGGGCTGGCGTTCCTGTCGGCCTGCGGCACCGCGCTGAGCCGACTGGACCTTCCCGACGAGTCGCTGAGCCTCCTCAGCGGCTTCCACGCGGCCGGCTTCAGCCAGCTGATCGGTAGCCTCTGGCCGGTCGATGACCACGCCGCCACGCGCATTGCGGAGGCCTTCTACACCAACCTCCTGCCCCCGGCCCGGATGACCGCGGCGGCGGCACTGCACGCCGCCGCCCGTACCCACCGCGACCGTGAACCGGACCGCCCGTCGCGGTGGGCGGCCTACCTGCACGTGGGGCCGTGAGCCGCCGCGCCCCGCCAGATCCGGCATGCCGCACACGTCTCCGCGTCCGGCGCCGACCCGCCTCCCCTGGGGGCAGTTCGAAGTTCGGATCCTTTGAGGCCCGGCGTTGTGCCGGGTGGGGGCGGAAGTTGTACTGGGTGCATGTGATGCGATAAGGCAAGTCGGCTTTTCGAGGGGTGCCTGGGACGCGACGGCCGTGATCGAGAACCGGACGCGTCCACCGGTCCCCGTCCTCGCCGGTTCCGGCGTCGACGGCGGGATTCTACGGCTGCTGGGGAGCCTCACGGGCACGGGTACATCGTCGGTCAGCGGGGCTCCGGGGCCACGAACGCAGCTTGCCTGTTGTGCAGTTGGCCGTCGCGATTCCATCACGGCAGCGTGCCGGGCACCGCGAGCCAGGGGGTCGCATCAGGGTGCGAGGGGGAACCGGGCGGTAGGTGCCTGGAGGGCGGGCCTTGCCACAGTCGTTAACAGTATTGGGCTTTTTTACGATTCCATCCCCAAGCCCGAGCGAATCATGCACTATGAGCGCCGAAAGCCTCACTCTCCGTTCACAATGTCGAGGAGCGACAGTGGTCCAGCAGTTGACGTCTGCCGGGGAACCGGGCGAGGGGGACAATCCCCGGGCCGGCCGCGGGGTGCGGTATCTGCGCGATGAGACCGCACCGTCCGCGCAGCGGATGGTGCTGGGCAATGCGTTGCGCAGGCAGCGCACCAGCCTCGGCCTGAAGCAGGAAGATGTCGCCCCTCACCTGAAATCCTCTTCGTCGAAGGTCAGCCGTATCGAGAACGGGCACCACCTGTTCAAGCAGGATGACATGCTGCGGTTCTTCTCGATGTACGGCATCAGCGATCCGGTGGAGCAGGAGCAGCTTCTGTCGCTGGCGGCGAGTGCCAACGAGCCGACGTGGTGGCAGTCGTGGTCGTGGGTCGCGCCGAAGTTTCTCCAGGCTGTGGTGAGTTTCGAGGACATGGCGGAGCGGATCAGGTCCTACGAGCCGCTGCAGTTGCACGGGTTGGTGCAGACCCGGGAGTACTCGCGGGCTGTGATCAACCGGGGCGGACGCACCGGGGAGGAGCGTGATGCTCTCGCGGAGCTGCGTGAGGAGCGCAAGGCCCGGTTCGCCGCCGGTCCGGAGCACAAGAGGATGATCTTCATCATCGACGAGGTCACCCTGCTGCGGCCCGTCGGGGACGCAGCGCTCATGCGCGGGCAGCTGGAGCATCTGCTGGATCTGTCGGCCGATCCGCGATACCAGTTCCGGGTCGCTGAACTGGGGCGCTACAACCTGCCGGTCGATCTGGGGTCGACGACGATCTACGACTTCGCCGGGATCCTTCCCACCATCGTGTACGCGGAAGGGTTCGACGGAGGGCTAATCGTCCAGGACGAGCGGGCGGTCGACCAGAGGCTGCGGGCTTTCGACGCCCTGCTGGTCGCCTCCCTGGCGCCCGCCCAGTCGGCCCGCAGGATCCGTGATCTGCTGTCGCACAACTACCGCCGCTGAACGCGGAGGCTGTCTGCGTCGTCAGGGCCTGCGGGCCACGCCGGCGTAGAGGGACGACTGGGTGTCGCTCACCACGCCGGGGCCGCTGCCGGGTTCGGGCCGCCAGCGATGTGCGACGACCACGCGCGGTGAGATGAGTTCCAGTCCTTCGAAGAACCGCTCGACCTCGGCCTTGGTGCGCACCTGGGCGGGGGTTCCGCTCCGTGTGTAGGTGTCGACGATCGTCTGCCAGGCTCCGGGCGCGAAGTCGCCGGTGGCGTGGGACAGGCTCAGATAGGAGCCCGGAGCGAGCGCGTCGAGGAAGCGGCGCACGATGCGGTAGGGCTCCTTGTCTCCGGGGACGAAGTGCAGGAGCGCGTGCAGACTGAGCGCGACCGGCTGTGCGAAGTCGATGATCTCCTCGTTCTTCACCGCGTTGATGACGTCCTGCGGCCGGGTGGCGTCCCCGTGCACGTAGCAGGTCCGGCCATCGGCACTGCCGTGGAGGAGTTCGTCGGCGTAGACGAGCACGATGGGGTCGTTGTCGACGTAGGCCACCCGGCACTCGGGGGCGACGGCCTGGGCCACTTCGTGGAGATTGGGTGAGGTGGGGATGCCGGTTCCCACATCGATGAACTGGCGCACTCCCAGGTGGGCGAGCGTGCGCACCGCGCGGTGCATGAAGGCCCGGTTGACGCGGGCCGTGGTCCCCACCGCCGGGAAGGCGCGGATGACGGTCTCGGCGGCGTCGCGGTCCACGGCGTAGTTGGTCTTCCCGCCGAGGTAGTAGTCGTACATCCGCGCGCTGTGCGGCCGGTCCTGTCCTAACTCTGTTTCCTTGCCCAGGTCTGGATCGGACTGTTCTCCCATGTGGCCTCCCCGGCGCCTCATGACCCTCCGCCCACGTCAGGGGGCGGAATGCACTTGCATTGTGCTCATGCTTACTGGCTGGTCACCCTGGATGTCCACCATTGAACGACCCTGTTCGGCTAGGTGCGCGTCCGGGTCCGGTCCTGCTCGCGGAATCACAGATTCCGATCTTCGGGCGGGGCCGGCGGCCGTCCGGACAGGTTCCGTTGCACATGCAGACACCTCCGGGCGGCCCCGGCCCCGCCGGACGATCACACCTGCCCGCGTGCCACAGCAGTGACGAAGGCGGCCGTCAATGCCATCGACACCATGATCACGGGGCCGTCCGCCGTCTTCGAGTCACGGAACCAGACCTGCCCGGACGCCTCCGCCACTTCCACGCACGCCCCTTGGGGATTGCTGTGCGAACTCTTCCGCCAGCTGATGCCGGCTCGGCCGCCGCGGGCCGCGAGAGTGCTTTCCCTGCACGTCGTCTTCTCCACCGGATGGCCTCCTGCGGTGAACGAATACCCCGTCGCCCGAATGCAATTGCATTCGGGCCCGACATCAGCAGGATCACCGCCCTCCGGCGAGGTATGCGCGCTTCCGGCAACAATGTCTTGTTCCAACCGCTGGTCCCGGTGCAAATGCGCCGCCGCGCCGGGCGCACTTTCACACTGTCGGACTGCCCCGCGAGCGCGCCCCGGACAGCCTCGCCAGAACCGAACACTGTGGGGTGCGGTGCGGCGGCAGTCCTCAGAGCCGCAGCGCCTTGATCAGCATCAACGAAGAGTGGGCGGCAGACGCACCCGCTGCCGCCCACTCGAACACCATGCGCGGCTCATCACAGCAGCAGAGCGGCACGGCAGGTGATGTCACGGCGCGAGCGCGAGGAAGAACACGGCGGAGCGCCGGACGGCTGGCTACGTTCCGCTTAGCGTCGTTCGCGCTCGGCCACGAGGCCGGGCGGCACCAGGCCCCGGCAGCAGCGATGTGGAAGTCCTCCGCCGGGGCCTGTGTCCACGACTCCGTCCGGAGACCGCAATGAGCCCATCCCCCTGGCGACGACGCCGTAAACCGCGCCCCACCCAGCCCTGTCCGGCGCACACGCACCGCCTGTGCGAGCCGTGCCTCAGCGAGTACCTGCAACTCGCCCTCGAAGCCGCCGGCCAACTGGCATTCCCCCACGAGCACTGGCTGACCACCGCGGGATCCCTTCTCGTCCTGTGCCTGGCCCGCTACCACGCCAGAAGCTGCACGACAGGCCAGCACCACTGATCAACGCGGGGCGCCGCCCGGCGCGGCGCCCCACCGCCCGATCGCCCCTTCCCCACCACACCCAGGGCTCCCTACGCATGCGCCGAACGCCACGCCCCTCACTTGCCGAGGCAACCCACATCGGCCTGGTCATGCAACAGATATGGCACCACAGCAGACTGACCGCCGAAGCACTCATCCACCAGACCGGAGCGGACCCGGCGTACCTCACCGCCGTCCTGAACGGGACCCACTTCCCCGGCCGACGCTTCACCGTTCGATACGCCCGCGCGTGCGGCGCGGACCAGCACATCCTGCTGAAGGTGTGGGAGGACGAGCGCCAGCGCCACTCCCACCCGCAGCAAGAAGCACGGCCACCACCCGCCGTCCCGGGTCCGGCACAGCCAGGGTGAAGCCCACCGGGCGGAACCGGCCGGCAGGTTGACGATCACCGGCGGCGCGGCGTTCGCGGAGCAAGGGGCGGAGCGCCGCCGGCCGCGGAGGTGCGCATCGTCCGTACGTTGCGCGAGCAGTTGGTGGCGGCGGACCGGTGAGGACGTCGACGACGACCTGCATGGCGTCGGCCTGGGCTCTGATAGCGGCCAGTTGGTTCTCCCCGCCCGTGGCCACTTCAGCTCCCCGTTGTGGCCACTTCAATTCCCCGTTGGCGGCCACTTCCTCTACAGAGCGTGATGCGCCCGCGATAGCACCGGTGGGCGCCTCGTTCATGACGGCCGCCCGCCGGACTCCCAGTTGTGCACCTCGATGTCGGCGTACAGGTCGTGGGTGAGGATGGCGCGTGCGGTGGCCGGGTCCGGGGCCCGGAGCAACGCCGCCGTGCCCAGCCAGAGAGTCCCGTCGTCGGACAGCAGCGGTCCGTAGGCAATCAGCTCCTTCGGCTCGGGCGGCAGCGCGAGGTCGGCGGCCTCTCCTGTGCCGAGGCCGAGCACCAGGTATCGGTTGCCTCCGGTCCGGCCGCCGGGGAAGTCCCACATGGTGCGCCCCAGGGCGTTGTGCCACCGTCGCACGAGTACGTCCCGGTAGGCGCCGGCCTGGTAGTTCGGCTCGTCGAAGGCGAACGCGCGGGCGGCAGCGGGATCGGGCAGGTCGAGGATGTGCACGCTGCCGGTGAGGGTCTCGCCGTCGTCAGCGAAGGTCGGCCCTCGGGCGATCATCTCCTTCGCGAATCCGTCCATGTAGGACAAGTGCGCATCGTTCAGTTCGTAGCGCAGCGACAGTGAGCCAGTGCGGTCGCGGTGGTAGCAGAGGAACTCCATGGCCGCAGTGTTCCCTTGAACAGGCGCCGATGGCGAGGGGGTTCCACTGCGATGACCGCACGGCGGACTCGCGCGAGTCGTCGAAGACCGCCCAGGGTTTCGACTACTGAGTGTGGCAATCCAGTGGGGAATCACGCTGGCCGTACGCGGGGATTTTCCATTGGCCGCCGACAGGCATCGACGTCGAGCTCGTCGAACGCAACCCGCAGTTCAAGGGGTTCGTTCCGCAGCCAGAGCGGTGGAGGGCCGAACAGACCTACGGGATCCTGATACTGCACCGCCGCCTGCTCCGCGACTACGAGCACCGCCCCTCCTCCTCCGCCTCCCGCGTCTGCTGGGCGATGCCCCATGTCATACCCCGACGCCTCACCGGCCCGACCGCCCCCACCTGGCGCGAGAAGCAGGCGGCGGCAGCGTGAACATCCAGCCTCAGCTCGACGCCCTGGGCCTCCAGGAAGACGCCGCCCGGGCCATGGCCGACGACCTCGGCGCACAGATCAACGGCCTGCAGACCCGGTTGCGGGAGGCCGAGATCCACCTCGAACACCTCGCGATCACCCGGAAACCCATCACCGGCCCTGCCGGCCGGCTCCCGGTCCAGACCTCCTCGCCCGACCTGCCCGAGACCCGGGACCACTCCCGCATCCTCGCCGTCTTCGACGAGGCCACCAGCGCGCTGAGGGCCCGCGACGTCTGCCAAGCCCTCGACCACGAACTGCTGCCGAAGAACATCGAAGGCACGCGCGTCAAGCTGAAGCGCCTGGTCAAGCTCGACATTCTTGCCGAGAGCGACACCGGCAGCTTCGCCAGGAAGCAGTAACCGACCGAGTATCGCGATCAGAAGCCCTGCTGGGCACCGCTCGATGGCGATCGATAGCGGGCCAGGATCTGGTGTGCGTACTGATCGTCCGTGCCGAGGTCGTGGACCGCTCGATGGGCCTCTCGGGGCCGACTCGTCTCACGCAGCAGCCGAACAAGGACATACAGGGCATCACGGTCACCGGCTTCGGCGCGGTTGCGCAGGGCCGCCTCCATCCCCCGCTCGCGAAGCGCCCTGTTGAGTCTCCGACGCGCGTGAACATCCCTGAGAGAGCGCTCTGCGAGTTCCGAGAGCCGCTCCGCACGGGCAAGCAAATCCATGTGCCACAGATGGCTGTCGTGCCTGGACGGATCGGTCGAGTAACACTCGGCATGGGCGCTCACCAACGCGATGGCCGCGTCCCAATCTCGGCGCTGTTCCGCGGCCTGGGCCTCCTCGAACCACTCCACAGGACGAGTATCGCGCAGCACTGCCCCGTAGAGCGTCGTGGGAGTGGTCGCCGACAACCGAAGAATGTCCGCAAGGATCAAGCCCCCACCGCTGCCAACCAAACACTCTCAGAATGACCTCTGAGAGCCCGTTGGCAGCCGTGCGTCCACACCCACGACCGCCCCTGAACCTCAGCCGCACAAAGCGAGACGGTCGTGATCACGTTGACGACCGTCTCGCCGCTGCTCAGAAACACGTGACGTCGGTGCTCCACCGAAGCGGCAGGTGGAACGACCGGCGCCATGGTGAGGGTGCGCGGCTGAGGGGCCGGATCACGCCGAGTGGAGCGAATCTCTGTGCCGCTTCTTTGCCCCTCGGCATGCTGGTGGTGTGCCCGGACCGGCCGGGAACGGTGTTCATCCACGCTGCGACGGGGGCAGAAGCGATGATCGAAACAGTGTTCACCACCGAGGACCTGCCGGTGGCCGACCGGGTCGACGCGTGGCGGGAGAAGTTGTCCCGGACACACGCGCCCGTGGACCTGGTCTGCCGTCCCGGCTCCGACTTCCGTGCGCAGCAGCGCGTCCTCCATCTGGGGAGCGCGCTCGTGTGGCCCGCGGTCATGTCGCCTCTCGCCATCAGGCGGACACCGCGACTCATCCGCGGCTCCGACCCGGAGACGGTTCACCTCTCGCTGATCACCAAGGGCACCATGGGTTTCCGTATGGGCGGCCCGGACGCCCTGTACGGCCCCTACGAGCTGCGCACCAACGACTCCTCCCGCCCTTTCGAGATCTTCGTGGGCCCTCAGGGGGACGTCGTGGAGGCTGTGAGTGTCGAGGTGCCCCGGGCCTGCCTGCCCCTGTCCTCGGACGATCTCGACCAGGTGATCGGTCACCGGATGACAGGACGAAAAGGTGTCGGAAGGCTGCTGACGGCCTTCCTCACCACCCTGGTGGACAAGCCGTGTTCGTACACCGCTGCCGACGCGCCCCGGCTGGAGACAGTCCTGTTCGGCCTGCTCACCGCCGTGTTCGCGCACGAGCTCGATGCCGTGCACTCCCTGCCCGCCGAATCCCGGAGACGGACCCTGACGCTGGCTATCGCGGCGTTCATCCGCAACCACCTGCACGACCCGGACCTGACGCCCGCCGCCATCGCCGCCGCGCACCACATCTCGACCAGCCATCTCCACCAGCTGTTCCAGGACCGCGACAGCACCGTATCCGGCTGGATCCGCCACCTGCGTCTGGAGCGCGCCCGCGAACAGCTCGCCGACCCGGCCCAAAGCGGCATCCCGGTGCATCTCGTCGCAGTACGCGCGGGCTTCGGGCACCATCCGGTCTTCACGCGCGCGTTCCGCTCGGCCTACGGCATGTCGCCCCGCGACTACCGCCGCCGCGCCCTGCTCCAGGCGACCGGCGACGGACCCGCAGCCGCAGCCGACTGAGCGTGGACGGATCGTCAAACAACCGTGGACCCGGCGTCAACATATCCGCGTCCGCACCCCAGAAGATGACACCAGCCGCCTGACACCGGGCGGAACTGCGACGCTGCAGTAGGTAGCCGATTTACTTCCTTCAAGGGGGGCATATGAAGATGAACAAGGTTACCCGCGCGTTGATCACCGTTGGTGGCGCGGCAGGTCTGGTGTTCACGATGCAGGGCTCTGCATGGGCTGCGCAGACCGTGTCGATACCTGGTGCCGGGTACGGCCAGTGGCAGGCGGATCCGGACGGCTCGATACCGGGTGACTCGATCAGGGCTTGCGACGACGTCGCAGATGGGTTCGGAATCCAGGTGCAGCTCGACATTGGCCGGGATTGGGATATAGATCGACTCGCCACGACGGAGGGGCATGATTCGCCGTATTGCTCTGCATGGAAGTCGGGCAATATTACCGAAGGAACCCCGGTTACCATCTGGGTCTACAAGGTCAAGGGCGGCGAAATCTATGGCGAGCCTTACTACATGAACAGTACCGCCTGATCCGTGTTGAAGGCGGGCGCCGCCCATGTGCCCGTCGAGGTCGGCTATCCGGCCGAACTTTGCCTATGCGTACAAACTCCCGCGCTTTCTGCCCGTACGGGACAACAGCTTCTGCTGGCCGCGACGGCGCCTGGATCGTGCTGTGGTCCGCAGCGCAGGAAACTGCGGACGGCGGCCGACGTACCGTACTGCGGGCGGCCGTTCCTCTCGGGCCCGGCGCAGCGCCAGGGCATGGATGGTTTCGGACTCGCGTCGGTCTTCCGCGCAAATCCGGCTGCGCCGGTGGCGCGCGGTGGCTCCCTTGGCCTTCACCGGGCCCGGAACCCAGAGACAAGGTCCAGCTCCTGAATGCTGACGCCCAGCATCGCCTCGGCACGGGCGCAGTTTTGTAGAGCAACCATCCCACCATCGCTGCCTGGCAGCACCCGGCCTACCCATATATGCCTGGACCGGAAGTTGTCGTCCCGATAGAGAAGGGGAACTCATGGCACACCGTCGTCCTCGTGCGGTGCTGACAGGCATAGGCTGCCTGCTCGCGCTGCTGACCCTGCCCCCCGCGCACGCCCGCGAGACACCGGAACCGTCCACCGATGCCGCGGCGATGACCGCGCTGGCAGCCGAGCTCGGCGACGGCCGCTCCGGGGGCGTTTACCACGCCAACGGCCGCCTGGTCGTCGCGGTGACCGACGCGGCGGCCGCAGAGACCGTCCGAAATGCCGGGGGGACAGCGGAACTGGTCGCGCACAGCATGAAGGACCTCAAGGCCATCCATGCCGAGTTGGACCAGCTGGGCTGGATCGGCAACACCTCCTGGGGCGCCGACCCCAGCACCAACCAGGTGTCCGTTGAGCTCTACGACGGTGTCTCGGCCGCCGACCGGGCCCGCATCGAAGCGGTCGCCGCGGCGCACCCCGGTACCGTGCGCATCGACCGGCTCTCCGGCACCCTACGGGAGGCCGAGACCGCGCTGCGCGGCGGCATGATGATCAATAACGGCTCGAGCGGCCACTGCAGCGCCGGGTTCAACGTGCAGGGCAACACCGGGAACAAGTACCTGCTCACTGCCGGACACTGTGTCAGAAGCGGGGGCAGCAACTGGTACGTGGGCGAGGGAAGCACCTACATCGGCACAGTGATCGACTGGAACGACAGGCCCGGCGACTGGGCGGTCATCGACTACCGCAACGCCGACGTCACCCCGTACGGGACAATCCGGTTCAGGGACGGCACGATCTCGCAGATCGACAGTTCCCGTTACCCCAGAGACGGGGAGACCGTCAGACGTACCGGCGCGACCAGCGAGGACATGTCGGGCACGGTGCTGCAGGTGGACACGACGGTCAACTTCGAGGGTGGCATCACGCGCGAACACATGATCGAGACGACGCTCTGCTCGGAGGGCGGTGACAGCGGAGGCCCGCTCTTCATCGGGACCACCGCACTCGGTATCACGTCCGGCTCCCTCGACGACAAAGAGCCCTGCAGCGACTCGGTCGTCAGCAGGAGCTACTACTACCCGGTCCAGAGGCTGCTCGACGCGAAGAGCATGTCCGTCTACTGATGGGCCGACGGGACCCGCACCGAGGCGTTCGGTGCGGGTCCCGGTGCGCGACCCTGCCGCTCGTGCCTCAGCCGTGGGCTTCGAACAGCACGTTGGGGCTTGCGGCCAGCCGCTTCTCACCCAGCGGGTCGCGGGTACCGTCCTGCTCGGCGATCCAGTGGGCTTCGTAGCCGAGACGGCTGAACTCCCGGACGGGCGCGTCCGACAGAGCGCCCAGGAGCCCGCCGCCGCTCTCAAACCCGCCGTCCTGGGAACCGATCTGGAAGCGGCTCCGCCTGCCTGCTCGACCTGGCACTGCGCACCTACCCGGCCGTCAGGTCGCGGAGGAGCTGGCGTCCATCGACTGCCCTAGCGGCGGCGGCCGGCTGATCGCGGGCTCGCCGATCGGCTCGGCAAGGGACACCTCCGGCACTGGGACGCGGTCGCGACCCGGTGCTCACCCCCCGGTGGCCCTGCGGAGGAATTCGTCCCGGGTGGCGACCGCGGCCCTGGACAGAGCGGTGTCAGGGGCGAGTCCGTCGAATCCGTGGAAGCCGCCACCCCACATATGGAGGTCCACGCTCACACCGGATTCCGACAGCCGCCCGGCGTAGCCGAGGACCTCGTCGCGGAAACTCTCCACGGAGCCGGTGTCGAGGTAGGTGCGGGGCAGGCCGGAGAGATCCTCCGCGCGGGCGGGGGCTGCGTAGGGTGACACGTCGGGTCCCCCGCGGCGCTCGCCGAGGAGGGCCGTCCAGCCGTAGAGGTTGTCGTTGCGGTCCCAGTTGCCCTCGCCGTCCAGCATCCGGCTGCTGTGGGTGCCGAGGCGGTCGTCGAGCATGGGACAGATCAGCACCTGGTGGCTGAGCCGGGGGAAGCCGCGGTCTCGGGCGAGCAGGGCGATCCCGGCCGCGAGGCCCCCGCCGGCACTCGTGCCGATCACGATCAGCCGGTCGGGATCGATCCCGAGTCCGGCCGCGTTGCGCGCCGTCCAGACGAGTCCGGCGTAACAGTCCTCGACCGGTGCGGGGTCGGGGTGCTCCGGGGCCAGCCGGTACTCGACCGAGATCAGGACGGCCCTGCCCTCGGCGACCAGGGGCAGGAAGCCGGCCGCTCCCAGCCGACGGTCCCCGATCACCATTCCGCCGCCGTGCATGTGATAGAGCGCGGCTACGGGCTCGTGGGCGGCGGTGGGGCGGAGGATCAGCAGGGTGATGTCGGGTGCGCCCTCAGGACCGGGCACCTGGCGCTCCTCGACCGACACCCGGCCATCGGCCGTCAGGTCGGCCGCGCCCGCGGCGGTGAACCCGGCTGTCGCCGCCCGCCGCAGCGAGGGCAGCACCTCGTCGCTCAGGCTGGGCAGGAGAGCGGGCAGCGCCTCGACCACCGGGGTCAGCTCCGGGTCGAACGGCGGTCGGCGGGTGACCTTTCCCAGCGGTGTGCGGCCGGTCTCATCGGTCTCCAGGGTCATGGCCACTCCTCGGAACGTGTTCGGGCCGGTCGGTCTCTGCTTTCGGTGGGCGGACCTGGTCGGGGGCGGGCGTCGGCGCGCCCGTCCCCGCCGGGCTCAGAAACTGGTCAGCGCGCGCAGGCGGTCCGCACGGGAGCGTCGCACGACGTCGGCCTGGGCGCTCATGTGGTCGAAGCCGTGGGGGCAGCCGGGGTGGACATGGAGTTCCACGGACGTTCCGACGGCCAGCAGGCGCCGGGCGTACTCCAGGGACTCGTCCCGGAAGATGTCCAGTTCCCCCACCTCGATGTAGGCCGGGGGAAGGCCGGCCAGGTCACGGGCGCGGGCGGGCGCCGCGTACATGGGCACATCGGCGCCGCCCACGGCGTCCCCGAGCAGGGCGTGCCAGCCGGTGTAGTTGTCGTCGTAGGTCCAGGAGGCGAACGGCGCGAGCACCGGGTCGGGCTCGGTGGTGCGGTCGTCGAGCATGGGGTAGACGAGGATCTGCCGGGCGACGGGCACTTTCCACTCACGGGCCATGAGGGCGGCTCCGGCCGCCAGACCGCCACCGGCGCTCTCGCCGAACAGGGCGATACGGGCGCGGTCGACGCCGAGTTCCTCGGCGCGTCCGACGAGCCAGCCGAGTGCCGCGTAGGTGTCCTCCACCGGGGTCGGGTGGGGGTGTTCGGGGGCGAGGCGGTAGTCGACGGCCAGCAGGGGTACGCCGCTGTCGGCGGCGTAGGCGGCGATCACCGGGTCGTGCAGGTCGACCGAGCCGGCGATCATGCCGCCGCCATGGACGTAGACGGCGGCCGGTCCCGGCCGGTCCGCGGCCGGTCCGGGCGGGGTGTACCAGCGGGCGAGAACCTTGGCTCCGTCGTAGGAGACGAACTCGTGGTCGGTGCGGACGACTTCGGGGTGCCGGGGCAGCACGCCGCCGAGCGCGGTCCACGCGCGCTCGGAGTTGGTGCGTCGCGCCTTCCAGTCATCGCGCGGTGCCGGCTCGGGGCGGGCGGAGCCGGCGGCGGCCATCGCGGCCCGCACCGCTTCCATGAGCTGGGCGTCCAGGGCGAACATATGAGGGTCCTTCACTGTCGCGGGGTGGCGCGGGGGGTGCGCGGAGGGTCTGTGGGGGTGGTGTGGGAGGCGTGCGGCGCGCCGGGGGCAGTCCGGTCCGCCGGGACGGGTGAGCCCGGCTCCTTCGCCGGGGCGGTGGTCCCGTCCGCGCCGAGTACGTCGGTGGCGATCCGGGCGGCGTGCACGGCGGCGGGGAAACCGGCGTACCCGGTCGCGTGGTAGATGACCTCCTCCAGCTCTTCGCGGGTGAGCCCGTTCCGCAGTGCCATCAGTAAGTTGATCCTCAGCTCGTCGCCGGCGCGCAGCGCGATCAGCAGGCCCAGCGTCACCAGGCTGCGCGAGCGCCGGTCGAGTCCTTCCCTCCCCCACAGACGGCCGTACACATTCGTCATCGCAAGTTCCGCGAGGCCCGGGGCGAAAACGCCCTCGGGCACGCTGGCGGACGCTGCCCAGACCGACTCCGGGATCATGTCCCGGGCCTGCTCGATCCCGCGGTCCAGGTCACTTGTCGTCATCGGATTCGCTTTCTTCACAAGGGCCCGGGGCTGCCCGGGGGCGGGCCGCCCCGGACGGAGAGGTGCCGGCTTGAGGGGGTGTCAGTGCCACCGTGCCGGTGCGTTCGTCACGGGCACCGCGCGGGCGCCCGGCAGCGGACCAGTCACCAGCGGCCGGCGGCGAGGGAGGTCCCGCCGTCGACGGCCAGCACCGCGCCCGTGATGAACGCCGAGTCGTCGCTGGCCAGGAACAACGCGGCGTTCGCCACGTCCCAGCTGGTGCCCTGATGCCCCATCGGGATCATCGTGACCCGCTGCGCCACCACGTCCGCGCGGGAGGCCCCGGTCGCCCGGACGATCTGGTCGACGCCCATGGGCGTGTCGACCATGCCCGGAGCGACGCAGTTCACCCGTACACCGTGCGGCGCGTACTCCAGGGCCAGTGAGCGGGTCAGGGACATCACCGCCGTCTTGGCCGTGGCGTAGGCGATCGCCTCACCGGCGGCCAGCAGACCGGCCAGCGAGGAGATGTTGACCAGGGCTCCGCTCCCCTGCTGCCGCAGCATCGGCAGTACGTACTTGCAGGTGAGCCACATGCCGGTGAGGTTGACGTCGAGACCGGTCCGCCACTGCGCCAGGGGCAGCCGTTCCGTGTTCCCGGCCGGCACGAAACCGACGTTGTTGTGCAGCACGTCGACCCGCCCGAAGAGCGCCGTCGCGGCCTGCGGGATGCCCCGGCAGTCGTCCTCGCCGGTGATGTCGGCCCGATGTGCCTCTGCCGTACCGCCCTCGGCCCGCACCAGGTCCACCGTCGCCTGCGCCGCGTCGGCGTCCCGGTCGACCACGAGCACCCGGGCGCCCTCGCGGGCGTAGGTGAGGCAGGCCGCCCGCCCGTTCCCGGTGGTCTCTCCCGTCATCTGGCCACCGCCGACGACGATCGCGACCCGGCCCTCCAACTTGCCCGTCATCGCGTCACCCACAAGGTGTCCGGGTGACCCGCGGGCATGGCTGTACCCATGCATGCGCCCTTTTCCATGATTTCTATTACGTGACGTACCGTAACAGAAATTAGCCATGACCGGCCCCGTCGAACACGAAGCCCTCGTAGCCCGCCTCGACCTGCTCGGCGCAGCGGCGGGTGTACCGGTCGAAGCCGCCGACGTAGACCATGAAGACCCTTGGCTTGCCGGGGATGTTCGCGCCCAGGTACCAGGAGTCGGCCCGCTGGTGCAGGGTGCGCCGGGCGGCGCCGGACACCTCCGCGTGCCAGCGCTCCTCCCACTGGGTCGTCGTGTCGACCCGCCGGTGTCCCGCGCTCTCCATGTGCGCGATGAACCGGGTGATCCAGTCGACCTGCCACTCGCCGCCGGTGATCATCTGCGCCAGCACCCCCGGGCTGCCGGGACCGTGCACCATGAACAGGTTCGGGAATCCGGCCACCAGCATGCCGAGGAACGACGTCGGCCCCCCGGCCCACTTCTCCCGGAGTGCGACACCGTCCACCCCGACCGCGTTCAGGGCGGTGAACGACCCCGTCACCCCGTCGAATCCGGTGGCGAAGACGATCACGTCGAGGTCGTACTCGGCGGCGGCCGTACGCAGGCCCGTCGGGGTGACCCCGGTGAGGGGGTGGGCGCGCACATCGACCAGAGTGACGTTGTCCCGGTTGAACGTCTCGTAGTACCCGGTGTCCATGCAGATGCGCTTCGCGCCCACCGGGTAGGTCTTCGGGCAGAGCAGTTCGGCCACCTCGGGGTCCCTGACGATGCCCCGTATCTTGCCGCGGACGAACTCGGCGACGATCTCGTTGGCCTCGGGGTTCACCATGGTGTCGGTGAACGCCTGGAGGAACAGCAGCCCGTTGCGCGCCGCCCAGGCCCGTTCCAGGATCTCCTGGCGTTCGCGCGGGGTGTGGTCGAGGGCGGAACCGAATCGCTGGACGGTCGGATAAACCGCCGAGGGGTTGTCCCGCATCACCGCCCGGCGCTCGGCGTAGTGCGCCTTCCACTCCCTCTCGTGCGCCGGATCCAGCGCCCGCTGCACCGCGGGCACGCTGAAGGCCGGGGTGCGCTGGAACACATGGAGGTGGGCGGCGCGCTCGGCGGCGACGGGGGCGATCTGGATGCCGGTCGAGCCGGTGCCGATCAGGCCGACCCGTCTGCCGCTGAGATCGACCCCTTCCTTCGGCCATCTCGCGGTGTGGTACCAGGTGCCCCGGAACGAGTCGAGCCCGGGCAGGGCCGGGACGTTGTGCGCGTCCAGGCTGCCGGTCGCGGCGACGACGTAGCGCGCGGTGACCGCTGCTCCCCGTTCGGTCCGCACCTGCCAGCGGTCGTGCTCCCCGTCGAACCGCAGCCCGGTGACCCGAGTCCCGAAACGGATGTGCTCGCGCAGCCCGAACCGGTCGGCCACATGGTTGGCGTACGCCTCCAGGTCCGGCTGCGCGGAGAAGTGCTCCGGCCAGGTCCACTCCTGCTGGAGCCCCTCGTCGAAGGAGTACGAGTACTGCATGCTCTCGATGTCGACCCGTGCGCCGGGATAGCGGTTCCAGAACCAGGTGCCCCCGGCCCCCTCACCCGCCTCGAAGCACACCACCGACAGTCCGAGCCGGCGCAGCCGGTGCAGGGCATAGAGACCGCTGAACCCGGCCCCGACGACCACTGCGTCGAACGCGGTTCCGCCGGTCACCGCGGGCCCGATCCTGCCCCGGAGCGGGCGGCGGCGATGTGCCGGGTGTTGGCGTCCGACCAGGACTTGGTGTCGGTGCACAGAACGTGGTGGCCGGTGTCGCTGATCGTGTCCCAGTGCCCGAGCAGATCCTCGGGGGTGAGGTCGAGACCGGGGTGGACGTATCCCTGGGTCTCCGCGAGGAACAGCCGGGTCACCCGGCGCATGCCACCGATGTACGTCTCGCCGTTCGAGGGGCAGTCCCGGTGGCACAGGACGGCGACGAGCGGCGCCACGAGCGAGGGGTCCCGACCGGGGTCGTCGGGCACCTCGGCCTCGCCGGTGTGGGCGTTCATCATCCTGGTCATGGCCATCGGAGCCACGATGTTGACCTTGATACCGAGGGGTGCGCCGGCCATCGCCAGGGCCCGCCCGAGGCCGATCACCCCCGCCTTGGCCGTGCCGTACGAGGTGTGGGCCGCGGAGCCCAGTGCCGCGCTGGAGGTGGTCATGACGACGCGGCCGTGGCCGGCGGCGGCCAGATGGGGCCAGGCGGCACGGGTGACGTGGAAGCCGCCCTCGATGTGCAGGGTGAGCTGCCGGCGCAGTGCGTCGGGGTCGGTGCCGGGGAACGTGTCGGTCCAGTAGATCCCGGCGTTGTTCACGACGGCGTCCACCCGTCCGAAGGTGTCGATCGCCCGGGCTATCAGGGCCTCGGCTCCGTCGGGTGTGGCGATGTCGGACGTGTCGTCCACGGCGGTGCCGCCCGCCAGGCCGATCCGCTCCGCCTGCCGGGCCGCCGGCGCACGGTCCGCGCCCGCCCCGTCCATGGCGGAGCCGATGTCGTTGACCACGACTCTGGCGCCGCGCGCGGCAAGGAGCGAGGCGTGCGCGGCACCGATTCCGCGGCCGGCGCCCGTGACGATCACGACCTGCTCGTCGAAGCGCAGCACCGTCATTCCTCCCCGCCGGGCTGTCCCGCCGTGACCCCCAGCTGCGCCAGGCCAGCCACCGGGTCGGGTGGGGGGCTGAGTTCGTGCAACTGCCGGGCACGGTTCTCGGTCAGGGGCCGGCAGTACTGTTCGTCGGAGAAGACCCAGAAGTCACCGCGCGCGACCGACTCCAGCATCTGCCGGGCGGCGTCCAGGGCGTCGTGGGCGATGGTCTCGTGGATGTTCTCCAGTGCTGTCAGCATCTGCCCGGCCAGGCCGTCGTCGGCCGGCGTGTCCCGGCGGACGGCGTCGAAGAGACGGCTGCGGACCGGGCCCGGCAGGACCGCGGAGACCTGGATGGGGAACCCGGCCAGGGCCACTTCCTGGTGCAGGCACTCGGTCAGCGCGAGAATGGCCCGCTTGCTCGCGATGTACGGCGCCTGGAAGGGCGAGGTCGTCATGCTCGCGACCGAGGAGACATTGACGATCACCGCCTCGGTGCCCTGTGCGCCGAGGCGTGGCACGAAGGAACGCACGCCGTGGAAGACGCCGTTGACGTTGATCGCCATGATCGTGTTCCAGCGTTCGACGCCGATGTCCCACAGTCCCGCGGAGTCCTCCACCCCGGCGTTGTTGATCAGCAGCTCGACACTGCCGTACCGGTCGAACACCGCGGCGGCCAGGTCGTCCACGGACCGCGCGTCGGTCACATCGACGAACCGGGCGTCCGCGCGGGCGCCGTCGGCGGTCAGGCTGTCGGCCACCGACCGGGCCCGGCCGGTGTCGATGTCGGCCACCACGACCGTCATGCCCAGCGCGGCGAGGTGCCGCGCGAATCCTTCGCCGATGCCGGAGCCCGCCCCGGTTATCACGGCGGTTCCCTTGTCGAATCGTTGAGTTGCGGTCAGCACGGTGTCTCCCGTCGACGGGTGGAGGTGCTTCTTGCCGGCACGCCGTGGGGCTGGTCCGATGCCGGGGCGTCCGTTCACGCGCAGGAGGCCGCCCGGGGGGTCATACGTGGCGCGGTACGGCCGGAAGGCCGAGCCCGGCCTGGTGCGGGGTCAGCAGTTCGTCGGTGTCCAGGTCCGGCAGGACGAGGATCTTGACGTGTTCGGTGACGGCGCCCTGCGGGCGCAGCGCGTCGAACGCCTTTTGCGCACCGGCCAGACCGGTGCAGGCGGTCACCATGAGCGCGGGGTCGTAGCGGCCCTCCCGCAGGTGTTCGTAGGCCCGCCAGACGGCTTCGTAGCGCGGTTCGCCGTGGGCGGGGCCGGAGATGCAGCGGACGGTGAGGTTCTGCATGACCGCCGCGATCGGGCGGAAGGTCTCCGGTTCGGTTCCGCCGCCGACCACGGCGATGACCGAGTGCGGCGGGACGGCGGACAGCAGGCCGGCGAGCACCCCGGTGGCGCCCGACGCCTCCACCAGATGAAGGCGGGCGCCCAGGGGTGCCAGTTCCCGCCACAGCTGGACGGGATCGGTCTCCCGTGGGTCCACGGCCGCGGTGGCACCGTAGGCCAGGGCGATCTCGCGCCGCTTCGCCGAGGGGTCGGAGACCACGATCACGCCCGCCCCACGGGCGGCGAACTCGACGACCGCGCCCAGGCCGACCGGGCCCGCACCGGTCACCAGCGCCGCTCCGCCCTCTTCCAGCCCGGTCCCCCGGGCGCCGTTGACGCCGGTGGCGACCGGTTCCAGGGTGGCCGCGAGCACCGGGTCGACGCCGTCCAGCGGCACATGCATCATGCCCATCACGATGGCTTCGGTGCTCATGCCGCCCGGGTAGTCGTTGTCGAAGCCGAGGCCGTGCAGGGCTCCCTGGTCGTCCAGGACGGCGGGCAGCACGAACAGGGTCTGCCCGACACGGAACTCCTCGACGCCGGGACCCAGTTCGGTGACCTCGGCGGTGAACTCGTGGCCGAGCACCAGCGGGCGCCCGGGGTCGAACCGGTACATCTCCTGCCCGGTCTCCCCGGCGGCGGCGAGGAAGTCCTCGGTGTGCGCCCGTGCCGACAGGTCGGTGCCGCAGATTCCGTTGGCCAGGGGGCGCACCCGCATCTGTCCCGCGGACAGCGGCGGCAGCGGGAAGTCGTCGACGGTGAATCGCCCACGGTGGTAGATCGCGGCACGCATGGTGTTCGCCTTCCGTGTGTGGGCCCGGTACGGCCCCTTCGTTACCCCGGCTCCTCGGCGAGGGCCGGTGCGAGCAGATGACAGACGACATCGGTGACGAGGTCGAGCGGGTCCTCCAGGGCCGGCTTCCAGTCGGCGACGATCAACGCCGAGAAGAACGACTCGATCTGGCCCAGCGCCATCAGCACCCGTTGCCGCGCTTCCGCCGGGGGCACCTTCCGCCAGCGGCGGCGGTCGTCCGCGAGCCTGCTCAGGTAGCGCTCATGTGCTTCGACGGTGCCGCCCGAGGCCAGTGCCGGACCCGCCATGGTGAGCGCCCTGACGCAGTCGGCCTGCTCCCGCCAGCGGGCCTCCACGCCTTCGAGCCAAGTGCGCAGCGCGGAACGGGTCCAGTCCGGCACCGCCGCGAGTTCGGCGTACACCTCGTCGGCCAGCTCGTACTGCCGTTGCGCCAGGGCCACCACCACCTCGGTCTTCCTGGTGAAGTGGGTGTACACGGTGGCCCGGGCCACTCCGGCGGCCTTCGCGAGGTCGTCCATGTTGACCTCCATGGCCGATCGCCGGGAGAACACCTCGACGGCGGCGTCGAGCAGTCGCTCCCGGGTGAGCCTCTTCTGCTCCTCGCGTACGCTCGGGCGTCGTTCGGCACTCATGCGATCAGACCCATTCATCGGTTGCCTCACACCGGTCGGGACGGCAGCGTCAGCGGCAGTGTGTCAGCCGGCCGGCCCTGGGCCCCGGGAGTGATCGGCGTCCGCCGGCGGGCCGGCCGCGGCCGGCAGCAGCCGGCGCAGCGAGTCCGTCACCTCGGTCAGGGCGTGCACCGCGGTCGGGAACAGTCCGGGAGCGGACAGGAAACCGTGCGCGGCGCCCGCGTACGTGGTCTGCCGCACCGGCACTCCGGCCGCCCGGAGCACCTCGGCGTAGGCGGCGCTCTGGTCCCGCAGCGGATCGTGCTCCGCCGCGATGATCACGGCCGGGGGCAGGCCGCGGTGATCGGCCGCGAGCAGCGGCGAGGCCCGTGCGTCCGCCCGGTCGCGGTGGTCCAGGTAGTGCGCGAGGAAGGTCTCGGACTCGGCGGTGGTGAGCATGAGGGAGTGCGCGTGCTCGGTCGCCGACGGGTAGTCGCCGACGAGGTCGACGGCGGGGTAGAGCAGGACCTGGGCCCGCAGCGGCGGACCGTCGCCGCCGGCCGATTCCAGCGCGGCTCCCGCGGCCAGATTGGCTCCCGCGCTGTCCCCGAGGACGGCCGTCCGCCCGGGGTCGGCGCCCCACCGCGGTGCGCCGCGGGCGGCCCAGCGCAGCGCGTCGACGGCGTCGTCGTAGGCGGCGGGGAACCGGTGCTCGGGAGCGAGCCGGTAGTCGACGGAGACCAGGACGGCGTCCAGTCGCGCGGCGAGGGCTCCGTTGAACCAGTCCTTCAGGCCGGGGGCGCCGATGACGAAGCCGCCGCCGTGGAAGTCGACCAGCAGGGGCCTGGGTGCCGTCGTCTCCCGCAGGGGGCGGTAGCGGCGTACCCGCAGCCTTCTGCCGGGCAGGTCCGCCTCGATCCAGTCGACCCGCACCGACCTGGGGGGCCGTCCCGTCAGCAGGGTCGCCGGACCGCGCTCGGGAACCGTGAGCCGGCGCCGCAGCGCGGGGATCTCCTGCGGCGTCCTGCCCTCGATGCGGTACGCGGCCGACCTGCGCTGGGGCGCGGTCAGCAGCCGGGCGCGCAGCGGGATTCTCATGATGTCTCCCGCCGGGCCGGCCGGCCGTCGCCGGACGCGTGGGTCAGATCGTAGGCACGCGGGTCGAAGCGCCGGGTGCGCAGTTGGTATCCCGCGGTCCAGGCGGGCCACATGACCACGTTCTCGCCCTTGCGGTTGAGGTAGTAGCTGCGGCAGCCGCCCACCTCGTAGGTGGTGCGCGCGGACATCTTGCGCACCCGGCGGGTCCACTCCCGCTCGCGGTCCGGGCGCACATGGACCGTCGCGATGTCGTTCCTGGCGAACCGTCGCAGGGCGTCGGCGATGTAGCCGGCCTGGGCCTCGCCGAACATCAGCGCCGAACTGACACCGCTGGTCGCGTTCGGCCCCTGCATCAGGAAGAGGTTGGGGAAGCCCGGTACGGTCACTCCCTTGTAGCCGCGTGGATCGTCGGCCCAGTACCCGGCCAGGGAGACGCCGTGCGCGCCGTGGATGCGCCGGGCGATCGGGCTGGTGATGCCGATGTCGAACCCGGTGTTGAGGATGACGGTGTCGACCTCGGCCTTGCCGCCGTCACCGGCGATCACGGTGGAGCCGCGCACCTCCACCAGTCCCCCGGTGTGCAGGGTCACATTGGGGCTGCCCAGGGCCGGCAGATAATCGTTGGAGATCAGCGGGCGCTTGCACATGTACTCGAAGTCCGGGCGGAGTCTGCGGCGCAGCTCCGGGTCGGGCACCTGCGCGTCCAGGTGCTTGAGACACACCTTCTCGAACTGGGCGCGGATCACCCGGACCCGGCGCCCGGCGGCGACCGCCTCGGTGATGGCGTAGTACAGCAGCCGCTCGGCCGCCATGAGGGCGGGCCTGCGGCGCAGTCGGCGCCGGGTCCGTTCCGGGATCGCGTGGTCCGCCTTGGGCATCACCCAGGCCGCCGTGCGCTGCACGACATGCAGTTCCGCCACGAGTGGCTGGATGAGAGGGACGAACTGGACCGCGGACGCGCCCGTGCCGATCACGGCGACCCGGCGGCCCCGCAGGTCGTGGTCGTGGTCCCAGCGGGCCGAGTGGAAACGCACCCCCGGGAAGTCCGCCAGCCCCGGCACGTCCGGGACGCTCGGGTCCGCCACCGCGCCCGCCGCGCTGATCAGGAAGCGCGCGCGATACACCCCGCGGGAGGTGGTGAGCACCCACATCCCCTCGTCCGGGTCCCACCGCGCGTCCTCGACGGCGTGGCCGAACCGGAGATGGGGAAGCAGCCGGTGCCGCGCCACCACCTCCCGGGTGTACGCGAGGAGCTGATCGCCCTTCGCGAAGAGCCGCGCCCAGTCCGGATAGGGGTCGGTGGACAGCGAGTAGAGCTTCGACGGGGTGTCCACCCCGACCCCGGGATAGGTGTTGTCCCGCCACACACCACCGACTTCGGTATCCCGTTCGAAGATCGCGAAGTCCTGGACTCCTTCACGGAGCAACCGCACACCCATGGCGATGCCGGAGAACCCGGCTCCTATCACAGCCACTCGCATGAACCGCTGGATCTCGCCAACCACAGCGTCTGCTGACATGCCGCCAGCAGACCATACGGTCCGTCGGCTGTCCAGACAAAGTGTCACTGAAACTTTTCCCCTGCGGGGAGCTGGGTCCGGGCGCCGTTCACGCACCCCGGCATGCCCCGCCACCTGCGCGAACGCCGGCGCACGCCACAGCGCTCCACCCGCCGGGAGGGCAGGTGGAGTCGCCCCGCGCACCTGTCCGGGCACGGGGGTACGCACATCCCCCGCGCCCGGTGCGGGCGGGGGATCAGCGCGTCATGGGCGGTCCGTGATCCGACGCAATTCGGCCTTGGCCACGGCCCGCAGATGCACCTCGTCGGGGCCGTCCAGGATGCGCAGGGCGCGGTGCCAGCCGTACATGGCGGCGAGCGGGACATCATCACTGACACCGGCCCCGCCGTACACCTGGATGGCGCGGTCGATGACATCGAGGGCGACCCGGGGCACGGCCACCTTGGCCGCGGACACCTGGACGGCCGCCGCCCGGTCACCGTGCAGATCGATGGTCCTGGCCGCGAGCTGGCACAGCAGCCGGGCCTGGTCGATGGCGATCCGGGACTCGGCGATCCGCTCCCGCACCACGCCCTGGTCGGCCAGCGGCCGGCCGAAGGCGATCCTGGACCGGGCCCGCGCCGTCATCAGGGCGAGCGCGCGCTCCGCGGCGCCGAGGGCCCGCATGCAGTGGTGGATCCGGCCGGGGCCGAGCCGGGCCTGGGCCATGGCGAATCCATCGCCCTCCGCGCCGAGCAGACCGGCCGCCGGTACCCGGACGTCGTCGTACACCACCTCGCCGTGGCCGTGCTGGTCGTGGCGGCCGAAGACCGGCAGGTCCCGGACCACCGTGACACCGGGTGTGCCGGTGGGGACCAGGATCATGGACTGCCGGCGGTGCCGGGCCGCGGCCGGGTCCGTGACTCCCATGACGATCAGCAGCTCGCAGCGGGGGTTGGCCACGCCGGTGGTCCACCATTTGCGGCCGTTGACGACGTACTCGTCCCCGTCCCGTTCGATCCGGGTGCGGATGTTGGTGGCGTCGGAGCTGGCCACGTCCTTCTCGGTCATGGAGAAGGCGGAGCGGATCTCGCCGGCGAGCAGGGGTTGGAGCCACCGCTGTTTCTGTTCGGCGGTCCCGAACAGATGCAGCAGTTCCATGTTGCCGGAGTCGGGGGCCTGTCCGTTGGTGGCCTCGGGCGCGAGGTGCGGGCTCCAGCCGGTGATCTCCGCGAGTCCCGCGTAGTCCAGCCGGCTCAGGCCGGACACGTCCGGCAGGAAGAGGTTCCACAGGCCCCGCTCACGTGCCCGCGCCTTCAGTTCCTCGACCACCGGGGGGACGCTGTGGTCGTCCGGTCCGTGCCGCGCGCGGTACTCCTCGTAGTCTCGCTCGGCGGGCAGGACATGGGTGTGCAGGAAGTCGGCGAGCGTCTCACGCAGGCGCTGGGCGCGGGCGGAGGGGCGCAGGTCGAGGGTGTCGGCGTCCGGCGTGACGGGCAGGGTCCCGCGGGCGGAGAGGTGCTCCACGGCGCCTCAGCTCCGCAGTCCGGCGACCGAGGAGTCCGCGGCGCGCGCGAGCGCCCGGTCGAGCAGCGCGTCCACCACCGCGTCCAGTCCCTCGAACCGCGCCCCGCTGGTGTGGCCCTGGAGGTGCCGGGCGTGAATGCCTTCGAGGATGACCGCGATCTTGAAGTCGGCGAAGACCAGGTACCAGTCGAGATCGGTGATGTCGATGCCCCGGGCGGCACCGTACCGCTCCACCACGTACCACCGGCCGGGGAAGCCGTCCAGGGCGGTGGCGCCGGCCGAGATCGGGTTGGGGAGTTCCCCTGCCTCGTCCCAGAAGGAGCACAGGATCCCGAGGTCGCTGAGGGTGTCGCCGAGGGTGGACATTTCCCAGTCCAGGACGCCCAGGACACGGGCGGGGTCGGCGCGGTCCAGGAGCATGTTGTCGAGCTTGAAGTCGCCGTGGACGATGCCCGGGTGACGGTCCCGCGGCAGGGTCTGGGTGAGCCGCCGCAGCAGGGTGTCGACCTGGGGCCGCGGCCGGGTCCGGGACGCCGTCCACTGGTCGCTCCAGCGCCGGAGCTGGCGTTCGAGGTAACCGTCGGGACGCCCCCAGCCAGCGAGGCCGATCGCGCCGGGGTCCACCTCGTGGAGCCGCACCAGAGTGTCGACCATACGGTCCGCCAGCCGGGCGCGCTGGACGGGGGTGAGCCGGGCGGCGTCGTCCCGGCCGCGCAGGGTGATGCCGTCGAGCCGGTCCATGACATAGAACGGGGCGCCGACGATGCTCTCGTCCAGGCACAGCCCGACCAGCCGCGGCACCGGGACACCGCTGTCGCGCAGGGCCGCCTGCACCCGGAACTCACGCCCCATGTCGTGGGCGCTGGGCAGGACATGACCGAACGGCGGGCGGCGCAGGACCCAGAAACTCCGGCCGTCGGTCACCTCGTACGTCGGATTCGACCGGCCGCCCGCGATCGGCGTGACGGACAGTTCACCGGCACCGCCGTCCACATTTGCGTCGAGCCAGCGGCGCAGCGCGCCAAGCCTGAACTCCACCACGCAACCACACTCCTTTACCAAACGAGCGTTCGGCATCAGCTTAGGCAGTGGCACGCCCAGGGACAATGAGCGTGCACGACCGACCGAACAGTCACTAGGAGACGAAGCGTCGGGCGGGACGATCCGGGCGGGTGCGTCCCGCCGGTCAGGTCGGCTGGACGGCCCGTACGGAGCCCACCGTGCCCAGGGCCAGGGCGGCGTACCGCTCGGCCATCCGTGCGGGGCTCACCCCGCCGTCCGGCCGGTACCACGAGGCGATCGACGAGCCCATCGCGAGGATCGCGCGCACCGCCTCCTGCGGGTAGGGCGTCAGGAACTCGCCCTCGGCCGCGCCCCGTTCGACGATGTCCCGGAACATGCGCTCCTGCTCGTCGCGGAGCGCGACCACCAGCCGCAGGCCCACCTCGTCCAGGCTCCGCAGTTCCGAGGCGCCGATCAGCGCCTCGGCACGACGGCTGGTGTGGAACAGGGCCCAGGCGTGCGTCACCGCTCCGAGCTGGCCGCTCGGATCGGTGCCGGCCCGCATCAGGGCGTTGCGGGTCAAGGAGATCACATCGCTGAGCACCCGGACCATGATGTCCTGGAGGATCCGCTGTTTGGAGGGGAAGTGGTGGTAGATCGAGGCGACGGTGATGCCTGCGTCCCGGGCGATGTCCCGCATGGACGTGCCGTGGTATCCGAGCCGCTGGAAGTTGTCGACCGCGGCGTCGAGGATGGTGTCCTTGACCCCGCCCTGCGCCCTGGTGCGACGGCGTTCCGTCATCCGGACACGTCCTCCCGGTCCTGCAACGGCCGTCATCGCTCGCGCAACTGCCGTCTGAGCACCTTTCCGCTGGTGTTCCTCGGCAGTTCGGCGACGATCTCGACCTCGCGTGGGTACTTGTAGGCCGCCATTCTCTCCCGGCAGAACCCGATCAGCTCCGCGGGGGTCGCCGTCCGGCCGCGCACCAGGGAGACGAACGCCTTCACCGTCTCGCCCCGGTACGCGTGCGGCACACCGACCACCGCCGCCTCGCGTACGGCGGGATGCCGCTGGAGCACGTCCTCGACGTCCCGCGGGAAGATCTTGTAGCCGCCGGCGTTGATCAGGTCCTTCAGCCGGTCCACGACGAACAGCCAGCCGTCCTCGGTCTCCTTGCCGATGTCGCCGGTGTGCAGCCAGCCGTCCTCGACCGCGCGGGCCGACTCCTGCGGCAGCCGCCAGTACCCGGGCACCACCATCGGTCCCGAGACCATGATCTCGCCCGGCTGCCCCGCCGGCAGGGTCCGGCCGTCGACGGGGTCCACGATGCGCACCCCGCAGCCCGGCACGGGGACGCCCACGGCGAGCGCGCCGGAGTCCTCGTCCAGGGGCGGCTCCACACCGGGCGGACCGAGATGGGTGGGTGAGGTGGTCTCGGTCATCCCGTAGACCCCGTGCACGGTCCAGCCGGTGGCGTCCCGCACCTTCGCCACCAGGGCCGGGCTCACCGGGGCGCCGCCGGAGAGTGTCTTGGTCAGCGAGCGCACGTCGTAGCGGTCCAGCTCCGGATGCTCGCTCAGCGCGAGGTAGGCGGTGGCGGCGGCGACGGTGAAGGTGGCACGCCGGCGCTGCACGGCCGACAGCGTGGTCCCGGCGTCGAAGCGGTGCAGCAGGACCACGGGGACACCCGTGACGATGCCCGCCCCGAGTCCCGCGATCGCGCCGGTGATGTGGAACACGGGCGCGAGACACAGGATGACGTCCCGCTCCGGCCGCAGGTCCCACCAGGCGCCGTAGACGGTCGCGCTGTGGACCATGGCCGACTGGAGGTTCATCGCCCCCTTGGCCCGCCCGGTCGTCCCGGAGGTGTAGGTCAGCATCCCCACGTCGCGCGGCCCGGGAGGGGCGACGGCGGGCCGGGACGGGCCGGCGTCGTGACGGGCCACGACGTCCTGCCAGTCGGCGACACCGTCCCAGGTGCCACGCACGGCGGGGACATGGCGGGCCACGGCGTCGGGGAGGCGGGTGCCGGGTGCCAGGTCCAGCGCATGGGTGACGAGCACATGCCGCACCGCCGTGTGCGGCACCACCTCCCGCGCCACCTCGCCGTAGAGGGTGTCCAGGCAGATCAGCGCGACCGCGCCGGAGTCCACGAGCTGGTGGGTCAGCTCCTCGTGACGCAGCATCGGGTTCACCGCGACCGGCACGGCGCCCGCCTTCCACGCGGCCAGCATGGCGGCCGGCCACTGCGGGTCGTTCTGGAGGTACAGCGCCACCCGGTCGCCCGGCCGGACACCGCGCTCCCGCAGCCAGCACGCCAGCGCCTGTGCCGCGTGGTCGAGGACGGCGTAGGTGAGCACGGTGTCGAAGTAGTACACCGCCGGCGCGTCCGGGCGCCGGCGGACCTGCTCGTGCCAGGCGGACAGCATGGTGGGATGGGCCCCGGCCAGATCGGGGCCGACCGGGGGCGGGTAGAGCCTGCGCCAGGGCGCGGTGGATTCCATCGGGTCTCCTTCGACTGGGTCAGAGCACCACGACGCCCTTGCCCGGGACCAGCCCCCGGTCAAGGCGGCCGAGCGCCTCGGGCAGGTCCTCGAACCGGAACCGGGCGCCGATCCGCGGTCGTACCGTGCCGTCGGCCACCATCCGGTCGAGGGACCGGGCCTGCTCCGCCATCAGGCCGGGCGCCCGCTCCAGGAAGGCTCCGAAGGCGACCCCGGTCACCGACACATTGCGCAGCAGCAGCCGGTTCACCCGCACCTCGGGTATCCGGCCCGCGGCGAAACCGACGACGAGCAGCCTGCCCTCCGGGGCGAGCGCCCGAAGGGCCTCGCCGAACAGCCAGTCGCCCAGCGGATCGACGACCGCGTCCACCCCCCGTCCGCCGGTCAGTTCCCGGACCCGGCGCGCGAAGTCGGGACCGAGCACGATCACTTCGGTCGCACCGGCGGCCCGCGCGATCGCCGTCTGGCCCTCGTCGGCGACGCCCGCGACGACCGACGCGCCGAGCCCGAGGGCGACCTGGACCGCCGCGGTGCCGATGCCGCCTCCCGCTCCCATCACGAGCACGGACTCGCCCGGCCGGACCTGCCCCCGACGGACCAGGGCGAAATGGACGGTGTGGTAGTTGACGACCATGGCGGCGGCCGTTGCGAAGTCCATGGCGTCGGGTATCGGCACGATCGAGGTCGGCGGCAGCACCGCCCGCTCGGCGAAACCGCCCTCCCGGACGAACCCGGCGACCCTGTCCCCGGGTGTCCAGACCGAGTCGGCCGGAGCCTGGAGGACCACGCCGGCGACCTCGCAGCCGGGCACGACGGGCAGGTCGGGCCGGTACTGGTACTCCCCCTTGGTCAGGAGCAGGTCGGGGAAGTTCACGCCGATCGCCCGTACTCCCACGAGCACTCCGTCCGGTCCCGGCACCGGTGCCGGGACATCGGCCTGCTCAAGTCCGGCGGGCCCCCGGTACTCCGTCAGCTGGAACACACGCATACGGCGCCCTCCTGGCTCGGCCGACGGGCCGCCCTGGGCCCGCCCCCTGTGCTCGCGGTCGGCTTCCCGATGGTTCCGTGCCGAACAATCGTTAGTCAACATGCGGGCACCAACCGCCGCAGGTGGACTGTGTACCTCAGGAAATTGCCGAACGATTGATTGGGACCGAGGGGTGGCCAAAGACGGGACCCGTGGCTATACACAAAGGGGTTGCGCCCGATGAACCGGTCCCCCGGCGGGCCCCGGCGAGCAGCGGTCAGGGACGACACAGCCGCTCACCGTGGTCCGCACGGCATGTGTGTGTCCTCACCGTGTCGCGGCGGGCCCGTTCCGTCCGGCGCCGTGTCGAGCGGCTCCGCGTCTGCCCTTCGTCTCCCGTCGCTCGCCACTTGGCAGCTGATCGTGGGGGCTCGCGCCCCGAACCGCCAGAAGATCACGTCAAGAGAGGACCGGATCATGACCGATACGGCGCCACACATGTGGCGGCGCACAGCGGCTCTGTTCACCCTGGCCACCGCCCTGCTCCTCGGGGTGGTCAGCCCGGCCGGGGCCGCCGAGGCACCGCAGTCCCTGAACGTCGGGTGGGTCAGCGCCTGGACGGCGAGCCCGCAGCCGGGCGACACCGGCATTCCCGGCTTCCCCCCGGCCGCGCCGCTGCGCAACGAGACACTGCGGCAGGTCGTACGCCCGCACACCAGCGGGACGGCCGTCCGCGTCCGGCTGTCGAACCTCTTCGGAGACCGGCCGCTGACCCTCGGCGGAGCCACCATCGCCCGCCGCACCACGGGGGCGGCCGTGGACACCTCCTCGGTCCGGCAGTTGACCTTCATGGGCCGGCAGTCGGTGACCCTCGCACCGGGTGCCGAGATCACCTCCGACCCGGTACCGCTCGCCCTCACCGCCGAGCGTGACATGGCCGTCGACCTCTTCCTCCCGCAGCCGACGGGCGTGCCGACCCAGCATCTGGAGGCCGCGCAGACCTCCTATGTCTCGACCTCGGGCAATCACACGGGCTCCGCGTCGCTGCCGGTCGGCCGGACGGTGTCGAGCTGGTACTTCCTCACCGACGTCGAGGTCATGAGTCCCGCCAAGTCCGGTCTGGTCACCTTCGGCGACTCGATCACCGACGGCACCGGGTCGACCCCCGACGCCAACCGCCGCTATCCCGACCGGCTGGCCACCGGGCTCGCCGCGCGGCCCTCGACGAGCCATCTCGCCGTCACCAACGCCGGCATAGGCGGCGGCCGGCTGCTGCACGACCGCATCGGGCCACGCGCCCTGGACCGGTTCGACCGGGACGTCCTGTCCAAGCCCGCCACCCGCTACGTACTGGTCCAGATCGGCATCAACGACATCGCCCTGCCGAATCTGCTCGATCCCGGCGAGCATGTCACCGCGGACGAGATCATCGCCGGGTACCAGCAGCTCATCGACCGTGCGCACCAGCGCGGGGTGACCGTGTACGGCGCCACCCTGCTCCCCGTCGGGGGCTCCTTCTACGACATCCCCCTCAACCAGCAGAAGCGGGACGACGTCAACCGCTGGCTCCGGTCGAGCGCCGGCAAGCCCGGAGGCTTCGACAAGGTGGCCGACTTCGACGCCGCGCTGCGCGACCCGGCCGACCCGTCGCGGCTGCTGCCCGCCTACGACAGCGGCGATCACATCCATCCGTCCGACAGCGGCCACGCCGCGATGGCGTCGGTCGCCGAGAGCCTCTTCGTGAGCACCGCCCAGCGGGGCGCCGGTACGGCCGACAGTCCCGTCCTCGTTCCGGCGGGCCGTAGCTGACCACCGGCCGGCATGCCACCGGGGCTGTGCACCGGCGGCGCGTCGTCCACCCCTTCGGGGGCACCGCAGGAGGGCGGGGGAGCTTCCCGCCCGCCCGGGGCGCAGGCCCGCGATCCGCTCTCGCCGGCCTGCGCCCGCGCGGCGAGCCCCGCTCGTGCGCGTGCCGCCCGCACCGAGCACCTGCCTCACTGTCCCCCGTACCCCCTGTCACCACCTCACCGACGACGATCGCGGGAGCTGAGGAGCCATGACCGACAACGCACCGGGCGGCGAAGTGTCCTACCTGGCCGAGGGGCCGGTGGCCCGGCTCACGCTGGAGCGGCCCAAGTCGGCCAACGCGTTCGACCTGGCCACCGCTCGGGCCTTCGCGGCGGCGGTCCGCGAGGCCGCGGACGAGGACGTCCTCGCCGTCTGTCTCACCGGGCGGGGCGGACGGTTCTGCGCCGGTGGCGATGTGCGTTCCGTCGCACGGGCGCGGGACCGCGGCGCCCACATCCACGAACTAGCGACCTGCCTCGGCGAAGCCCTGCACCGGCTGCGGGAGTTGCCCAAGCCGGTGGTGGCCGCCGTACAGGGGGCCGTCGCCGGTGCGGGGATCGCCGTGATGCTGAGCGCCGACGTGATCGTGGCCGAACGGTCCACCAAGTTCCTGATGGCCTATGCCGCCATGGGGCTCACCCCGGACTGCGGGGCCTCCGTGCTGCTGCCCCGGGCCGTCGGGCAGCAGCGGGCGCTGGAACTCGCCCTCACCGGACGCACCCTCACCGCCTCCGAGGCGCTCTCGTGGGGGCTGGTCACCGAGGTCGTGGACGACGGCGACGGGGCGGCGCGGGCCCTGGAGATCGCCCGGTGTCTCGCCACGCGGCCCCCGTTCGCGCTGGCCGAGGCCAAGCGGCTCGTCCGCGGGTCGTGGGACTCCCCGGCGGAGGTGACACTGGCCGACGAGGCGAGGACGATCGCATCGGCCGTCGTCACCGAGCGGGCGACCGCGCTGATCGACACGTTCACGGGGACGCCTGAGCGGTCGTGACCGGGCGGGGTGGTGCGGGGAGCAGGGAGCCGGGAGCGGGAAGCAGATGTTCGGCGCCGTGGCATGGCTCGGCCACGGCTCGTGGCATGACTCGTGGCATGACTCGTGGCGTGGCTCATGGCGTGGCTCGGCCACAGCTCACCCGGCGATCCGCGGCCCGGCAGGCCGCCGCCCTCCCGTGGTGCGTGACGGACAGGACCGGGCGTAGTGGGTCGGCCGGTCCCGTGCTGATACGTGGTGCGGCACCGGAGCGCCCCCTTCCCCACCCGATCCGGCCCCGGCAACCGCCTGGGAACGCACCGCCCACTGCTAATCCTCGGGCGCGAACGGCGGTGACCAGCGCCATGGGTAGAAGTCCGGCAGGCCGTCGGAGACCCGGTCGGGGAACCGCGGCGCCCGCTTCTCCAGGAACGCGGCGATTCCCTCGCGGACATCGGCGGAGGCGCCCCTGGAAGCGAGGGCCCTGGAGTCCAGCCGGTGCGCCGTCATGGGATGGTCCGCGCCCAGCATCTGCCACAGCAACTGCCGGTTCAGAGCCACCGAGACCGGCGCGGAGGTGTCCGCGATCTGCCGGGCCAGCGACATCGCCGCGCTGCCCAGTGCGTCCGGCGGGTGGACGGCCGTGATCAGGCCCGCGGTGTGCGCCTCGGCAGCGTCGATGAGCCGTCCGGTGCTCACCCACTCCAGCGCCCGGCCGACGCCGACGATGCGGGGCAGGAACCAACTCGACGCGGCCTCCAGGACGATGCCGCGCCGTGCGAAGACAAAGCCGAACGTCGCCTCGGACGAGGCCAGCCGTACATCGGCGGCGAGCATCATCGTGATGCCGGCGCCGATGGCAGGGCCGTTGAAGGCGACGACCACCGGTGTGAGGGACTCGAAGACGCGCAGCGAGATCCGGCCTCCGAGGTCACGGTGACCAGCCGGGTCGGGATAGGCGAAACGGGACCCGCCCGAGGCGAGATCGGCGCCGGCGCAGAAGGCCCGGCCGCTGCCGGTGATCAGTACGGCGCGGACGCCGTCGTCGGCGTCGGCGTCGTCGAGCGCGGCCAGCAGCTCCGCGCCCATCCGCGGGGTGAAGGCGTTGAGCCGCTCGGGGCGATGGAGGGTCAGGAGCAGTACCGGCCCCTGCCGTTCGACCCGCACCTGTGGCTCCCCGTCGTCACCGGGCCCGCTGTCGCGGTGCTCAGCCATGTCGGCCCTCCCGTCCCGTCTCGGTCGGTACGGCCCGGCGGAGCACGGGCGCCGGGCGACCGGAGCGGGCGGCGCGGGCGGTCATCCGCGCGGCCCGTCGGCGGCGCCCCGGCCCGGCGCGGCATCGGGCTCGGGCGGGTCCACGTACAGGTCCAGGGTGGGGTCCGTGCCGCCGCCGTAGCGGGCGAGGTCGGTGACGCCGGCCGCGGCCAGCACCTCCACGTCGAGGAGAGTGCGCCCGGTCAGGGTTCGCGGGGGGTGTGCCAGCACCTCCACCGCGGCGTCCGCCATGATCTCCGGCTGCCGGGCGCGCGCCATCGCCTCCTCGCCGCCAAGCAGGTTGCGGACCACGGCGGTGGCGATCCGGGTCTGCGGCCACAGGCAGTTGGCCGCGATGCCGTCGTCCGCGAATTCGGCCGCCCAGCCCAGAGTGAGCAGGGTCATCGCGTACTTGGAGGCGGTGTAGGCGGGAAAGGGGCCCAGCCATCTCGGTGCGAGGTTCAGGGGCGGCGACAGGGTCAGGATGTGGCCGTGTCCGGAGCGTCGCAGGTGAGGCAGGCACGCCTGGGTCAGCGCGAAGGCGCCCCGGACATTGACCTGGTGCATGAGGTCGAAGCGTTTCATCGGCAGGTCCAGGGTGCCGCTCTTGCTGATGACGCCCGCGTTGTTGATGCACACGTCCACACCGCCGAACCGCTCGACGGCGATGTCCACGGCGCGGGAGACGTCCTGCGCCGACCGGACGTCTCCCGCGACCCCGACGGCGGCACCGCCCGCGGCCTCGATCTCGGCCACGGCGGAACCGATGGTGCCGGGCAGCCGGGGGTCGGGACGTTCGGTCCGGGCGAGGATGACCGCGTTGGCTCCCCGGCGGGCCGCGGCGCGCAGAATCGCCAGGCCGATGCCTCTGCTCCCACCGGACATCACGATGGTGCGCCCACGCAGCGACTGCTGCGGGCGCACCGCCTCGGCACTCTCCGCGACACTTTCCTCGGCGTTCACGAGGCGATGTTATATATATTATATACATTCGTCAAGGTCGTTGGTGGCGGTCTCGCCACCCCGCGCGGCGCCCCGTGGCCGCGTCACAGTGTCCGGGCCAACAGGTCGGCGTGCTCGTCCGCCGTCCCGAAGGCGGTCTCCTGGACCCAGGCCCGCTTGAGATACAGATGGGCGAGCGCCTCCCAGGTGAAGCCCATCCCGCCGTGCACCTGGACACAGGTACGGCCACCCGCGCAGGCGGCGGTGTCGGCGAGCACCTTGGCCGCCGCGACGGCCTCGCACGCGTCGCCGCACCCGGGATCGTCCAGGGTGAGCGCGGCGACGAGCACCGCCGCGCGGGCCAGGTCCACCGCCACCAGCGCGTCGGCCAGCAGATGCTTGACCGCCTGGAAGGAGCCGATCGCCCGCCCGAACTGCACTCGCTCACCGGCGTAGCGCACCGCCAGGTCCAGTGCGCCCCGCGCCACCCCGGTCTGGAGAGCCGCGGTCAGTACGGTCCCCCGGGCCCGGTCGAGCGCGGCGTCCCCGGCCGTGCCGATCCGCTCGCCGGGTCCCCGGCGGCCGGTCACCACGGCCGCCGGGGTGAGCGGGTCCAGCGGGGTGTCCACGGGCATGGTGGTCACCTCGTCCCCCGGGTGCAGATACAGACCGGAGTCGGCCATGACGAGCAGGTGGGTCGCCCGGGGCAGATGCTCCACGACGGCGGCGCCGTCCCGCTCGTCCAGCAGCGCCACCACGCTCTCGCCGGTCATGACGCCGGGCACCCGCCCAGCCGTCAGCAGGACGGGCACCAGCGGACCGGGGACGAGGAAGCGGCCCAGTTCCTCGCACAGGATCACCGCCTCGGTCAGGCCGAGCCCCATGCCGCCCCGGTCCTGCGGCACCGTCACTCCGAACATGCCCAGCTCGCCGAGCCGCTGCCAGAGCGTCAGGCCCAGGGCCGGATCGTCGGCGGCGGCGCGCAGCCGGCCCGGCGGCCACTCGCCCTCCAGCAGGGCGACCAGCCCGTCACGCAGGCCACGCTGATCGGCACTCAGGGTGAGGTCCATCGAGGCTCCTTGGGCAGGCCGAGAGCGCGCTCGGCCAGAATGTTCCGCTGGATCTGCGAGGTGCCCGCCGCGATCGTGAAGGCCAGCGTGGTCAGCCGGTCCTCGGCCGCCCGGGCGTTGTCCCGGCCGGGCAGCGGGCTCAGCGCCAGCGCCGCCCGGCCCAGCACCCGGGCGGCGAGGTCACCGATCCGCTGGCGGTTCTCGGTGAAGCGGAGCTTGAACACCGAGGCGCCCTGCACCGGGATCGTTCCCGCGCTCGCCTCGGAGACGTTCTTGCGGATGAGGGACCACAATCCGATCACCTCGGCGGTCAGCCGCCCCACGTCCCGCCGCAGCCCCGGGTCGTCCCAGAGCGGGCGGCCCCCGGGACCCGGCGCCGTCCGGGCGACCCGGGCGATCTCGGCGAGCAGGTTGCGGGACTCCACGACATCGGCGATGAAGGCCGTGCCCCGTTCGAAGGAGAACGTCACCATCGCCACCCGCCATCCGTCGTTCTCGGCACCGACCAGCTGTCCGGCCGGGACCCGGACGTCGTCCAGGATCAGCTCGGCGAACTCGATGCCGCCCGCGGCGTTGCGCAGGGGTCTGACCTGCACGCCGGGGGTGTCCATCGGAAGGATGAGCCAGCTGATGCCCCGGTGCGGCGCTGCCCCGGGGTCGGTGCGCACCAGCAGTTCGCAGTAGTCGGCGACCTGCGCGTAGGAGGTCCACACCTTGCGGCCGTTGACCACGTACGTGTCGCCGTCCCGGACCGCCGCCGTGCGCAGGGAGGCCAGGTCGGAACCGGCGTCGGGTTCGGAGAATCCCTGGCACCACACCTCCTCGCCACGCAGGATCCGGGGCAGATGACGGGCCCGCTGTGCCTCGGTGCCCTCGACGATCAGGGTGGGCCCCGCGTGCAGCAGGCCGACGAATCCGGCGCCGACCCCGGGCGCCCGCATCCGGGCGCTCTCCTCCAGGAAGATCAGCTGCTCGGTGGGGGACGCGCCGCGGCCACCGTGCGCCGCCGGCCAGTCGACGCCCGCGTACCCGGCATCGAACAGCAGACGCTGCCATGCGGCGTCGTAGGCACGGCGGGCGGCCCAGTCCTCACCCGCGGGCGGGTCGGACAGTGTCGGCAGGGTGGCGGCGAGCCAGGACCGCAGCGATTGACGGAACGCCAGCTCGGCATCGGTGAAGCGCAGATCCATACGGCTCCCTCTTCTGGTCCTCGCCCGGCCCGCGTCCGGTCCCTGTCCGCCCGCCCGGCCTTTTGTCCGGGCCCAGTCCGGGCCCCCCTGTTCGGGCCCTGTCCGGCCCTTGTCCGGCCCTTGTCCGGTCCCGTCAGGCCCGTGCCCGGTTCTTGCCCGGTTATTGCCTGGCTCCTGTCCGGCTTCTTGTTCGGTCCTCTTCGGCCGGCTTCCTCTTCGACCGTCCGCGCGCTACCAGCCGCGGAACACCGGGGGCCGGCGTTCGGCGAAGGACCTGAGGCCTTCCTGCCCGTCGGCGCTGGTCATATTGATCTCGGCGGCCAGCGCCTCATGGGCGAAGGCCGTGGCCCGGTCGCTGTCGAGCGACTGGTTGACCAGCCGCTTGCCGAGGCCGAGGGCGACCGTCGGCCCGGCCGCCAGCCGCCGGGCCCAGTCGTCTGCCGCGTCCGCCAGGCCGGCCGTGGGCACCACCCGGTTCACCAGACCCATCCGGTGCGCCTCCGCCACCGGGAGATCGTCCGCGAAGAAGATCAGTTCCTTCGCCCGCTGCGGTCCGATCAGCCGGGCGAGAAGATACGCCCCCGCCCCGTCGACCACCAGCCCCCTGCGGGTGAACACCTCCACGAATCGCGTCCCCTCGGCCGCGAGCACCAGATCGCAGGCGTAGGCGAGATGGCATCCGATGCCCGCCGCCGTCCCGTTCACCGCGGCGACGACCGGTTTCTCGCAGTCAAGCACGGCGGCGATCAGCCGCTGGGCACCGGTTCCGATGGCGCGCGCGACCGACCCGGCCGGGCGCTCCGGGGCGCCTTCGGGCAGGGGTGGCCGATCGGCCACCGCGCTCAGGTCCGCACCGGTGCAGAAGTGCCGGTCCCCCGCCGCGCTCAACACCACGACCCGGACGGCCTGGTCGGCACTGGCCTCGGCCAGCCGCGCGACGAGGCGCTCTCGCATGGCGGGCGTGAGCGCGTTGCCGGCCCGGGGCCGGTTCAGGGTGAGCCGGGCGATCCCGTCCGCGTCGACGTCCCAGAGGACATCCTCCGTCACAGCCAACCCACCTCCATAATTGTAGACTATATATAGAATCACATCTTGAGGCAGATGGCCTTCTCGCCGACGGTTCCCGTCCCCGGCGCCCCGACTACCATGTCCGGGATCACCCCGACGAGCCCGGAAGCGGACCAGGAGAAGGAGAAGGCGGCGCCGATGGCCGGACACAGCCTCCGTGACGAACGGCGTGAGCGGCGCCGGAAGATGAGCAGGGACCAGATCCTGGACGTCGCCGAGCGGATCTTCGCCCGCGACGGATTCCACGGCGCCGCGCTCCGCGAGATCGCCGAACTGGCCGAGTACTCCGTCGGCTCGGTCTACACCTTCTTCCCCGGCGGCAAGGACGACCTGTACCGGGCGACCTTCCACCGCCGCAGCGCCCTGTTCATGCCGGAGATGCGGGCCGTCCTCGCCACCGGGGCGAGCCCTCGTGAGCAGTTGATCGCCCTGGCCGACTGGCAGGTGGACTTCTTCCGCAGGCATTGTCACTTCGGACGGCTGGTGCTGCGCGGCGGCGCCATCGCGCCGCCGCTGGCCGAACCGACCGGAGACCCGCGCATCACCCGCAACTTCCAGGAGGCCCAGGCGCTCCAGGCGGAACTCTTCACCCGGGGCCAGGCCGCGGGCGAGCTGCGCCCCGGAGCGGCGCCCGTGCTGGCCAGGATGTTCTCCGGCCTGATCGCCGCGTACCAGGCGGCCGAACTCGCCGACCCGCAGGAGACCCAACCGCCCATGAACGCCGGGGAGTTCCACGATCTGCTGGCGCGGGCCTTCTTCACCGAGCACTGAGCCCAACCCCCGTCCGCCACTGGCCCGCCTGGCGCCGCCCTCGCCTCGCCCACGACTCGGGGAGCCGGTCGCACGAGTCTATGTGCGAACTCTTGTCGAGCGCGTTGAACCATAGTTCACTTTGCTGAATTCCAGTTCAACCCATGCTCGGCATCGCTCGCTGGGAGAACTCCTTGAATCCGGAAGACCTGATCCTCGTCAGCGTCGACGACCATGTCGTCGAACCTCCCACCCTCTTCGACGCCCACATCCCCGACAAGTACCGCGACCGGGCGCCGCGGGTCGTCCGCACCGACGACGGTCTGGACATGTGGGTCTTCAACGGCGCACATATCCCCAACATCGGCCTCAACGCGGTCGCGGGCCGCCCCAAGGAGGAGTACGGCGTCGACCCCACCTCGTTCGACGAGGTCCGGCCCGGCTGCTACGACATCCACGAACGCGTCAAGGACATGAGCGCCGGCGGCCTGCTGGCGTCGATGAACTTCCCGTCCTTTCCCGGCTTCAGCGGCCGGATCATCGCCGCGGCCGAGGACAAGGACCTCGCCCTCGCTGTCGTGCGCGCCTACAACGACTGGCACATCGACGAATGGGCCGGCACCTATCCGGGCCGGATCATCCCGATGGCGCTCCCGGTCCTGTGGGACGCCGAGGCGTGCGCCGCGGAAGTGCGCCGGGTGGCCGCGAAGGGCTGTCACTCGATGACCTTCACCGAGAACCCGGCGACGCTGGGCTACCCGAGTTTCCACAGCGACCACTGGGACCCGCTGTGGCGGGCGGCCAGCGACGAGAACGTCGTCCTGTCGATCCATCTCGGCTCGTCCGGAAAGCTCGCGGTGACGGCGGACGACGCACCGATGGACGTGATGATCACGCTCCAGCCGATGAACATCTGCCAGGCCGCGGCCGACCTGCTCTGGTCCCGGGTGATCAAGAAGTTCCCGGGCATCCGGTTCGCCCTGTCGGAAGGTGGCACCGGCTGGATCCCGTACTTTCTCGACCGGGTCGACCGGACGTACGACATGCATCATCTGTGGACCGGACAGGACTTCGGCGGGCGGCTGCCGAGCGAGGTGTTCCGTGACCACTTCCTCACCTGCTTCATCTCCGACCCCATCGGTCTCAAGCTCCGGCACGACATCGGGCTGGACAACATCGCCTGGGAGTGCGACTACCCGCACTCCGACTCGTCCTGGCCGAACGCCCCGGAGGAACTGGCGGCAGCGGCGGCGGGCATCCCGGACGACGAGCTGAACAGGATCACCTACCAGAACGCGCTGCGGTGGTACTCGTTCGACCCGTTCGTGGGCGGACGCACCGAGCGGACGGCGACGGCCGGCGCACTGCGGGCCGAGGTCGCGGGACACGACGTCGCCATCCGGGCCCGCGGCAGGGGCGGCAGCGGTGGCGCGGTCTCGCTGGGCCAGCTCGCCGCGAACTCGACAGCCTGACACCGGCAGGGCCGCGAACCGGCCGGGCGGTGCGGATGACCTGGGCGACGGCGACCGTCCCCACCCGGTTTCTTCTCCTGGACCAGGAACAGAGCATTGCCCGGCCCCGCGCAAAGTGAATATGGTATATAAAATCAGATCTCCCGTGGAGGCTCGATGCCCGAGACAGGCCGCCTGGAGCGCCTGCTGATCGACGGCCGGCTGGTTCCCGCCTCGGACGGCGGCACCTTCGACAACATCAACCCGGCCACGGCCAGGGTCCTGGGCGCCACCGCGGACGGCACCGCCGCCGACCTGGCCGCCGCCGTCGGCGCCGCCCGCACCGCCTTCGACGAAACCTCCTGGAGCGGCGACCCGTTCTTCCGGGCGCACTGTCTGCGCCAGCTCCAGCAGGCCCTCATGAAGAACGCCGAACGGCTGAAGGCCGACCTCGTCGCCGAGATCGGCACCCCCGTCATCCTGACCGCCGGACCGCAGTTCGACACCCCGGTCGAAGGCATCGGCTGGTTCGCCGACCTGGCCGAGGAGTACAGCTGGGAGAACGATCTGGGCGAGGCGATCGGCCCCGACGGAGCGTCCTCACGGCGGTGGACCCGGCGCGAACCGGTCGGGGTCGTCGGCGCCATCACCCCGTGGAACTTCCCCACCCAGATCAATCTGGCCAAGATCGCCCCCGCGCTCGCCGCGGGCTGCACCGTGGTGCTCAAGCCCGCGCCCGACAGTCCCTGGGCCGCCACCTCCCTGGGGCGCATCGCCGCGGAGGAGACCGACATTCCGGCGGGTGTCCTCAATGTCGTCGCCTCCGCCCGGCACGAGACCGGGCGCCGGCTCGTCGAGGACCCCCGGGTCGACATGGTGTCGTTCACCGGATCGACCACCACCGGCCGGGCCGTGATGACCGCCGCGGCCGGCAGCCTGAAGAAGGTCTTCCTCGAACTCGGCGGCAAGTCAGCGCTGGTCGCGCTGGACGACGCCGATCCCGCGACGGCCGCCGTCACCGCCGCCTTCCACATCACCACCCACGCCGGCCAGGGCTGCGCGATCCTCACCCGCCTGCTCGTCCCGCGCGCCCGCTACGACGACTGCCTCGCCGCCCTCGTGGAGACGCTGCGCGGCTGGCCCTGCGGCGACCCCACCGACCCCGGCACCCTCATGGGCCCGCTGATCAGTGAGCACCAGCGCCGACGGGTCCTCGGCTACATCGAGCGGGGTGTGGCCGAGGGGGCCCGGATAGCCCTGGGCGGCGGCATCCCCGAGGCTCTGCCCGGCGGCTGGTTCGTCGAGCCCACGGTCCTCGCCGACGTCGGCGAGCACGACACCGTCGCCCAGGAGGAGATCTTCGGCCCGGTGATCTGCGTGATCCCCTACGACGGCGGCGACGACGAGGCCGTACGGATCGCGAACAACTCGGCGTATGGTCTGTCCGGCGGTGTGCTCAGCGCCTCGCCGGAGCGGGCCAGGGCCGTGGCGAAACGGCTGCGGGTCGGCACGGTCTCCGTCAACGCGGGCAACTACTACGGCTTCGACGTCCCCTTCGGCGGCTACCGGCAGAGCGGCATCGGCCGCGAGAGCGGCGTCGCGGGGTTCGAGGAGTATCTGGAGATCAAGTCCATGGCCGAGAGGATCTGAGGGACATGACGTCTGTGAGCAACGCCGCGCCGGACGCGCTGGCCGGCCGCCGCGTCGTCCTGGTGGGAGCCTCGGCGGGCATCGGCCGTGCCCTGGCCGGCCGGCTGATCGGCGCGGGGGCCCGGGTGGTGGTGGCGGCACGGCGCACCGCCGAGCTGGAGAAGATCACCGCCGAGGCGGGCGGCGGCCATGTCGTCGGGGTCGACGTCCGTGCCGCAGGGGACTGCGAGCGGCTGGCCGGCGAGGCGCGGGAGCACCTCGGCGGCATCGACTTCCTGCTGTCGACGGTGGGCGTGGCGAGCCTGCGCCCCATGGCCGAGACCGGCCTCGACGACTGGCGCTGGGCCCTGGAGACCAACACGCTCGGCTTCCACCAGGTCATCCGGGCCTGTCTTCCCCTGCTCGCCCCGCACGCGCTGGTCGGGGCGCTGTCGTCGGAGGCGGTCGGCCAGGACCGGGCGGCGCTCGGCGCGTACGCCACCAGCAAGGTGGCCCTGGAGCGCCTCCTCCAGTCCTGGCAGTCCGAACACCCGGAGCTGCGGTTCTGCCGTATCCGGGTCGGCCAGACCGCTCCCACCGACTTCGGGCGCGACTTCGACGGCGAGGCACTCGGCAAGGCGTTCCAGGCGTGGGCGGCCCAAGGTCTGCTGGTGGACCGCCACATGTCACCGGACGAGGTGGCGGGGTCGCTGACCGGTCTGCTGTCCGTAGCCGCGGCCTTCCCCGCCATCACCATCGAGGAGCTGACCCTGATGCCGTCCGCGGCGGCGGGCTCCTTCGCCGAGCGCTCCGGTGGCGCCCCGGCCCCCGCGGCACCGAGCGCTTAGGAGCCCCCATGCCAGCATCCATACCAGCACCCACGCCGGAGTACGACCCGTTCGACCGGCTGGTCGCCCACAATCCCTTTCCGGTCTACCGGCGGCTGCGTGACGAGGCGCCGGTGTACCACAACACGAAGCACGGCTTCTGGGCGCTGTCGCGCTACGACGACGTCGTCGCCGCGCATCTGGCGCCCGGGATCTACTCCAGCGCCGAGGGCGTCACCCTGGAGGGGCAGGACCGCGGGCTGCCCTTCCTCATCCTCAAGGACCCGCCCGAGCACACCTACCACCGCAAGGTGGCCATGCGGATGTTCACGCCCCGCCGGGTGAACAGGCTGGAGGCGTTCGTCCGCGAGACCGCCGTCCGGCTGCTGGACAACGTGGCCGGCCGGGACTCCTTCGACGTGGTGGGCGCGTTCGCCATCCGGCTGCCCCTGGATGTCATCAGCGAACTCATCGGGATTCCGCCGGAGCTGCGCGAGCAGGTGCACCGGCTCAGCGACCGGATCGCGCACCGCGACGCGGACGGCACGGTCTCCGAGGACGCCGTCAACGCGCACATCGAGCTGATCGCCCTCCTCACGGAGCTGGTCGCCGCGCGCCGCCGCGACCCCGGCGACGATGTCATGTCGCTGCTGATGACCACCGGGGTCGAGGAACCCGACGGCAGCACCCGGATGCTCGGCGACGAGGAGCTGGCGCTGCGGTTCATGGAACTGGCCTTCGCCGGGCACGAGACGGTGGCCAGGCTCATCCCCAACGGTGTGGTGGCGCTGCACTGGTACCCGGACCAGCGCCGCGAGCTGGTCGCGGATCCCGGGCTGATCCCGGGCGCGGTGGAGGAGATACTCCGCTGGGATCCCCCGTCGCACTTCCAGGGCCGCTGGACGACACAGGACGTGCACCTCCATGGAACGGTCATCCCCAAGGACTCCCGGGTCATCCTGCTGACCGGCTCCGCCGGGCACGACGAGCGCAAGTATCCCGACCCCGAGGTGTTCGACATCCACCGGGACATCGACCGGCATGTGGCGTTCGGCTTCGGCCGCCATCTGTGCCTGGGCGCCCCGCTGGCGCGGCTTGAGGTCCGGGTGGCGTTCGAGGAACTCCTCAGACGCTACCCGGACTTCGACATCGACGAGTCGGGCATCACCCGGATGTACAACAGCAATGTCCGCGGCCTGTCCGGCCTGCCCCTGGTCGTGACCGGCCCCGGGAAGCGGTGACCGATGCCCGCATACGAGACCCTGCGCTACGAGGAGCGGGGCGCGGTGGCGTGGATCACGCTGGACCGGCCGCAGGTGCTGCATGCCTTCGACCCGGTCATGATGCGCGAGATCCACGCGTGCTGGCGCGCGCTCCGGGACAACGACGAGGTCAACGCCGTGGTGCTGACGGCCACCGGGGAGCGGGCGTTCTGCACCGGCCTCGACCGGGACGCCGCGGCCGTCGGTGCCGCGGACCGGCCCCGCGATGTGGGGCAGCGCGGTGCCACCCCGCTGCATCTGGACGACCCCGGGGACTGGTTGCCGCCGAAGACCGCGGGCGGGCTGTGGAAGCCCGTGATCGCCGCGGTCAACGGCATGGCCTGCGGCGGCGCCTTCTATCTGCTGGGTGAGGCCGACATCGTCGTCGCGGCGGACCACGCCACGTTCTTCGACCCGCACACCACCTACGGGATGGCGGCGGTGTTCGAGCCGATGATGCTGCTCCAGCGCATGCCGATAGGGGAGGTTCTGCGCCTCGCCCTGATGGGGGCGCACGAGCGGATGACGGCGGCCCGGGCCCATGAGGTCGGGCTGGTCCAGGAGGTCGTCCCGGCGGCCGAGCTGAGCGCGGCGGCGTCCCGGGTCGCCGAGGCCATCGCCTCGCAGCCGGCGCGGGCCGTCCAGGCGACGGTCCGTGCCGTCTGGTACGCCCAGGAGATGGGCTACCGCCAGGCCCTCGACGTGGGCAAGACGCTGGTGCAGCTCGGGTCCGACGAGAAGGATCTCGCGGCCGGTCAGGCGCTGTTCGCGTCCGGCCGGCGCATCCCCTGGCGGGCGCGCTGAGCGGCGGCGCGCCCGGGTGCGTCCCACCGGTCGCCGGCCGGCCCGGCCCACCGACTGCCGACTGCCGGTCGCAGATGGCCCGTTGCCCGCCGAACGCGGGCCGCGCATGCTCCGCCGGGGCACCGCGGCCCGGCGGAGCCGGTTCCGGCCGGCCCCTCAGCTTCCAAGGTAGGCGGCGCGCACCACCGCGTTGTCCCGGATCTCCTCGGGGCGGCCGTCGGCGATGACCTTGCCGAGGTCCAGGACGACGACCCGTTCGCTGAGGTCCATCACGAACTGCACGTCGTGCTCCACCAGCAGGACGGTGGTGTCGAGGGAGCGCAGCACCTCGGCGAAGAGGGCCGTCTGGTCGGCGTCCAGACCGGAGGTGGGCTCGTCGAGCAACAGCAGCACCGGATCGTCGACGATGGCACGGGCCAGCTCGACCAATCGGCGGTGACCGATCGTCAGATCGGCCGCGTAGGCGTCCGCGAGGGCGGCGATACCGCACCGGCTCAGAGCGTCGTCGGCGCGGACGCGGCGCTCCCGTGCAAGCCGCCGCCGGGCGGGCGAGGCCAGCAGGTCGGCGGCGAGGCCGCCGCCCCCGCCGTGCCATTCGAGCGCCGTGAGCACGTTGTCGCGCACGCTGAGGCGGCCGAACACCTGCGGCTGCTGGAAGGTCCGCCGCACACCGAGGCGCGATCTGCGCAGGGCGCCGGCTCCGGTCACCTCCGTCCCGTTCAGGCGGACGGTGCCGGAGGTGGGCCGGCACAGTCCGCTCACCACGTCGAAGAGGGTGGTCTTGCCGGCGCCGTTGGGGCCGATGACCCCGCAGACGGTTCCTTTGCCGACGGTGAGCCGGACGTCCGTGAGGGCGTGCACGCCGCCGAACCGGACGCTGACATCCTCAATGCTGATCACCGGTCAGCTCTCCTCCCGTGAGTCCCAGATAGGCCATGGCCAGCCGGTCGTCGTCCACCTCGGACCGGGGACCGGTCCAGCTGATCCGGCCGAGCCGCATGAAGGCGACGGTGTCGGCGACGGAGAGCACCTCGGTGGCCTTCTCCTCCACGATCACGAGCGCGACGCCCTGATCCCGGAGTTCCCCGAACAGTTCAAACACCTGCTCGACCACCAAGGGGGCGAGCCCGAGCGACGGTTCGTCCGCGATGAGCACGCGCGGCGGCCGGACGAGTGCGGGCGCCAGTGCCAGGATCTGCTGCTCGCCGCCGGACAGCGCGCCCGCGGCGACGGTGCGCCGCTCGCCCAGCCGGGGCAGCCGTTCGTACACCTGCTCGCGGTCGGCGGCGCTCGGCAGGCAGAGCGCGAGGTTCTCCTCGACGGTGAGGGCGGGGAAGACCCCACGGCCCTCGGGCGCGAGGAACACCCCGGCGCGGGCGCGCCGGTGCGCGGGCCAGGCGGTGATGTCCTGTCCGTCCAGCAGCACCCGTCCGGCGAACGGCCGCAGCGAGCCCGCCGCGGCGGCGCACAGCGTCGACTTCCCGGCGCCGTTCGCCCCGAGGAGCGCGACGACCGAGCCCGCGGGCACCTCCAGGCCGACACCGCGCAGTACGGTCGTGTCGCCGTAGCCCGCCCCGATCGCCTCCAGGCGGAGCAGCGGCGCCGGGCCGTCCGGCCGGGCCGGCTGCCGGGGCCGGTCCGTGGCCTGTGCCGTGCCGTGTCCCTCGTCGGTTCTGCGGCGCCGGTGCCGGCGCTCGGCGAACTGGGCGAGCATCCCGTCGGGGTGCTGGGCCAGCAGGATGCCGCCGAGCCCGAAGAGGATCGACCCCAGGTGCGGAGACTCGGTGAACACGGCGAGGAGTTCGGGGAAGAGGACGACCGTGAGGCCCGCGAGGACCGCGCCGCCGATGCGGCGGACCCCCTGGAGCACCACGACCGCCAGCCAGACGAATCCGGTCATGGCCGGGAGGTCGGTCACGGTGATCTGTCCCCGTACCGTGCCGTACAGGACGCCGCCGATCCCGGCGATGCCGGACGACAGGGCGAACAGGGTGAGCTTGGCGCGGGTGGCCGAGATCCCTGCCGACAGCGCGGCGATGGGCGCCGACCGGACCGCCAGGATGGCCCGGCCGGAACTGGAGAGTTCCAGATTGCGCACCAGGAGCATGACCAGGCCGATGAGCGTGAGCAGCAGCACGATCTGGAGTGCGGGGTCGCCGGTGTCGGCGAAGCCGAGCGAGAGCGCTGGCAGGTCCCAGCCGTTGCTGCCGTTGCGGAACGAGTCGATCTGGAAGAGCACCTGGTCGGCGAGGAGCGCCAGGGCGAAGGTCGCCAGCGCGAGGATTCTGCCGCCGAGCCTCAGCGCGGGCAGGGCGACCAGCAGTCCGGCGGCGATGGAGGCGAGGACACCGAGCAGGATGGCGACGGCGTAGGGCATGCCGCTGTGGAAGGCGTAGCCGACGGTGATCGCGGCGAGCGCGGCGAACGACGCCTGGGCCAGGTTGATCATGCCGCCGATGCCGGTGACGACGACGAACGAGCAGAAGATCAGGCCGAGGACCAGTCCCTGGGCGACCAGGCCCGTCCAGTACCGGTCGCCCAGGGTGAACGTCCAGATCAGCAGGCCGATCACACCGATGGCCCAGGGCAGCGCGCGACGCGCCCGGGGTACGCCGGCGAGGTGGTCGGGCGGCGGGGTGTCCTCGGCGATGGAGCCGGCGACGCGCGCGCGGGACCGGTTGCACACCAGCAGGCCGGCGAAGAGCAGCAGGGCCGGTACGGCGCTGCGCAGTCCGGTGATCCCGTCGGCGAAGTCGGCGTACCCGGCGACGAGGTTCTGCACCACGCCCAGACCCAGACCGGCGGCGAAGGTCACCGGGATCGACCGAAGGCGCCCGAACACCGCGGCGGTGGCCGAGGCGAAGAGCAGCAGGGTGAAGGCCGCGGAGTCGACACCGAGGGCGGGGATGGCGAGGACCCCGGCGAGGGCCGCGAGGGACGAGCTGAGCATCCATGCCTGGGCCGAGGCGGCGTCGGCGTCGACGCCGCGCAGCGTCGCCAGGGTCCGCCGGTCCACGGTCGCCCGCATCCGCAGGCCGAGCGACGTGTGCCGCATCACCAGCCAGAGGGCGAGGGCCGCGAGGACGGCGAACGCGAACGTGGTGACCTGGTCGGAGTCGAGGGTGAGCCAGGAGAAGGGATGCCAGGTGTCGACCGGGCTGGGGCCGATGCCGCGGGCACTCATGCCCTCGGTCATGGTGGGCACGTCGGCGCCGGCCGAGATCAGCAGGTCGACCACCCACATGCCCAGGGCGGGCAGCGCGATGCTCAGGCCGATGGTCGCGACGATCTGCGCGGTCTCCCCCGAGGTGGCGAGTCCTTTGAACATGATCCGGTGCAGCGCGTAGCCCAGCAGGGGGGCCACCAGGCCGATCGTCACCACCGCGGCGAGCCAGACCGGCCAGCCGGCGGCGGTGAGCTGGAAGAAGAGCAGAGCGCTCAGGAATCCGACGGCGCCGTGGGCGAAGTTCAGTACTCCGGTCGCCGCGTAGGAGAGGGTGAGGCCGGACGCCATCACCGCGAAGACCGCACCGGTCACCAGACCGCTGACCACATAGCCGACAAGTTCCGTCATGCCGTGCCTCCGAGGGCTTCAGACCCGTCGGGCCGGGCGGGCCGACGGGAGGGGGGGGGGACGTGGTGTGTCAAGGGAGGGGGTGTGCCATTACGTTCTCGCCCGGCCCCCCCAGGAGGCGGGGGCCGCAG
>NZ_JBHTZD010000013.1:216020-268244 GCF_042790455.1 Streptomyces sp. NPDC056734
ACCACAACACGGCTAACCCCCCCCCGTACCCCTCCCCGCTCACCAAATCCCCCAATATTCCCTACATGCGGGCCCCCCGGGGGTTACCCCCCGGGGGGCCGGGCGGGGCCGACGGGAGGGGTGGATCACTTGGTGAAGCACTTCAGGGGCTGTGCCATGACGTACTCGCCCTGCCGCACCTGGACGAGGGAGCCGCAGGGAGTGGGTTCCGTCGAGTTCAAGGGGAAGGTGAGCGTGCCGAGGGCGGGATTCTCGTAGGTCATCTCGCCCGCGGCGGACAGGAACGATTCGGCGGTGAGGTCCTTGCCCGCGTCGGACAGCGCCTTGAGGAAGACGTCCGCGGACCAGTAGCCCAGCGCGGTGGCCTGGGTGAACTGGTGGTCCGGGTCGATCGCGCGGACGTCGTCCATCAAGGTGCGCATCTCGGGGGTGTCCGCCTCGAAGGGGGCGAACTGACTGACCGTGTAGACCCCTTCGAGGACCTGGGCGGCCTGGGGATCGGCGAGGAGGTTGGGGTCGTAGCTCGCGGCGTCGATGATGGCGCCCTGGTAGCCGGCCTTGCGCAGGGCCCCGATCATGCTCAGGTTGGTCTTGCCGGACATCACCGAGAAGACGACGTCGGGCGGACCGCCGTTGTCGGACTCCATGATCTTGTTGACATAGGGGAGCCAGTCCTGTGGCGGAGTGGCGGAAGGGATGGAGGACGACGAGCCGACGACCCGGTAGCCGGAGGCGTCGAAGAGCCCGACGGAGCTCTTCACACCCTCGCTGCTCTCACTGTTGTCGAAGCCCTGGATCCAGACGGTCTGGCCGTCGGCCGTTCCGTCGGTGCCGCCGAGTTCCTCGGCGAGCAGGTGCGCGGTGACGGCGCGGCTCCATGTCCTGTCCGGGTCCGTGGTCTCCGGCGGCTGCATGCAACCGCTCACGCCGAAGGCGGTCTTCGATCCGCACCACAGGCTGCTGACCGCCCAGCCCCACCGTGAGACACCGGCCTCGTCCGCGGCGTTCGCGGCACCGGCGCCGAAGGCCACCCAGGGAACGATGGCGAAGACCTCCTCGCGCTGGACGAGTTCCTTGACCGCGGCGTCGGCCGTCGCCGGGTTCATGGCGTCGTCCTGGGCCCCGGTGAAGTCGACCGTGCGGCCGTGCACCCCGCCCTCCGCGTTGGCCCGCTCGAAGCGGGCCTTCGCTCCGATCTCCGCCGCGGCGGTGGTGTAGCCGATCGCGCTGGTCCTGGTGACGAGCCCGCCCACCTTGACGGTGTCGCCGAGGACATCGCTCTTGGCGCCGGAGGACCCGTCGTCGGTCTGCGCGGCGCAGGCCGTGGACAAGGTCGTCAGCGCCACCACGGCGATGAGCCAGGTCCGGGCTCTCATGGTCTTCTGACTGTGCATACAACACTCCCGCTTCGCTGCCGGGGTGGACGCGCCGATCCGCGCATTGCGGCGAGAGTAGGAAGGCACAAGTAGGCTGTCAATAAAGAAAACAATATATAAGATACATCCATCATCGTTCGGCGGAGGGACCCTCTCGGATGAACACCAAGGTCTACATCCATGAGTTCATCGACATCACGGGACACAACCGGGCCCGATACATGCAGCACATGACAGCCAACTGGAGCCCGGTCGCGCAGGAGGAGCGCGGACAGCTCTGCTACGGGGTCTGGGGTGTCGTCGGTTCGACCGGGCCGTGGCCCAAGGTCGTCAACATCTGGGAGGAGGACGGTTTCCAGGGACTCGCCGACTCCTTCCGGCACGAGCTGGGCCATGCCGACCTCCAGGATCCGGCGCTCGCCCGCTGGTGGGCGGCGGCGGCCGGGATGCGGTCCGGCGGCTTCGACCGCATCCTCGTCCCGCACCCCGAGATGCCCGCCGTCGAGGATCTGGCCCGCGACCGGCACCGGGGCGAGGTGTACGCCCATGAACTCATCACCGTGAGTCCGGGCTCGGCGTGGCGGTTCCTCGACGCGGTGTGGGAGGACGCCGGGAAGATCGGTGCCTCTTTCGGCTGGCGGCTGACCGGCGCCTGGTGCACGGCCATGCGCAACCGGGACGAGTGCGTGCTGCTGTGGTCGATCCCCACCTGGGACGCCTGGGCCGGGGCCGAACGGGAAGCGGCCCGGGGCCGTGAACTGCTGCCGACCACCGAGGTGTTCGTCCGCGGCCGGCAGCGCGTCCTGCTGGCCGACGCCCCGCTGTCCCCGATGCGGACGGGTCGCCAGCCATCCCGGGAGGACCGCGTCGACTGGAGCGACTGAGGCCCTCGGCCCGGGCGTTCCCGTTCAGGTCCGGCCGGAGCCCCGGTGCGCCACCTCCCGTAGCACCCCTCGCCGGACCACCTCGGCCGGACCGTCCTGGCCGGACCGCCCTCGTCACTCCGTGCCGAACACCCCCACGAAGCTCACCATCTCCCCCGGATAGCCGCCGAGGTTGTGGGTGAGCGCAAGGGAGCGCCTGCCATAGGTGGCGATCCGGCGGTCGGCGGGCGCCTCGCCCCGCAGTTGCAGCCAGGTCTCGAACACCATGCGCAGGCCCGTGGCGCCGACCGGGTGGCCGAACGACTTGAGCCCGCCGTCAGGATTGACCGGCAGATCGCCGTCGAGGTCGAAGGCACCCTCCTGGACCTGGCGGTGGGCGGTGCCTCGGTCGGCGAGCCCCAGGTCCTCCAGCAGGACCAGCTCCGCCGGGGTGAAGCAGTCGTGGACCTCGGCCATGGCCAGCTCCGCGCGGGGATCGCTGATTCCGGCCTGCCGGTACGCCTCGCGCGCCGCGGCGGCCACCTCCGGGAACGTCGTGTAGTCGTAGGACGGATCCATCAGCCCTGAGCCGTCGCCGGAGACGAAGGACAGCGCCTTCACCAGCAGCGGGCGATCTGTGTACCGGTGGGCGTCCGCCGCCCGCACCACGACCGCCGCGGCGGCGCCGTCCGCCACTCCCGCGCAGTCGAGCACCGACAGTCCCCCCGCGACCGGCGGCATGGCGAGCAGCCGTTCCACCGGCATCTCCTTGCGGAACTGCGCCCTCGGATTGCGGGCGCCGTTGGCGTGGTTCTTCGAGGCGATGTGTGCGAGGGCGGTGCGCATCTCCTCCTGGTCCACGCCGTAACGCCGCGCGTAGGCGGGGACGATCATCGAGAACATGGCGGCGGCCGTGAGCGAGCGGGCGGTCCCGTCACCGGGGACGGGAAAGGCGTTGAGCCCCTGGTAGCCGGAGTCCTTGACCTTCTCGGCGCCGATCGCCACGGCCACGTCGTAGGCGCCGGACGCGACCGCGTACACCGCCTGCCGCAGGGCCTCCGAGCCGGTGGCGCAGTAGTTCTCGACGCGAGTGACGGGCTTGTTCCGCAGCCTCAGGGGGCGCGACAGTGCCAGGCCGCTCATGCCCGACTGCACGGTGCCCAGCCAGAACGCGTCGACATCGTCCTTGGTGACGCCCGCCGACACGAACGCCTCGTCGGCCGCCGCGCGCAGCAGGTCGTCGAAGCCCATGTCCCATCGCTCGCCGAAGCGGGTGCAGCCCATGCCGACGATCGCGACGCGATCGGTGATCGGGTGCGCGGCCATGTCAGTCCCCCGTCTCGCGGACCAGCCGCGCCTTCCAGAAGTAGTTGTGCACCCCGTCGGCCGTGTGGAGCCGGCGGAAGGTCATCTCGACCCGGCCGCCGAGGGCCAGTTCGTCGATGTCGACGTCGGTGAGTTCCACCGGGAGCCGGCCGCCGCCGTCGAAGTCCACGACGGCGAACACCACGGGCGGGCTGGGCGAGTAGGCGAGCCGGTCCACGGTGAAGGTGACGACGGTGCCGAGCCCCTCGGCCATGGGGACCCGCTTGGGGTCCAGCGCCGACGGTGGCAGGCTGACGGTCCCGTCGGCGTCCGCCGACCCGACGAAGCCGTACTTGAAGTCCTGGCCGCGCAGCGCCGCCGAGGCCGAGGTACGCGCGGGTTCCGGGCGCCGTGGGGGTTCGGGCGCGAGCATCCCGCGCCAGTCCAGGAAGGTCCGGTACGGCACCGTCCGGCCACGGCCGGCCTGGGCCGCGACCGGGTCCGGCCGCGGATGCGCCTTGAGCGCCGGTGTCGTCCGCAGTACGACGGCGTCCGCGCCGTCGGACAGCGAGAGCAGGACGATGTACTGGCCGGGCACCGCCCGCTCCAGCGCGGCCACCAGGAGCAGCGCCGGCTGTGCGGCGCCCACGTTGCCGACCTGCCCGTCGAGCCGGTCGGTCCGGGCGGCGGCGGGCACGTGCGAGGTGTCCGCGACCGCCTTCGCGGCCCTGGCGTGCAGGCCCGCCACCACGAGCGCGCCGACCTGACCGGGCGCGATCCCCGCCTCGTCGAGGACGCTCGCCAGCGCCTCGCGCCCGAGGTCCGTGTAGACCGTCTCGCCGAACCGCTCCTCCCACAGCCGGGAGAAGGACTCGCCGGGGACCCGCCACCGGTCCAGGAACTCCGCGGTGCGCGAGGCGGTGGCCACGATCTCGGCGAGGACCGGGCCCTCGGCATCGGAGCCGATGAGCAGGGCGGCGGCCCCGTCCCCGCCGGCCGCTTCGTCCGGGCCTCCGGGCCGGCCGGTACGCAGGTCCGACGCCACCACCAGGGCCGGTTCCGCCGACTGTGCCGCGGCGCGCAGGGCGCCCATCGCGGAGCGCACGGAGCCCACGGTGTCGTAGGCGGCGCAGGCCGGCTCCAGCCGCAGGGCCGCGTGGACCGCCGTCGCGTTGGTGCGGTCGGCGTACGGCGGATCGGTGGTGGCGAACCACAGGGCCCTCGGTGCGGCCCGGGTCCGCCGCAGCGCCAGCCGGGCCGCGGCCACCCCCATCGTCGTCGCGTCCTCGTCATATCCGGCGACGGACCGGGTCCCCTTCAGAGTGGGCGCGATCTCGGCCCGGTCCAGGCGCCAGAAGGGGACGTAGCCTCCCCAATCCAGGATTCCTCGCATGCAGTCAGGCTATCTGTATTTTGTATAAAAGATCTAATCTTCATCTACCATGGCGACATGACTTCGAGCACACCGCTGGCCGGCGTCCGCGTCCTGGCACTGGAGCAGATGCAGGCCCTCCCCTACGCCACCCAGCTGCTCGGCCGGCTGGGCGCGGACGTCGTCAAGGTCGAACCACCCGGGAGAGGAGACAGCGGACGCGGCTCGCTGCCCGCCATGACCGACCCGCGGGGCCGGGGCGTCGGCGCCACCTTCCTCCGCAACAACCTGGGCAAACGCAGCGTCTGCGTCGACCTCAAGGATCCTCGCGGCCGGAACCTCGTGCTGCGCCTGGCCCCCCGCTTCGACGTGATAGCCGAGAACTCGCGGCCCGGCGTGCTGTCCCGGCTGGGCCTCGGCTACGACGACATCAGGGCGATCCATCCCCGCGGGATCTACGTCTCGGTCTCCGGCTTCGGCAACACCACCCCCACGCCGTACCGCGACTGGCCGGCCTACGCCCCCGTCGTCGAGGCGATGTCCGGGATCTACGAGATGAAGCGCGCGGACGGCGCCGCGCCGGCCGTCGCCCCGGTCGGCGCGCTCGGCGACATCGGCGCCGCTCTCTTCGCCACCATCGGCATCCTGACGGCCCTGCGGCACCGGGAGACGACGGGGCGCGGACAGTACGTCGACATCGCCATGTTCGACACCATGGTCGCGATGACGGACATCGTCACCAACTTCTGGTCCATGGGCCTGCGCCGGGGTGAACTGGGCCCGCTGATCATGCACGGCTTCCGGGCCAGGGACGGCTGGTTCGTGCTCCAGGTGGCCCGCGAAGGGCACTTCGCCCGGCTGGCCGAGGTCGTGGGCCACCCGGAATGGACCACCGATCCCCGGCTCGCCACCCGGGCGGGCTGGCTGGAGCACCTGGAGGACGTGCTGCGCCCGGCCATCGAGTCCTGGGCGGCCGACCGGACCGCCCACGAGGCAGCGGCGCTGCTGGCCGGGCACGGCATCGCCGCGGGCCCCTGCCTGGCCGACGCCCAGGTGGCGGCCGACCCGCACGTCCGCGCCCGCAACATGCTGGTCGAGATCCCCCGCACGGACGGCGTCCGGCAACCGGTCCTCGTGCCGGGAAACCCGGTGAAACTCAGTGAGCTGCCGGAGTCGGACGCCGGGCGGCCACCCTGGCTCGGCGAACACACCGACGACGTCCTCGCCGCCGAACTCGGCCTGGAAGCCGCCGAACTGGCCGCGCTGCGTGCCGCGGAGGTCATCGCCTGACAGTGAGGATTGACCATGGCATCGCCCGGAGGTCCGACTCTCCGCCTGACTGACGCTTCGGTTGTCCTTCTGGGGAATCGTCGGCCGGTCGGGCTTCCCCGGCGGCACGGGCCGCTCGCGCCGGTCGGCGGCGGACAGCGGCTGCGGGCTCCCCCGAACCGTCGGCGGCGACGGACCTCAGGGCCGCTCCAGCGACGAGCTGCCGGTCCGCCGGGGGCCGTGTCGACGTCGGCCGCCGGTCGCGCCCCGGCGACGACGCCGGTGTCCGCCGGCTCCTGGACCACCGGATCGCCCCCGTGCACCCGGACGCCGACGAGCGCGTGCTGCCGCTCCCGCAGGTGGGCGCGTCGGCCCTTCGGCGGGGCGCACAGCGTGCGTCACAGGCGGCGGCCGGTGCGGAACTCCTCGGGCACCCAGGACGGCTCGCGCTTCTCGGCGAAGGCGCGGGTGCCCTCCCGCATCTCGTCGGAGTGGAGGAAGGCGTCCATGGTCGTGCGGTCCACCATGCCGTATCCGTCGTTGATGATGCGCTTCACCTGGAGTCTGGCCCGCGGGGCGGTCCGGCAGATCTGCACGGCCACCTCGCGTGCCGTCTCCCGTACCTGCGCGTCGGGGACGACCCGGCTGAACATGCCCCAGCTCTCGGCCTCGGCGGCGGTCACCTCGCGTCCGGTCAGGAGCATGTCGCGGGCGCGGGCGATGCCGATCTGCGCGGGCAGGTAGGCCGCGTAGCCGGTGTCCGCGATGCCCCGCAGCAGTTCCGGGGCGCGGACGGTGACGCTCTCCCCCGCCACCGCGACATCGGAGAGCATCGCGATGATCAGACCGCCGCCCTGCGCCTTGCCGTTCACCGCGGAGACGACCGGCTTGGGCGAGCGCCGGATCGCCTCGAAGGGCGTGGAGTCCATGCCGAGCAGGTCCGGGAAGTCCAGCCAGCGGTCCGGCTCACTGCCCCGCAGCTCACCACCGGGCATGAAGATGTCGCCGGTGCCGGTGATGAGGAGGGCCGCCAGGGTGTCGTCCCGGTTGACCACGTCCACGGCACGCCGGATGCCGAAGTACATGGCACTGGTCAGGGCGTTGCGGGAGTCGGGCCGGTCCACGACGCACCACGCGAGGGAGCCCTCGCGTTCGAGGCGGAGGTACGGGGTGCCCAGATCGTCGCCGGACAGGCCGGCCGGGGTGGCGCCCATCAGCGCCGCTCGAAGGTGACGCCGGCCGCCTCGCGGTCCCAGGTGGCGCCGGTGACGCCCTCGGCCCTCAGGAGGTGCTTGGTGGAGCGGCCGGTCCGGCTCAGCGGCAGCGCGGCGCGGAACTCGAAGTAGCGCGGGACGGCGTAGTAGGGCAGTTGATCGATGGCCCAGCGGCACAGGGCCTCCGCCGTCAGGGCCGCGCCGTCCGCCTCCGTCCGCAGGACGACGGTGACCTTGACATCGTCCTCGGAGACCTCGCTCGGCACGGCGTGGACACATACGTCGCGCACCGCGGGATGGGTGTGGAACACCTTCTCGATCTCCCAGCTGGAGATGTTCTCGCCGCGCCGCCGCAGATAGTCGGACTTGCGGTCGACGAAGTACAGATAGCCGTCCTCGTCGAGGCGGCCGATGTCACCGGTGTGGAACCACAGGTTGCGCCAGGCCGCGACGGTCGCCTCGGGGCGGTTCCAGTAGCCCTCGAACATGACATGGGGTTTGCGCGGCCGGCAGACGATCTCGCCTTCGGCGCCGATGGGGACCGCGCGGTCGTCCTCGTCGAAGACACCGACGACGAACGCCTCGGCGTTGACCAGTCCGGCGGAGCCGGGCCGCCCCGGGTTCCCGGCCGGCAGCCAGGAGATGAGGGACGCCTCGGTGGTGCCGTAGGCGTTGCTGAAGGTGGCCGCGCCGAACCGGGTCCGGAAGATCTGGTCGGTCTCCGGAGGCATGGGGGCGCCGGTGACCAGCCGCAGGGTGGTGTTGCTGGTCCGCGCCCCGCCGTTCTTCGCCTGGGGATGGTCGTCGGCCTTGGCGACGAGCACGGCCAGGGAGCCGAGCATGGAGGCGATGGTGGCGCCGGTGCGGTTGATCTCCGGCCAGAATCCGGAGACGGAGAACCGGCGGGCCAGCGCGGCCCGGCCGCCGCTGAGCAGGGTGCCGGTCAGCAGGCACGAGATGGCGTTGAAGTGGAAGAGCGGGAGCGGGCTCCACACCACGTCGTCCGGGGTACGTCCCCAGGAGTCGATGATCTGCCGCGCGATCGACAGGTGGTACTGGTGGCTGAGCGCACAGCCCTTGGACGGTCCGGTGGTGCCGCCCGTGTAGACGATGGTGCCCAGGTCGGCCGGGCGCACGACGACGCCCGGCCGGGGTCCGGAGGCGGTCAGCAGGTCCGCCCAGGCGTGGACGGCGGCCCCGGGCGCGGCGGGGAGCGCTCCCCCGCCGTCGTCCACGACGACGAGGTGGCGCACCGAGTCCAGGGTGCCGAGGACGGCCAGGGCACGCTCCGCCAGGTCCGCGTCCACGATGATCACGGCCGAGTCCGCGTCCGCCAGTTGGTGGCGCAGCAACTCACCCTTCAGGGCCGTGTTCACCGGTACGGCTATCGCGCCGAGGCGGTGGATGGCGAACCAGGCGACGACGGCCTCGGAGCCGTTCTCCAGCAGGGTGGCGACCGTCGCGCCCTGGCCGACGCCGAGTGCGGACAGGCCGACCGCGATCCGTTCGGCGGCCCGGTCGAGACCGGCCGCGGTGTACGCGGTGCCGCACAGGTCCAGGAAGGGCCCGTCCGGGTCGGCGGACAGCCGCCGTTCCAGCAGATCGAGCAGAGTGTGCTGTTCCTCGTTCACCCAGTCAGCCATACCGCCCTCATCGCATAAAGTATTCACTCGTCAGGAACAAGAGGAGCGACAACGGGCCGCGTGGCGGGTCAGGAGGCCGATTCCGCCGCCGGCTCCGGGTCGCCGTCGAACATGCCCTTCCCCCGGAAGAGGTCGACCACCAGATCGCCCTGGCGGCGCAGCATGGCCGCGTACTCCCGCTCGGCGAGTTCGGAGTATCCGCGCTCGATCGCGGTCACGATCGCCTCGGTCCCGTCCCGCTCCACGGCGTCGGCGCCCGGCACCAGTTCGAAGAAGTTGCCCGGCACGATGTCGGTCATCTGCCGCACCAGCGTCTTGAGTCGCGGCGACTGCGCGGCGTCGATCACCGTACGGTGGAAGTTCAGGGTCAGTTCGTGCAACGCGCCCGCGTCCTTCTCCTTGCGGATCCGCCGCACGATCGGCTGGAGCCGTTCGGCGAGGTCGGCGCCCTGGCGCTCGACGGCGCGGCGCACACCGAAGCCGTAGAACATGCCGTACAGCTCGTAGTGGTCGCGTACGGAGTTCTCGTCCAGGGCGTTCACGAACGCGCCGCGGTGCGGGATCATGGTCACCCAGCCCTCCCGCTCCAGGGCGATGAGGGCTTCGCGGACGGGAATGCGCGAGACGCCGAGGGCGTCGGCGATCGCGTCCTGCGGGACCCGCTGGCCCGCCTTGAGCACGCCGTCGAAGACCAGCCGCCGTACATAGAGGCGCACCTGTTCGCCGCTGCTCAGCCGGGGCAGGCTGTGACCCGGCAGCGGCTTCTGCTCGTCCGTCGCCGACCGGGTGGCGGAATCCGGAACCTGGCTGATGACCGTCACGTCCTTGACTCGTAGGTACTGCTGCACATTGCAGATTACCTACAATATCAAGTGGGAAGATCCAGCCCGAGCAGCCGAATGGCGTTGCCCCGCGCGATCTTGCGGACGGCGTCCGCGTCCAGATGGCCGAACTGTTCCGCCGCCGCCTCCCGCGAGTGCGGCCAGGTGCCGTCCTGGTGCGGATAGTCGGTCTCGAAGGTCACATTGTCCAGGCCGACCCGGTCGAGCAGCTCCACGCCCACCCGGTCCTTGAAGAAGCAGCTGGTGATCTGCCGGTAGTAGTACGTCGACGGCGGCTCGGGGCACTGGTCCTGTCCCTGTGCCCAGCCCCGGTGGGTCTCCCATACGTCGTCGGCCCGGTCGAGCAGGTAGGGCACCCAGCCGATCTGGGCCTCGGCGTAGAGCAGCTTGAGCCGGGGGAAGCGGTGCAGGACTCCGGAGAACAGGAAGTCCGTCATGCTCGCGACGCTGTTGCCGAAGATGATGGTCGCGGGGACCGCACCCGGCGCGTCGGCGGAGGTCTGCGGGGTCTTGGTGCCGGAGCCGATGTGCATGGCCAGCACCGTGCCGGTCTCCTCGCAGGCGGCGAAGAACGGATCCCAGTAGCGGGAGTGCAGGCTCGGCAGGCCCAGGTAGGCGGGCAGCTCACTGAACGCGACGGCCCGCACCCCCCGGGCGGCGTTGCGGCGCAGTTCGGCGATGGCGAGGCCGACGTCCCACAGGGGGATCAGGCACAGGGGGATGAGCCGGCCACCGCTGGAGCCGCACCACTCGTCGACCATCCAGTCGTTGTAGGCCCTGACCGACTGGAGCGCCAGCTCCCGGTCCTTGCCCCACAGGAAGATCTGCCCGCAGAAGCGCGGGTAGTTGGGGAAGCACATCTGCGCCTCCACACCGTTCAGTTCCATGTCCGCGACGCGTTCGGCGGGGATCCAGCAGCCGGGGCGCATGTCCTCGTAGGTGACGCCCTCATTGGTGACCTGGTCGGCGGGTACTCCCGCGGCGGCGACGTACCGCTTGATCTGGGTCCAGGTGTCCTCGTACACCCACCAGGCGACGTCGGGGCCGTCGGTCCCGGGCTTCTCCACGTACCTGCCGTCGACGAGTTCCACGTCCCCGCGCGGGGCGTGCACGATGCGCGGGCCCCGGTCCCGGAGCCCGGCGGGCAGCCGGCTCTGCCACAGGCCCGGCGGCTCGACGACATGAGCGTCGACGTCGATGAGTTTGGGGATCTCCATGAGGCCCTCCTCGGGGCGGTTCACGCGGATGGGTCAGGACACCGGTGCGCCGTCGGCGGGGAGCGGCGGGTCCGGTTCGGGCCGGCGGGACGGGCGCCAGCAGACGGCGAGCAGCGTGGCGGCGCCGGCGCCTCCGATCCCGGCCGCGGCGGCCAGCCCGGGCCAGCCGTCGAGGCCGGTGCCGAGCAGGTGGTCCGCGGAGACCCGGCCGGGGCCGAGCGCGGCCAGGGCCGCCGCCACGACGGCGATCATCAGCACGTACTCGTAACCCTCGCCGGGGCGGAAGATGAAGAAGCCGTTCCGCAGGTGGTGGGCGATCAGCGCGACGGCCATGGTGCCGATGACGGCGCCCGCGGCCGGCGCGGTCAGCAGCCCGGCCACGAGCAGGAGGCCGGCGCCGGTCTCGGTGACCGTCGCGAGCAGGGCGTGCACCCGGCCGGGCCGGATGCCGAGGGACTCGAACCAGCGCGCGGTGCCGGGGAGGCGTCCGCCGCCGAAGGCGTGGTGCCAGCCGTGCGCGATCATGGTCCCGCCGACGACCAGGCGGAGCAGCAGCGCGGCGGTGTCGACGGGGTTCATCCCCGGCTCCGCTCGGTGGCGGCGGTCAGGTCCGCGATCTCCTCGGGTCCGTAGCCCAGTTCCCCCAGCACGGTCGCGGTGTGCTCGCCCAGTGCGGGCACCGGATCCAGCCGCCACTCCCAGGAGTCCGTCTCCGGCGGCGGCAGCAGCACCGTGACCGGTCCGCCGGGTGAGCCGACCTCGCGCCATCGGTTCCGCGCGGTCAGCTGCGGGTGGTCCAGCACCTCGCCGGGTGAGTTGAGCCGCGCGTGGCCCAGACCCGCGCGTTCGGCCACCGCCCGGCACTCGGCGAGGTCATGCCCCCCGGCCCAGGCGGCGAGCAGCTCGTCCAGTTCGGACCGGCGGGCCACCCGGCGGCTATTGGTCGCGTAGCGGGGGTCGGCGGCGAGGTCCGCGCGGCCCAGCACCCCGGTCGCCAGCCGGCGCCACTCTGCGTCGTTGGTCGTGCCCAGCACCAGTGTCCGGCCGTCGCGGGTCGGGTAGGCGCCGTACGGCGCGACCATGGGTGAGCCGACGCCGTTGGGCTCGATGTCGACACCGGCGTACCGGGCCTGGTTGAGCGCGAAACCCATCCACTCGGCGACGGCGTCGAAGAGCCCGACGGAGATGGCGGCGCCCTCGCCCGTGCGCTGCCGGGTGTAGAGCGCGGCCAGCACGCTCGCGAAGGCGTACATGCCGGCGCCGATGTCGGCGAGCGGGATGCCCGGCTTCGCCGGGGATCCGGGGGTTCCGGTGATCGCGCACGATCCGGCCTCGGACTGGACGAGCAGGTCGTAGGCGCGGGCGTCGGCGTAGGGCCCGCCCTTGCCGTATCCGGAGATGTCGACGGTGATGAGGTCCGGCCGGCCGGTCCGCAGCGCGGCCGATCCGAGGCCCAGCCGGTCGGCCGCGCCCGGGGCGAGGTTCTGTACGACGACATCGGCGCGCGCCAGGAGCCGGTCGAGCGCGGCCCGCCCGGCGGGCCGCTTGAGGTCGAGCACCACGGACTCCTTGTTCCGGTTCGCCCAGGTGAAGTGGGCCGACTGTCCGTGCACCACGTCGTCGTAGTCGCGGGCGAAGTCGCCGCCGTCGGGGCGCTCCACCTTCACGACCCGGGCGCCCAGGTCCCCGAGGTGTCGCGTGCACAGGGGCGCGGCGACGGCCTGTTCGAGGGCGACGACCAGTATTCCGGCGAGAGGCTGCATGATGCTTGTATATAATATTCATGCCGTCTGATGGAAGGGGCCGTTCATGACCGAGCCTGCCGCGCTGGTCGTCCCACGTCTCGTCGACGCGGTGGCCGTGCTCCGGTTGGCCGATCCCGGCCGGCGCAACGCGCTCTCGCGGCAGCTCAGCGACGCGCTGGCCGATGCCGTGTCGGCCGCGCTGGGAGCCGGCGCCCGCGCCCTGGTGCTGACGGCCGCCCCGCCGGTCTTCTGCGCGGGCGGTTCGCTGGACGCGCTGGTCGACCGCGCCGACCCGCTGCCCGAACTGTTCGCCGGTATGCGGGCGCTGGCGAACGCCCCCGTCCCGACGATCGCCGCGGTCGGCGGGCCGGCCATCGGCGCCGGGGTCAATCTGCCGCTCGCCTGCGACATCGTCGTCGTCACCCCACGGGCCAGGTTCGACCCGTGTTTCCTGGACGTGGGCATCCACCCCGGCGGCGGCCATCTCCAGCGCCTCGCCCAGCGGATCGGCCCGCAAGGAGCCGCCGCGCTGGTGTTGTGCGGCGACGTGCTCACCGGCGCCGAGGCGGTCGCACGGGGACTGGCCTGGCGCTGCGTCCCGGAGGAGGACCTGGAGTCCACCGCGCTGTCGCTGGCCGCGCGGGCGGCGGCCCGGCCGCCCCGGCTGGTGCGACGGACGAAGGAGAGCCTGCGCGGCAGCCTCCCGCCGGCCACCGCGGACGAGGCGTTCGCCCTGGAACTCGCGGCACAGGAGTGGTCCATGGCCCAGCCCGAGTTCGCCGAGTCCGTCGCCCGGGTCCGGCGGCGGGTCAGGGACGGCGGACGGCGAACCTGAGGCGCGGACGGCGAGCCCGGGGCGCACGGGCGGGGACCAGGGCGGAGGGAATCGGGGAGCGCCGGCGCGTGGCGGACGGGCGGGCGGCGGTGAGCACCGGCGGCCCCGACCACGAACCCCATGCCTCCCCCGCTCACCCGGCGAGAGCCCGCCCCCGAGGCCATCCACCGGACCGGAGCCACCCACCACACATGCCAAGCCCTCCACCGCACCAGGGAATCCGGCCGACACCCGCCCCCGGCCCGACCGGCCAGAGCCCACCCGCGCCCAGACCCCAGGTCGACCATCACGGCCCGAGGAGTCCGCCCCGACCCGAGGGTGCGGCCCGGGCTCGGTCGGCGGGCTCGTGCCCGCGGGTGGTTCAGAGCAGTTCGATCACCAGGGCGGAGCCCATTCCGCCGCCCGCGCACATCGCGACGCAGCCGAACGTCCCGCCCCTGCGGCGCAGTTCCCCCAGCATGGTGACGATCATGCGGGCCCCGGTCGCGGCCACCGGGTGGCCCAGGCCGCACCCGCTGCCGTTCACGTTCAGCCGGGTCTCCTCGATGCCGAGGAGCCTGGCCGACGCGGCCACGACGGTGGTGAACGCCTCGTTGATCTCGAACAGATCGATGTCGCCGAGGGTGAGGCCGGCCCGCTCCAGGGCCATCGGGACGGCCTCCGTCGGGGCCAGTCCGGTGCGTTCGGGCGCCACCCCCACCGAGGCCCAGGCGACGATCCGGGCGAGCGGGGGGATTCCGTGGGCGGTGACGTAGGGGTCGGAGGCGAGGACGAGGGCGGCGGCGGCGTCGTTCAGGCCGGCGGAGTTGCCCGCGGTGACGACGGCACCCGGCAGCTCCGGATGGAGCACGGGCAGGGCCGCGAGGCGTTCGGCCGAGGTGTCCGGCCGGGGATGCTCATCGGTGTCGAACACGGTGCCGTCCGGCAGCGGCACCGGGATGATCTCAGCGGCGAAGTGGCCCGCCGCGAGGGAGGCGAGGGCACGGGTGTGCGAGGCGAGTGCCCAGTCGTCCGCCTCCTTGCGGCCGATCCCGGCGAGCCGCGCGGTGTTCTCACCGACGGTCACCGACATGTCCCCGGCCGGGGCACGGGGTGTCTCGGGGTGGGTCGGCGACATCCATGGCTGGAAGTCACCGGCCGACGCCGGGGCGGAGCGCAGGACGCGGGGCATGGTGCTCAGGCTCTCGGTGCCGCCGGCCACGACCACCTGGTCCATGCCGGACCCGATCGAGGCCGCCGCCAGTTGGACGGCGGTGAGCCCGCCGGCGCAGTGCCGGTTGACCGCGAACCCCGGGACGGCGGTCAGGCCAGTCTCCAGGGCGACGTACCGGCCGATGTCCCCGCCGCCCTGGAGGGACTCGGCGAGGATCAGGTCGTCGATGTCCTCGACCGGGACCGGGGACCGGCCGACCGCCCCGGCGACGGCCGTACGGGCCAGCCGGAAGGCGTCGATGTCGCGCAGGGTGCCCTTGTAGGACCGTCCGATGGGGGTGCGGGCGGCGGAGACGATCAGCGCGTCGGGCATGGGGGCGGCTCCTTGTCGTGACGATCAGCGAGGGGCGAAGCGCTGGCCGCCGTCCAGGCGGATGGTCTGCCCGTTCAGCATCGGGTTGCGGACGATGCCCTCGGCCAGCAGGGCGTACTCCTCGGGGAATCCGGGACGTCTGGGGAAGGCGGCGTCCTTGGTGAGCGCGGCGACGACCTCGGCGGGAGCGCCCTCCATCAGGCCGGTCGCGAAGAGGCTCGGCGCGATCGCCATCACCCGGATCCCCAGGCTGCCCAGGTCACGGGCCATGGTGAGGGTCATTCCGGCGACGCCGGCCTTGGCCGCGGAGTACGACACCTGGCCGATCTGGCCCTCGAAGGCGGCGATGGACGAGGTGTTGACGATGACTCCCCGCTCGCCGCCCGCGTCGGGCTCGTTCCCGCTCATGTGCCATGCCTGGAGGCGGTTGAGGTTGAACGTGGCCACCAGATTGAGTTCGACCAGCCGCCGGAACTCCTCCAGGGGCAGGGGACCGTCCTTGCCGATGACCCGTCTGCTGACACCGCCGCCTGCCGTGTTCACCGCGATGTGCAGGGCCCCGTGGGTCGCCACGGCCGCCGCGAGGGCGGCTTCGGTGGCCTCGGCGTCGGTGACGTCACAGGGATGGAACGTGGCCGACGCGCCCAGTTCCGCGGCCGTCTCGGCGCCGCGTCCCGACGGCAGGTCGAGCACCGCCACCGCGGCGCCCTGTCCGGCCAGCAACCGGGCCGTGGCACGCCCCAGTCCGGAGCCTCCCCCGGCCACCACGGCCACCTTTTTCGCTGTGTCCACGGGCACGTCCTCCCGTACGGGCTTCAAAGCAGGATCGGATCTATGATACAGATTTTGTATATCATATTTAGTTAGGGGGTCACCTCATGCGAGTGCTGAACGGAATCGACGAACTGCGCGCGGCGGTCGGCGAACATCTCGGCCACAGCCCCTACCGGACGGTCACCCAGGCCGACATCGACGCCTTCGCCGAACTGACCGGCGATCATCAGTGGATCCACACCGATCCCGGGCGGGCCGCCCAGGGCCCGTTCGGCACGACGATCACGCACGGGCTGCTCACGCTGTCACTGGGGCCGCGGCTGGTCAACGACATCTACCGGATCACGGGGATGCGGATGGGCGTGAACTACGGCTACGACCGCATCCGGTACCCGGCGCCGGTACCCGTCGACTCCAAGGTCAGGGTCGGCGCGGTGCTGGAGTCCGTCGAGGACGTGCCCGGCGGCGTGCAACTGCGGCTGGCATTCACCTGGGAGATCGAGGGCGGGACCAAACCGGCGTGCGTGGCCTCGATGCTGCTGCGCTACAGCGCCTGAGCGGGAAAGGGCGGGAACCATGCGAGAAGCGGTCATCTGCGAACCCCTGCGCACACCGGTCGGCCGGTACGGCGGCGCGCTGCGGGACATACCGGCGGCCGGGCTGGCGACGATCGCGCTGCGGGCGCTGCTCGACCGCACGGGGCTCACCTCGGACCACATCGACGAGGTGCAGCTCGGCCAGTGCTACCCCACCTCGGAGGCGCCCGCGATCGGCCGGGTGGCCGCGCTCGACGCGGGGCTGGACGAGACCGTCACCGGGCTCCAGCTCGACCGGCGGTGCGGATCCGGGCTCCAGACGGTCCTCAACGCGGCCATGCAGGTGGCCTCCGGGGTCAGTGAACTGGTCGTGGCGGGCGGCGCGGAGAGCATGAGTTCGGCCGCGTTCTACTCCACCGAGGCCCGCTGGGGGGTGCAGGGCGGCGCGCTCACCCTGCACGACGCGCTGGCCCGCGGCCGGACCACCGCGGGCGGGCGGCTCCACCCGGTGCCGGGCGGGATGCTGGAGACGGCTGAGAACCTGCGCAGGGAGTACGGCATCTCCCGGCAGGAGCAGGACGAACTGGCGCTCGCCTCCCAGGTCCGCGCGGTGACCGCGCAGCGCGAGGGGCGGTTCGCCGACGAGATCGTGCCCGTCGAGGTGCCCGGTCGGGGCGGGGTGACCGTGGTCGGCGCGGACGAGCACCCCAGGCCCGACACGTCGCTCGGCACGCTGGCACGGCTGCGCCCGGTCCTGGCCCGCGACGACGAGGGGGCGACGGTCACGGCCGGCAACTCCAGTGGCCAGAACGACGGGGCCGCGGTCTGTGTGGTCACACATCCCGACCGCGCCGCCCGGCTCGGTCTGCGCCCGCTCGCCCGGCTGGTCTCCTGGGCGGTCGCCGGGGTGCCCCCGCGCACGATGGGCATCGGCCCCGTACCGGCGACCCGGGTGGCGCTGGAGCGCGCCGGGCTGACGCTGGCGGACATCGATCTGATCGAGGTCAACGAGGCGTTCGCCGCCCAGGTTCTCGCCTGCTGCCGGGAATGGGGCTTCGGCGCCGCCGACCTGGAGCGCACCAATGTCAACGGGTCGGGGATCTCCCTCGGCCACCCGGTGGGCGCGACGGGCTGCCGCATCCTCGCCACGCTGCTGCGGGAACTGGACCGCAGGCAGGGTCGCTACGCCCTGGAGACGATGTGCATCGGCGGCGGCCAGGGCCTCGCGGCGGTCTTCGAGCGCGTACCGGGGTGAGCGTCGGCCTCCCATTTGACCGCGCGGGCGGTCCCCTCCCACCCGGACAGCCGCGCACCCACGCACCCACGCACCCACGCACCCACGCACCAGGAAACACCCACATTCACTGTCCCACCCACACAGAAAAGGATCGGGATGGAACTCCTCGCAGGACGGACCGCGATCGTCACGGGCGCCGGCCAGGGCATCGGTCTGGCCATCGCCCGGGTGTTCGCCGAGCACGGTGCCCGGCTGGTCGTCGCCGATGTCGACGGCGACTCGGCCGGGGCGGCGGTAGAGTCGCTGCGCGCCGGCGGGGCCGACGCCTGCCCGGTCAGGTGCGACGTCACCCTCCAGGACGATGTGGAGGCGCTGATCACCGGCGCGGTCGAGCACTACGGGGCCGTGGACGTCCTGGTCAACAACGCGGGCATCACGCGTGACGCGACCCTGCGGACGATGGACGAGGAGCAGTTCCGCGCGGTGCTGGACGTCCATCTGCTGGGCACCTGGCTCGGCACGAAGTACGCCTCCCTGCACATGCGGGAACGGCGTACCGGGTCGATCGTGAACATCTCCTCGATCTCCGGGAAGGTGGGGCTGCCCGGCCAGACCAACTACAGCGCGGCGAAGGCGGGCGTCGTCGGCCTGACCAAGGCCGCCGCGAAGGAACTGGCGCACCTGGGAATCCGGGTGAACGCCATCCAGCCGGGTCTGGTCCGCACCGCCATGACCGGGGCACTGCGGCCGGAGATCTGGCAGGAGAAGCTCGCCGGGGTGCCCATGGGCCGGGCCGCGGAGCCGGAGGAGATCGGGAAGGTGGCGCTGTTCCTCGCCGGGGATCTGTCGAGTTACATGACGGGTGCCGTGCTGGAGGTGACGGGCGGTCGGCACATGTGACCGCCCGCCCGGTGCGGGCGGCCCACACCGTGAGACCGCTCACCTGGTACGGGCCCCTGCACTGGGACGGCGCACCCGGAACGGGCGGCCCACACCGTGAGGCCGCTCACCCGGAACGGGCGACCCGCTCGCTGGGACCGCTCACCCGGGCCGGACGATCCGTTCGGACAGCAGCCAGCCCGCCTCGGTGCGCCGCAGGGTGTCGTGGTACGACCCCATCGCGGCCAGCACGGGGCGGGCCGCGGTGCCGGTGCAGAACTGCCAGCAGGACTCCGCGACAGCACGGTCCCCGTCGACGGTGACGGCGACCGTGCTGACCAGATGCCGGGTGTGGGTGCCCGGCCCGGTGGTGCCGGCCCCCCGGCGTTCGGCACCGGCCGCGGCGATCTCCGCCCGCCCATGCCGGACCGGCCGGCCCGCCATCTCCCAGCGCGCGTCCTCGGTGAAGCACGCGGCGTACTCCTCGATCGTCCCGGTGTCGGAGGTGTGCGCTATCCGCGCCAGTACGTTCCTGACCGCCAGCTCGTCCACGTGTCCGCCTCCTTGGTCAGCGCAGTCCGGGGGCCCGGGTGCCGAAGAGGTCCGTGGCCACCTGGGCACCGAGCGCGGTCGCGTCCCAACGCCGCTCGCCGCTGCCGATGGTCCGGGCCTCGTGCCAGCCGCCCATGAGATGGATCTTGTCGTGGATGGCACGGATCACCTGGCCGGTCACCTGTTGCGCCTCGGCGCTGGCGAGCCAGGCGACCAGCGGTGAACTGCCCGCGGGATCCATCGGGTGATACGCGTCCTCGGCCAGTTCGTCGGGCTCGAACGGGACGAGTGCCTCGCCCATGGTCGCGGTGAGCCGGGTCATTCCGCCGGGACCGATGGCGTTGACGGTCACCCCCAGCCGGTACAGCTCCAGACTGGTGGTGAGGGTGAGCCCGACGATCGCGGCCTTGGCGGTCGCGTAGTTGGACTGGCCCATGTTGCCGCTGAGTCCCGCGCCGGACGTGGTGTTGATGATCCGTCCGGTGAACCGCTCCCCCGCCTTCGCCCGGGCCCGCCAGTGCCGGGCCGCGTGGTGCGTGGTCAGCCAGGTACCGCGGACATGGACGCGCATCACACTGTCGAAGTCGTCCACGGTCATGTTCCAGATCATCCGGTCACGGGCGATGCCCGCGTTGTTCACCAGGATGTCGACCCGGCCGAACTCCGCGACGGTCCGCTCGAACAGGGCGGCGACGGCGTCCGGGTCGGACACATCGCCGTAGTCGGCCAGCGCGGTGCCACCGCGCCCGGCGATGAGCCCCACGACCTCGTCGGCGTCCTTCCCCTCGCCCTCGCCGCGCACCGACGAGCCGAGGTCGTTCACCACCACCCGGGCTCCCTGCCGGGCCAGTTCCAAGGCATGGCCACGGCCGATGCCGTGTGCCGCGCCCGTGACGATCGCGACCTTGTCCTCCAGAAGACGGGTCACGCACACCTCCCGAGACTCGATACCACTCACAATGCAGACTATATATAGTATCAATACACCGAAGGAGAGTGCCTGGTATGGCGACCACAGATCCCCGGGGCGACCTGCGCTGGCGAACCACCGGCCGGCTCCTGACCGAGATGGCCGCGCGCCGCGGCACGGCGGAGGCGATCGTCGACGGGGCGAGGAGGATGTCGTACACCGAACTGGACGCCGAGGTGACCCGGCTGGCCCGGTCGTTCCTGGCCACCGGGCTGGAGAAGGGCGACCGGGTGGCGATCTGGGCGCCGAACAGCGCCCGGTGGATCGTCGCGGCGCTCGCGCTGCAACGGGCCGGCGGGGTGCTCGTCCCCCTCAACACCCGGTTCCGGGCGGCCGAGGCGGCGTACATCCTGGCCCGCAGCGGGGCGCGGGCCCTGGTCGTCACCGGCGAGTTCCTCGGCCGTGACTACGCGGGCGAACTCGCCGCCGAGGCGGGACCCTCCGGCGGCGGACTCCCCTGGACGGGGCTGCCGTCGCTGCGGACCGTGGTGGTGCTGGACGGGGAGCCGCGGCGGCCGTTCCGCACCTGGGAGGACTTCTCGGCCGCCGGAGCCGCGGTGACCGACGAGGACGTACGGCGCCGGGCGGCGTCGGTGGGTCCCGACGACCTCTGCGACATGCTGTTCACCTCGGGCACGACCGGCCACCCCAAGGGCGCGCTGAGCACCCACGGCCAGACCCTGCGGGCGTACGCCGTCTGGGCCGAGGTGGTCGGACTGCGCGAGGGCGACCGGTATCTCGTGGTCAACCCGTTCTTCCACGGGTTCGGCTACAAGGCCGGGTGGCTCGCCTCGCTGATCGTCGGCGCCACGGTGCTGCCCGAGCGCACCCTGGACGTCCCCCGGGTGCTGGCCGCCGTCCGCCGGGAGCGCGTCACGGTGCTGCCGGGCACCCCCGCCCTGTACCAGACGATGCTGGAGCACCCGGAGTTCAGCGCCGAGGGCGTGGGTCATCTGCGGCTGGCGGTGACCGGCGCGGCGGGTGTCCCGCCGGCCCTGCTGGTGCGGATCAAGGAGGAGCTGGGGTTCTCCCACATCGTCACCGGCTACGGCCTGACCGAGTCCTGCGCCATCGTCTCCATGTGCCGCTACGACGATCCGCCCGAGGTGGTCGCGACGACGTCCGGGCATCCGCTGCCGGGCCTGGAGGTCGCCGTGGTCGACGCCTCGGGCGTCTTCCTGCCGCCGGGGCGGGAGGGCGAGATCGTGGTGCGCGGATACACCGTCATGAAGGGGTACTTCGGCGAGGACGCGGAGACCGCGGCCACCATCGACGCGGACGGCTGGCTGCACACCGGTGACATCGGCGCGCTGGACGCGTCGGGGCGGCTGCGGATCACCGACCGGCTCAAGGACATGTTCATCGTGGGCGGTTTCAACGCGTACCCGGCCGAGATCGAGCGCGTCCTCGACCGCCATCCGGGCATCGCGCGGTCGGCCGTCGTCGGGGTGCCCGATGCGCGGCTGGGCGAGGTGGGCGCGGCCTTCGTCGTGGCGCGGCGCGGCAGGTCCCTGGACCCGGCGGGGGTCATCGCCTGGGCGCGGGACAACATGGCCAACTACAAGGTGCCCCGGCAGGTCCACGTGGTGGCGGACCTGCCGGTCAACGCGGCCGGGAAGGTGCTCAAGGGCGAGCTGCGCGAGCGTCTCGCCCAGGCCGGGCAGGGCTGATCACTCCGGGCCGAACGCCCCCGCCGCCCGCAAGGCCTCGATGCGCGCGCGGTCGTAGCCGAGGAGGTCGTGCAGGATCTCCTCGGTGTGCCGGCCGGCCGCCGGGGCCCGGTCGGCCGCGGCGGGCGGCGCCTCCCCCACGACCCGCGCCGGGAACGGGAGCTGGTCCGCGCCGAGGCGTTCCGCGCTCTGCCAGGGCATCCGGTCCGCGAACTGCGGGTCCTGACCGATGTCCGCCGGGGTGTTGACCGGGCCGATGGGGACGTCGTGGGCGAGTCCCAGCCCGATCCAGTGCGCGGTGGGGTGTTCCCGGAAGACTGCGGCCAGTTCGCGGCGCAGCCAGAGGTCGCCGCGGGCGTGGTCGGCGAGCGGTGCCCCGGGGCGGGCCTCGTACAGATCGTCCCGGCCGACGGCGGAGCAGAAGTTCTTCCAGAACTTGCGCTCGGAGGCCATGAACAGGATGTGGCCGTCGGCCGACGCGTAGAACTGGTAGCGGACACCGTCCGCCATGCCCGCGGTGCCCGGTGGCCGCCGCTCGAAGCCGTCCGCCGGATTCCCGGTCACCTCGCCGGCCGGGCGCCGGTAGGCGCGGTGTCCTTCGCTGCGCAGCCAGTCGAAGGCCGCCGCCGCGTCGGACTGGGCGACCTCCAGATGGCAGCCGTGGCCGCTCTCCCGGGCCCTGAGCACGGCCGCCAGGATCGCCGTGGTGCCGAACAGCGGGCCCGCCGTGATGCCGATGGAGGTGTGGTCGGGGATCGACGGCAGGCCCCCGGGGCCAGGCACCGGGGCGACGGTACCGGCCCAGGCGTCGTAGGCGACGCCGTGGCTGGGCAGTTCGCGGTACGGCCCGGTCATGCCGTATCCGGTGATGCTGAGCAGCACCACACGCGGATTGACCTCCCGCAGCCGCGAGTAGCCGAGCCCGCGGCGGTCCAGGCCGCCGGGGCGCATGGCCTCGATGACGGCGTCGGCGCCGGCCACCAGGGCCAGGAAGGTGTCCCGGCCGGCCGGTGTGCGCAGATCCAGCACGATGCTGTTCTTGCCCCGGCTGATGTGCAGATGGAGCAGCGACTCGCCCTCCACCATCGGCCAGCTCATCCGCCGGATGTAGTCGCCGCCGGGCGGCTCCACCTTGATCACGTCGGCGCCCAGGTCGGCGAGCGGGGTGGAGACCGCGCCCGGTCCGAGCATCGAGCACTCCACGACCCTGAATCCGGCCAGCAGCCTCGGTCCCAGTGGTGTGTCGTCGGTCATGTGCGCCCCTCTCCCTCACCTACATCACTATAGATATTGTCTATTGTATATTTCTATCGGCTAGACTCGTCCTCCCGGGAATCGAGGAGGCACGGTGGGATCGAGCTACCAGTCGGCGCAGGGCCTGGACGCGCGGGTCGAGGGCACCGTCCTGCGCCTCACCCTGGACAATCCACGGCGCCGCAACGCCCTTGACGATGTGTCCCTCGGCGCGTTCGTCCGGGCGCTCGAACAGGCCGCCACCGATGAGGATCTGCGTGCGATCCTGCTCGCCGGCCACGGTCCCACGTTCTGCGGCGGCTTCGACATCGTCGGCCGCAACTCCGGCGACCCGGGCCTCAGGCCGCGTACCGGGAGCATCCAGCGCCGGCTGCCGATCCAGGCGGGCCGGCTGCTCACGCTGCTCCTGGAGGTGCAGTTGCCGGTGGTGTGCGCCGTGCGCGGCGCGGCGGTCGGGATCGGGGCGCAGCTCGCGCTCGCCGCCGATTTCACCGTGGCCGCGCTCGACGCCCGCTTCTGGTACCCGTTTCTGCGGCGGGGCTTCACCCCCGACTCGGGCAGTACCTGGCTGCTGCCCCGGATCGTCGGCCCGCTGCGGGCCCGGCAGTTGCTCATGCTCGGCCGGGAGCTGTCCGGCGCCGACGCGCAGGCGTGGGGCCTCGCTCACGAGGCGGTCCCCGAGGCCGAGGTCGCCTCGGCCGCCGAGGCCCTCGTGGCGGAGCTGGCCGCGGGCCCGACCGTCGCGCTGGGCCTGACCAAGTCGCTCCTCAACGCCGCGGCGGGACACGATCTGCGCGCCCATCTCGCCGACGAGGCGTACGCCATGGAGCTGAGCAGCCGCAGTCCGGACTTCCGGGAGGGGCTGCGGGCCTTCACGGAACGCCGGGACCCCGAGTTCCACGGCAGGTGACATCGGCGCGGGTGACTTCGGCGCGGGCGACTTCGACGCCGGTGCCGGCCGTGGCCCGCCGGCGGTCACGGCCCCGGGTGCCCGGGGTGTACGCGGTTCCATACCGGGTCAGTCCCCCTGCCACCGGGGTTCGCGCCTGGCGGCGAACGCGGCGGGCCCCTCGGTCTGGTCCGGGTGTCCCCACAGGCCGACCACCTCGGCGGCGCCCGCCCGGCATGCCTCGGTCAGTCCCTGTTCCAGTGCGCCCCACAGTGCGCGTTTGGTGGCCCGCAGTGCGGCGGGCGAGTTTCTGGCGATCTTCTCGGCCAGCTCCCGGGCGGCCTCATGGAGACGCTCCGGGGGATCCACCACCTCGCTGACCAGGCCCAGTTCAAAGGCGCGGGCCGCCGGCATCCGCTCGTGCGCGCCGGTCAGGGCCATCCGCAGGACCGCCTCGGCCGGCATCTTGCGGATCAGGCCGATCGTCTCGATGGCGCTGACCTGCCCGACGGAGACATGGGGGTCGGTGAACGCGGCGTCCGAGGCGGCCAGCACGATGTCCGCGTCCGCGACGAAGTGCAGGCCGCCCCCCGCGCAGATGCCGTTGACCGCGGCGATCACCGGTTTGTCGACGCCGAGATGCCAGGCGGTGAAAGCCAGCTCGAAGGAGTCCAGGGAGGCGCGGTAACGTTCCATCCCCTGTCCGTCGGTGGCCAGTTCCACGACGTCCGCGCCGGTCTGGAAGTCACGGCCGCGGGCCGCGTTCACGATGACCCGCACGGCGTCGTCCTCGGCGAGTTCGGTCCAGGCGGCGCGCAGTTCGTCACGCATCGCCGCGTTCATGGCGTTGCGGCGCTCGGGCCGGTCGAAGACCAGCCAGCCGACCCGGCCTTCTCGGTACACCTGGAGGGTCCGGTAACTCATGGGGTGTCGCTCCCTTCGCAGTCCGGGCCCCGCCCACCGGCGCCGACGGTCCCGGGCCGCGCGTCGGGCCGCCCCGGCGGGCTGGAGGGGGCGGGTGTGTCTGTGCCGGGTGGGTCTGTACCGGGTGGGTTGTTGCCGGGTGCCTCCGTGCCCGACGCGTCCGTGCCGGGTGCCTCCGTGCCTAGTACCTCTGTGCCGGGGGTCTCCGCGCCCGGGCTCCCTGTGCCCGATGCGCCTGGGCCCGCTGTCCCGACGCCCGGCACTCCCGGGCCGAGCGTTCCCGCGCCTGCCGTGCCCGGACCGGGCCTTCCCGCGCCCGGTGTTACTGTGCTCGGGGTGCCCCTGCCCGGTGCCCCCGCGCCGGACATCCCCGCACCCGACGTACCTGTGCCCGGCCTTCGCTCACCGGGCACTCCCGGACCCAGCGCCGCAACGCCCGACCTGCCCGCACCGGGCATCCCCGCACCCGCCACCCCCGAACCGGGCATCCCCGCCTCCCGGGTCCCGGAAGGGTCCCCCGGGTCTCCGGCGCGCTGCCGGGCCAGGCCTGCCACCAGTTCGCGTCGGAGCACCTTGCCGATCTCCGTGCGGGGGAACTCGTCGACGCGGTGCACCTCCACCGGCACCTTGTACCCCCCGAGCCTGCCGCGGGCGAAGGCCCGGATCTCGCCCGGGTCCGGGGTCCGGCCGGTGGCCGGGCGGACCCAGGCGACCGGGACCTCTCCGAGCCGGGCGTCGGGCACCCCGGCGACACAGGCGTCGGCCACGTCCGGGTGTTCACGCAGGACCTCCTCGACCTCGTGGGGGACGACCTTCAGTCCACCGCGGTTGATCGTGTCGGAGACGCGTCCCTCGATCCACAGGAACCCGTCGTCGTCCAGGCGGCCGAGATCACCGGTGCGGCGGAATCCGTCCGCCGGGTGCTCCCCGGGCCCGGCTGCCTCAAAGGTGGCGAACGGCGATCCGATCCAGATCTCGCCCACCGCGCCGGCCGGCAGCCCCCGTCCCTCCTCGTCGACGATGCGGATCCGCACGCCGGGATGGGGACGGCCGACCGCGCCCAGCTTGCCGGTCCCGTGCGCGCGCAGATCGGCCGCGGTCCAGCCGGCCACCTCACCGCCGAGTTCGGTCTGGCCGTAGGAGTTGAGGACACCGACGCCGAAACGGTCGTGGAAGCGGCGGGCCTGCGCCGGGGAGAGGGGGGCGGTGACCGACCGGACATAGCGCAGCGGGCCGAGGCCGGTGATGGCCGGGTCGTCGCAGAGCATGGTCATCATGGGCGGCGCCAGGATGGTGGAGCGGATACCGAAGCGCTGGACGAGGGCCGCGTAGCGGGCGGGTTCGAAGGGGTCGAGCAGCACCACCTCGGCGCCCAGGCGCAGGGCGAACAGGGTGTTCCAGACACCCGCCCAGAGGGCGAGCGAGGTCGGTACCAGATTCGGCATCGGCCGCCCGGCGCTCCCCCGCCCGGTCCCGCGCAGACTGCGGATGACGGTGTCGATGCCGCTGCCGACGCCCTCGTGGTCCAGGACCACGGGCCGGGCGGCGCCCGTCGTCCCGGAGGTGCGCATCACCAGCGCGGCCCCGGGGCCGAACAGGTCCGCGTCCTGGGGCGGTTCGGGTCCCGACACCGCCCAGCCGGCACTGCCGTCGCCCCGGTCGCCGCCCGCGCCGACGACGAGCCGGTGCGGGCCGTCCGGCAACCGCTCCGCCTGCCGCCCGCCGACGACGACCGCCGCGGGGGCGAGCGCGCCGAGCTGCCCGGCGATCTCGGGATCGGGCAGCCGGGCGTTGACCGGCACATACACACCGCCGGCCCGCCAGGTCGCGAACATCGCGGTGACGGCGAGCGGTCCGCCGTCCACCAGACAGGCGACCGGCCGACGGGTGACCGGGCCGAGCAGCCGGGCGAGGGCCGCGGCGCCGGACGTGAGGTCCTCCAGAGTGCGTACGCCCTCCGGCCAGTGCAGTACCGGGGTGCCGGGGGCGCCGGGGAAGTCCGTGAGGAAGGAGCTGAGGTTCATGGGCTCGCCGCCAGATGCGTCGCGAGGGTTTCGAGGTGTTCCTCGGGTCTGCCGAGCAGTTCCCGGCTGGTCCACGCCCGCTTCAGATACAGATGCGCGTCGTGCTCCCAGGTGAATCCGATCCCGCCGTGCACCTGGATGTTCTCGGCCGCGGCCACGGCGAAGGCGTCGGAGCAGCAGACCTGCGCGAGGGCCGCGGTGACGGGAAGGGGAGGTACGTCCGGCAGCGCACCCGCCTCGGGCGGCGGCCCGCTCACGCCCCGGGCGGAGAGGAACCCGGCGGCCGTGTGGGCGGCGGCCAGCGCTGCGGAGTTGGCCGACTCCACGGAGATCAGCAGGTCGGCCGCCTTCTGCTTGATGGCCTGGAACGAGCCGATGGCCCGGCCGAACTGGACGCGGGTCCTGGCGTGGCCGACGAGGTCGTCCAGGCACTGGGCGGCGCCACCGGCCTGCTCGCAGGCCAGCATTGCGCGTCCGATGTCGAAGGCGTCCTCAAGGACGCTTGCCGGACGGTGTGCGGCCAGCCGGGTCGCGCGGGCCCGGGTGAAGGTGAGCCGGGCCTGCCGACGCGTCAGGTCGAGACTGACGAGCGGCTCGGCAACGAGCCCCGCCTGGCCGGCCGGGACGGCGAACAGGGCGATCTGACCGTCCAGGCGGGCCGGGGTCAGGACCAGGTCGGCACGGGCGCCGTCCAGGACATGGCCCGCCTCGCCGTCCAGTGCGTATCCGCCGTCGACGGCGACCGCCTCGACGGGCCGGCCGGTGAGGATCGGCCGTCCGGTGGCGTCGCTGGTCACGACGGTCGCGGTCCGGCGTCCGGCGCACAGGTCCGGCAGATGGTCGCGGCGCGCGTCGTCGTCGTCCGCCAGGAGCAGCAGGGGGATCGCGAGACCGGCGGTGGCCAGCAGCGGACCGCACAGCATCCGGCGTCCCGCCTCCTCGAAGACCAGGCCCTGCTCGACGGCCGACAGTCCGGCGCCGCCGTACTCCTCGGGCACGGCCAGCCCGGTCACGCCGAGTTCGCCGCACAGGCGGCGCCACAGAACGGGGTCCCAGCCGTCGGCCAGCTGGCGGCGCACCTGCCCCGTGGAGGACAGCTGGGCCAGCGCCTCGCGGGCGGTGCGGCGCAGCAGCCGGAGGTCGTCGCCGGTCACGGCCGGCCTCCGGGGAATGCCCCGATCGTCGCCTCCAAGGCGCCCTCCAGAGTGTTCGCGGGTGGGTCGGGCAGCCGGACGGGGCCGTGTTCGCGGCTGGGCAGCAGGATCGTGGCGTGCGCCGGTGCCGTGGTCTCGCCCCGCTGGTTGCGGGTGCCCAGTTCGAGGTCGACGGCGGGTCGGCCGCCCGGGGCGAGATAGCGCCGGGTGACCTCGCCCTCGGCCCATTGGACGTCCCCGACGTAGTTGAACCTCCGGAACTCCACGCGCAGCCGCCACAGCCAGGCGTCGTCGCCCATCCAGTCGGTGCAGGCGTGGATGAGCCAGGTCTCGCGCATCCGCCCGTAGTCGAAGGTCGTGGGATTCCCGGACTTCCGGGCGAACGCCGGGTCCCAGTGGACGCGTTGCATCACATCGGGTATCCCGAGTTCGTCGCGGTGGTAGAAGCGCGGGATGCGGCGGCGGTTGCGCTGCGCGAGGCGCAGGGGCGCCACGCCGTACATGCCCATCCCCATGCCGACGTGCCAGCAGACCATGTCGGTGACCGTGAGCGGGCCCTTGACCAGGGGACCGACCCGGTCGCCGACCCGTACGTCCTCCCACCAGCGCGGCTCGCCCCCGCGCGGGCCCTCGGCCGCCAGCTGGGTATCGAGTGCGGCGATGCCCTCCGCGGACCAGGGCTCGATCACGGTCCGCGCGTACTTGCCGCGCTCGCGCGCCTTGCCCCGCTCGGTGCGGTACATCATGCGGTTCTGGGCGCCGAGCAGCACACCGGAGGTGGTGCGGTACACCTGGGACGTCCACTCCTGCACCCCTCTGCCGCCGAACTCGCCGGCCCCGTCGACCACCCCCACCAGCGCGGTGCGTCGGTGGATCCGCTGGTCGGCGACGAGCGGCGCCCACCATTCGCGTTCGCTGGCCGCGTAGAAGGCGTGGACCCCGCGCAGCGGGTCGCCTCGCAGCTCGTCCTGGCGGGCCCGCTCGGCGCCGGTCATCGACTCCTCGCCGATGAGGGCGTCACCCCCGACGAGCGGGGGCGGGGCGATGCTCTCGCGCCACCTGGTCGACCGCGCGTGGTCCGGATCCCACCACAGCGGGTTGTCGTCCCCGTAGGCCCACGCCACATGACGGAAGGCGTCCGTACCCGGGCGGAGGTAGTGCGGGGGCACCGGGTACGCCTGGGGCAGGCCGATCCTCGACCGCAGTGCTGCGACGCCTGCGTCCGTGATCGTCCCGGATGTCGTCGGTTCCCCCATCGCGGCCTCCTCAGCGGCTCAACGAGAGCGCGGCTCAACGAGGGCTCTTTGTATCATCAATATGATATACAGTCCACGTGAGTGACAGTGATGATGACTCGCTCCTCCTCGAACGCCGGGGCCCGGTGGGCTGGCTCCGCTTCAACCGGCCCGCGACGGGCAACGCCATGGACGCCCGGATGATGGATCGGCTCCCCGCGGCATGGGCCGGGTTCGAGCACGACGACGCGGTCACCGCCGTCGTGGTCACCGGCACCGGCGACGCGTTCCAGACCGGACTGGACGTCCGTCAGCTCAGTGGCGATCCGAAGGCTCTGCGCGCCATGGCCCGCCGCACCCGACGGGCGGACCTCCGCCTCACCGGCTGGCACCTGGGCGTGACCAAGCCCATCGTCACCGCGGTCAACGGCGTCTGCGCGGGCGGCGGACTGCATTTCGTCGCCGACTGCGACATCGCCCTCGCCTCGGCGGACGCCACCTTCCTCGATCCGCATGTGACCGTCGGGCAGGTCAGCGCGTTCGAGTCCATCGGCCTCGCCCGGCGCGGCGCGTTCGGCGCGGTCGCCCGGATGGCGTTCACCGGCGCGCACGAGCGGGTGGCGGCGCAGGACGCCCGCCGGCTGGGCTGGGTCAGCGAGGTCGTCGCTCCGGACCGGCTGGCACAGCGGGCCCAGGAACTCGCCGAGGCCGCGGGCCGCCACCCGGACTCGGCCGCGCGGCGCAAGCGGGCTCTGTGGCTCGCGCTGGAGACCGGCCTGTCGGCGGCGCGTGCGACAGCGAGTCCGGCGGATCGCCCGGTGGCGAGAGAGGCAGGCAGTCCATGAACGAGGCGTTGAGCGCGTGCCGTACCCCCGCACAGGCGCGGGCCGCGGTCCGCGACTGGCTGCGGCGCGAGGTGCCGTCCGCATGGCTCGAGGCCGCCGAGCAGGGCGGTCGCGGGGCCGTCCGCCGGCTCCGCACACCCGGCGAGTACCGCGCCTGGTACCCGGTGTTCGCCCACAGCGGCCTGGTCGTACCGCGCTGGCCGGTGGAGTACGGCGGGCTGGGCTGGCCGGACGATCTGGCGCGGGCCGCCGAGGCGGAGCTGGGGCCGTGCCATCTGCCGCGGCTCAACCCGCTGGGCCTCAATCTCGCCGCCCCCGCGCTCTTCGCGCACGGGACGCACGAACAGCGGCTGCGCTTTCTGCCGAGGCTGGTCGCCAACGAGGAGGTGTGGTGCCAGTTGTTCAGCGAGCCGGGGGCAGGGAGCGATCTCGCCTCGCTCGCGACCACGGCGGTACGCGACGGCGATGTGTGGCGGGTCACCGGACAGAAGGTGTGGACGACCTGGGCTCACCTGGCCGATTTCGGAGTGCTGCTGGCCAGGACCGACCCGAAGGTGCCCAAGCGCGAAGGGATCACGTACTTCCTGATCGACCTGCGCCAGCCCGGCGTGGAGGTGCGGCCGTTGCGGCACATCGGCGGCGAGGTCGACTTCAACGAGGTGTTCCTCGATGGCGCGGAGGTCCCCGACAAGCAGCGGGTCGGCGCGGTGGGAGCGGGCTGGACGGTGGCGCGGGCGACGCTGAGCGGGGAGCGCCAGATGGTCTCCGGCGCGGGGTCGGGCGGGGTCGACCGGATCGGCGGGTCGGGGGCCGGACGACTGATCCGGCTCGCCCGGGACCGGGCGGAGCAGGGGCTGCCGCACGGCTGGGACGACATCGGCACCCGCCACGGCCTGGTCCGGCTGTGGTGCGAGGAGCGGATCCGCACATGGACCAACGCCCGTGTGCGCGCCGGGCTCAGGGCCGGTTTCCCGCCGGGGCCGGAGAGTTCGATCGGCAAGGTGCACGGCTCCGAGCTGAACCAGCGGCTCCAGGAGGCGGCGGCCCGTCTGCTCGGTATGGGTGCCACCGCCTGGCCGGGCGATCCGGACGGCTATGCCGAGGACATGCCCGCGGAGGTGAGCGGCATGCTGCGCAGCCGGGCGAACACGATCGAGGGCGGCACCAGCGAGGTGAACAAGAACATTCTCGCGGAACGGGTGCTGGGACTACCCAAGGAGCCCGATCCGTGGGAGGGCAGGCCCTGGCGCGAGGTTCCCCGAGGCTGAGGAGAGATCATGGACGGCACGGACGGTTCGCACACCACAGACGGTATGCACGGCATGGACGACAGCGACTTCGAGGACGTCCTGCGCACGACCCGGCAGGTGGTCCGGGAGCGGGTCGTACCCCTGGAGACACAGATCGACGAGAGCGACGAGATCCCGGCCGGGCTGCGCGAACTGGCGGCCCGGACCGGCCTGTTCGGCTTCGCGCTGCCATGCGAGTACGGCGGTTTCGGGCTCAGCATGGCGCGCGAAGCGCGGCTGGTGATGGAGCTGGGCTACACCACCCCGGCGTTCCGATCGCTGTTCGGCACCAACAACGGCATCGCCGGGCATGTGCTGATGCTCGGGGGCACCGAGGCGCAGAAGAAGGAGCATCTGCCGAGGATGGCCTCGGGCGAGTGCACGGCCTCTTTCGCGCTCACCGAGGACGAGGCGGGCTCGGACCCCTCGGGGCTGCGGACGACGGCGCGGCGGGTGCCCGGGGGATGGTCGCTCACCGGAGCGAAGCGCTTCATCACCAACGCGCCCGTCGCCGATCTCTTCATGGTCTTCGCCCGGCACGGTGAGAACGACCGCCCCACTCGGGACATCTCCGTGTTCCTCGTGCCCAGGGGGACCCCCGGGCTGACGGTCGGACCGCGCGACGCGAAGATGGGGCAGCACGGCGCGTGGACCGCGGAGGTCCTCCTCGACGCGGTCGAGGTCCCCGACACGGCGCTGGTCGGCGGGGCGGCCGGAAAGGGCCGCGGCTATCTCACGGCCATGGCCTGTCTGGCGCACGGCCGGCTGCACATCGCCGCGCTGTGTGTGGGAATGGCCGAGCGGCTGCTCGACGAGACGACCGCCTACGCGCTGGCCCGCACCCAGTCCGGCCGCCCCATCGCCGAGTTCCAGCTCGTCCAGGGCCTGATCGCCGACTCCCAGACCGAACTGTACGCGGGCCGGGCGCTGGTCCTGGCCGCGGCCGAGGCCTACGACCAGGGCCACGACACCCGGCTGGGCCCGTCCTGCGCCAAGTACTTCGCCAGCGAGATGGTCGGCCGGGTGGCGGACCGGGCCGTCCAGGTGCACGGCGGCACCGGCTACATGCGTGGTGTAGCGGTCGAACGCTTCTACCGCGACGCGCGCCTGTTCCGGATCTACGAGGGGACGAGCCAGGTCCAGCAAGTGGTGATCGCCAGGCAGGCCCTGGAGGCGGCGCGGCGCCGGGGCCCGGTCTCCTGAGAGCGGGACGCGGCCCGCGCCGGGCAAGGGTCCCGCACCGGGCCGGGCCGGATCCGCGGACCCGGGCGGCCGTCCGTGACCGGACCCTTTGCGTGGGCCGCCCGCTCTCCGTCGTTGCCTGCGCGGGCCATCCACTGCCCGTCGTTCCGTGCGCGAGCCACCCACTGCCCGTCATTGCCTGCGCGGACGGCCCGCCGCCGTCGTGCTGTGCGCGGGGCGCCACGCACAGCACCGTACGGGAGCCCGCCCGCTTCAGAGCCGCACGATCTGCCCGCCGTCGGTCGCGATGATCTGGCCGGTCATCCAGGCCGACTCGGCCGAGAGCAGGAACAGCAGGGCGCCCACATGGTCCTCGGGCCTGCCGAGCCTCTTGATCATCAGCGAGTTGACCAGGGGGTCGAGGTAGGGCTCGGGAACGACCGCCCGCGTCGCGGCCGTGTCGGTCGGTCCGGGTGCGATGGCGTTGACACGGATGTTCCGGCCGCCGAGTTCGGCGGCGAGATTCACCGTCAGCGCGTTCAGGGCGGCCTTGGCCACCGAGTAGTAGCCGCCGGCCATCCAGGCGGCCGTCGAGGACTGATTGACGATGACGCCACCGCCTCGTTCGACCATCGAGGCATAGCAGGCGCGGGCGCAGTGCAGCGCCCCGTTCATGTTGACCGCCAGAAAGCCGTTGTAGTAGTCGAGGTCGACGCTCAGCAGGGGCTCGACCCTCATCCCGCCGTAGATGGCCGCGTTGTTGACCAGGAAGTCGATCCCGCCCCAGGCCGAGCACACCGAATCGGCCATCGCGGTGGCACTGGCGGGTGCGGCCACGTCCACCGTGACGGCGAGAGCCGTGCCGCCCGCCTTCGCTATCTCCGCGGCCACCCGGTCGGCCTGCTCGGAGTTGAGGTCGGCGACCGCCACCCGGGCGCCCTCGGCCGCGAGCGCCTTGGCATAGGCTTCCCCGATTCCCTGCCCGGCTCCGGTCACGATCGCGGTCTTGTCCTCGAAGCGCATGAGTGGCCTCCTCGACGCATCACACGATGCTCTACATTTTCAATACTGTATATAACATCAGAGTCTTGTGGCATAGCGTACGGACACACTCCCGCCGCACCCGACCCAGCGGGGGCCCTCGGCAGAAAGGCGGGATGGTCTGCTCCCGACAGCCCGGAGCGGCAGAGAGACGGCGGACCGGAGACTGACGTCGTGGGGGACAGCGGGCCGAATCCGGAGCGGGAAGCGGCCGAGAATCCGGTCGCCGGCACTGCCCGGTACCCGCGCGGTGAAGCACGTCGTACTGGTCGAGAACGGGCTCGTACGACGGTTGACGGCTTGGGTACGAGAGTACGCCCGGCGCGGCGGCGGTGGACCCGGCACGGCCTCGCGGCAGTCTCCCCGATCACGTCGTGCTGGTGGCCCCGACGATCCGCCGGGCCAGATCGGCGAAGCGGCGTGCGGCGGGCAGCGGGCTGGGCGGTAGTACGACGGCGACATCGCACCAGGTGGCGTCGGTGATCACCGGGAAGGCCAGCCCCGGGCGGGCGTAGAACCGGGCTGCGGTGGCCGGGGTGATCGAGATACCGCGGCCGGAGGCCACGGCCTGCAGTTCGGCCTCGAAGGTGGCCGCCTCGTACACGACCGGCGGGGCGGAGTCACCGCGGTGGTCGAGGAGCAGCCAGTAGTCACGCCACGTGCCGCTGCCGGGTGCCGCCACGATCGGCTGGTCCAGGAGGTCGGCGACCCTGACCTCGGGGTGTGCCGCGAGCGGGTGGAGATCGGCGACGCACGCGACCCGGGGTTCGCTGCGCAGGACATGGAGGTGCGCACCGGAAGGGAGGTCGACCGGTGGCCGCAGGATGGCCACATCGGTCGCACCCACGTCCAGACCCGCCTCGGGCGAGCGGAAGTCGTACTCCACGACCTCCAGGGACACCTCCGGATACGTCTCACCGAAGGCACGCAGGATCGCGGGCATGTGGTCGATCGCGGCGCCGTTGAGATGGCCGAGCCGCACCTGGCCCACCAGCCCGCAGGCGACGCGGTGCGCCTGTCCCATGGCCCTGTCGAAGCGATCCAGCACGGCTCGTGCCTCGGTCAGGAACAGCTCGCCGTTCGGTGTCAGTACCGCGGAGCGCGTCGTACGGGCCAGGAGCGGAAAACCGAGGGCGTCCTCCAGCTGACGGACGGTCTGGCTCAGGGCGGGCTGTGACATGTGCAGCCTGGCGGCGGCGCGATTGAAGTGCAGCTCGGTGGCCACGGCCACGAAGGCCCTCAGATGCCGCAACTCGACATTCATCGCTCGCACGAATGAATTCTATGAGAATTGCTATTTCACTTCCAGAGCCACCGCTCCTAGCTTCTCCTCAAGGCGGCCGGCGCCTGTCATCTGGTCCCCGCTCACCGGAAAGAGGCACCACTCATGGATGTCCATGCCGTATCCCCCTCGGAGGAGACCCTCGCCCGTGGCCGTCACGCCCTTCTGCACCAGTCCCCGCAGGCCAGCGACGAGATGCTGACCCTGGTGTCGGCCCGAGGCTCGCTGGTGTGGGACGCCGACGGCCGCGAGTACCTCGACTGCACCGCCCAGGCCTGGTCGAACAACCTCGGCGCGAACGACCCCCGGGTCGTGGAAGCCGCCGTGGCGCAGCTGCGCCAGATCACCCACGCCAGGCCCACCTTCCACACTCCGGCCGTGCTGGAGCTGGCGGACCTCATGGTCGACATCGCCCCCGAAGGGCTGGAGCAGGTCGGATTCACCCTGCACGGCTCGATGGCCGTCGAGATGGCGATGAAGTTCGCGCTGCGCAACCGGCCCGGAGCGCAGCACATCCTGACCCTCCAGGACGGCTACCACGGCCGCTCCCTGTCCACCATGGCCGCCAGCTGGCCCCATCCGGAGAATGTCTTCGGTTCCCTCCAGCCGAGCTTCACCCGGGTCCCGCACCCCGACACCTACCGGCCCCGGCTCGGTCTGACCCCCGAGGAGGACGCGGAGCTGTGTCTCCAGCTGCTCCGGGAGACCATCCACAAGGGTGTCGACGGCAAGGTCGCCGCGATCATCTACGAGCCCGTCCAGGGCAACGGCGGACATATCGAGTTCCCGGCCAACTGGCATGCCGGGCTGCGCCGGATCTGCGACGAGGAGAACATCCTCCTCATCCTCGACGAGGTGCAGACCGGGCTCGGCCGCACCGGCAGCATGTGGGCCGCCCAGCACTACGGCATCCAGCCCGACATCCTGGTCTTCGGCAAGGGCGTCGGCGGTGGCTTCCCCCTCGCCGGCATCCTCGCCCACCGCGACCTGCACCGCTTCGAGCCGGGCGACGACCAGCTCACGTTCGGACAGTTCCCGGTGTCCATCGCCGCGGGCCTGGCCGCCGTACGCGCCATCGTCGACGACCGGCTGTCCGAGCGCGCGGCCGGACACGGCGCCTACGCCACCGAGCGGCTGCTGGAGATGCAGACGCGCCACCCGCTGATCGGCGATGTGCGCTGCCCCGGGCTGATGGTCTCCCTCGAACTCGTCACCGACCGGGCCACCAAGGAACCCGCCACGAAGGAAGCGCACCAGGTCTACCTGCGCGGCCTCGACCATGGTGTCATCTTCGGTGAGAGCCGCTACGCCGGACTCGGCAACCTCATCAAGGTCAAGCCGCCACTCGACGTCACCCGCGAGCAGCTCTCACACGCCCTGGACGTCCTCGACACCGTGCTCACCGAGATCGAATCCGGGCAGGACTAGGAAGGAAGGCTGCGCACGCCATGGACAGAACCTTCGCGGCCTCCGGCACGTCACGCCCGGACGCCGCTCCTGCGGCCGATACCGACAGCAGTGAACTGAGCGAGCTGGGATACCAGCAGCAACTCCGGCGCGGTATCGGGAGCTTCACTTCCTTCGCGCTCGCCTTCTCGATGGTGTCGATCAACACCGGGATCGTGACTCTCTTCGCCGACCCCTTCTCGCGGGTCGGCGGAGCGGCCATCCTGCTGTGGCTCGTGGTCATCCCCCTGGTGTTCACCCTGGTCCTGGTCTACGCCCATCTCGCCGGCCGTATTCCGCTGACCGGCTACGCGTACCAGTGGTCCAGCCGTCTGATCGGCCCGCACTTCGGCTGGTTCACCGGCTGGATCGCCCTGATGTCGTTCGTCGCCGGCACCGCCGCCACCGCGGCGGCGGTCGGTTCGGTGTTCGCGCCGGAGATCTGGGACTCCCCCAGCCGTGGCCAGGTCCAGGCGCTGAGCATCGGTGTCACCCTGGTGGTCTGCCTGCTCAACGTCGTCGGCGTACGCATCGCCGGCCTGGTCAACAACGTCGGCGCGTCCATCGAACTCGTCGGCACGCTGCTGCTGGCCCTCGTCCTGGCCATCGGTGCCTTCTTCGCCTTCGGCGACACCCAGGGGCCGTCCATCCTGCTGGACACCAACCCCGTGGACGGCGGCCCCCTCACGCTCACCGGCATCGCGCTGGCCGCGTTGCTGCCGGTCTATGTCCTGCTCGGCTGGGAGGGCGCGGCGGATCTCGCCGAGGAGACCACGGACCCCCGCCGGACCACCCCGCCGGCCATGATCCGGGCCGTGGCCGTCTCCGGGGCGATGGGGCTGATCGTCTTCGCCCTGCTGGCGATCGACCTGCCCGAGGCACCTGCCGCCTTCCTCAGCGGATCGGGCAATCCCGTACTGCACCTCGTCGGCGTCCAGCTGGGCGGGTTCGCCCGCGCGGTCATGACGATCGTGGCCTTCGCCTCACTGTTCGCGTGCCTCATCGCGAACATGGCGGTCGCCACCCGCATGGTCTTCGCCCTCGGCCGGGACAAGATGCTGCCCTGCTCCCCCACCCTGTCCGCGGTGGGCCGGCGCACCGGCGCACCGGTCAACGCCATCCTGCTGATCACCTCACTCGCCATCGTGCTGAATCTTCTGAACGCCGGTCTGGTCGAGAAGATCTTCGCGATGGTGGGGCTCACCTACTACCTCACCTACGCCCTCACGCTGACCGCCACCGCGATCGCTCACCGCAAGGGCCGCATCCCCGAGGCCCCTCAGGGCGTCTTCAGCCTCGGCCGCTGGCTGTGGCCCACCCTGGTCGTGGGTCTCCTGTGGTGCGGGGCGGTCATCGTCGTCCTCACCGTTCCGGAGGTGAACAACCAGACCGCCCTGACCGTGGTCGCGGGTATCGCCCTGGGCTTCCTCTGGTGGCTGTTCGGCCTCCGGCGCCGTATCGACTCCGGCCGGGCGGGACCGCGTACGGTGCCGCTGGAGCCGAAGAGCGAGCGCCAGAACACCCCTGCCGCCTGAATCCGTCCGGCACCCCGCCGGGCCCCCGCTGACCCGTCGGCGTGTCCGCTCCTGCCGGAGGACGCGCCGACGGGTGCTGTGCGCGGACCGGTCCCGGCTCATGGCCCGGCGGCGGCACCCGGCCGACCTTGACCGGGCCCGGTCTCACGTTCTCCAGGACCGTCCGGTGCGCGAACAGGTTGAGGGACTGGAAGACGATGCCCGCGTCGGGGCGCTACCGCCGGCTCCGTGCCCTCCTCGGGCAACGAATGCCGACCGGCGGACTCCCGTAGGTCCCCGGCCGGATCCGGGTCGGCACTCCATGGCGGGCCGTCATCTGGTCCTGAGGTCGCCGGGGTCACGGTTCCGGGTTTGCCGGGCTCGCGGGACGGAACACCGGAGCCGGGGCGGGAGGAGTCAGGCACAGGGGGTCGCCCGTGCTACGGCCAGCCCCCGCCGGCGCGGCCGGGACCACGGGCGCCGTCCCTCTGTCCCCCGGTGTTCGCCCGGTACCCTTTCCGGATGACGGAGCCAGCCGAGCATGCCGAGCGCGGGCCGCGGAATCCGGGGCGCAAGGCCGCTGCCCGCAACCGGGCCGCTCTGGTCGCCGCGGCTCGGGAGATCTACACGGAGTACGGGCTGGACGCCCCGCTGTCCGTGATCGCCCGCCGCGCCGGAGTCGGCCAGGGGGTGCTGTACCGGCATTTCCCCGATCGGGAGTCCATGGCGATCGCGGTGCTGGAGGAGAACATACGTCACATCGAGGCCGCCGCCGCCGCGAAGGAGGCGACCCTGGCCGGAGTGCTGGGCGTGCTGACCTGGCATCTGACCGAATCGGCCGGCTTTCTCACCCTGTTGCACGCCGAGGAGACCGGCGCCCGCTCCGGTGTCCTCGCCTATGCCCAGGCGGTGCACGAACGGGTCGGGCGGGCGCTGCGGAGACATCTGGCGGGCCATGACGGCCGGCTCCGCACGGTGGACGACGTGATGCTCGCGGTCACCATGGTCGCCGGCGCCGTGCGCGGCTCCACCCGCGAGGCGCGCGAAGAACGGGCGCTGGCGGCCTGGGGACTGCTGGGCGTCACGGTGGGGCCCTCCCCGCGCCCGTGAGCGCGGTCAGCCGCCGTTGGACTGCCGGATGCCTTCCGCCAGGGCGTCGAAGCGGTAGAGGTAGCCTCCGGCGGAGCCGCTGACGGTCATGTAGGCCGTGGTCGAACCCGGTCGGATCGCCACGTTCGTCGCCGAGGTCAGGCCCTCGGTCCCGGCCGGGATCTCCACGGTGGCCAGCCGCTCGCCGTGGCGGTCGTACACGACCATGGCGGGACGGCCGTGCAGCGCCTGGTAGAGGTTGCCGTCCGCGTCCACGGCGATCGAATCGGTCTGGGCGATGCCGTTGTCCACCTGCATGGCGGTGTGCCGGGACAGCACCGAGCCCTGTGCGTCGAGCAGCAGATAGGAGATGCGGTTCTCGGTGAGTTCGCTGATCCACAGGCCGCGGTAGTCGGCGTCGAACGAGATGCCGTTCGTCGCCGCCAGCCCATCGGCCAGCACGGTGGCACTCTCCCCGGACCGGTCGAGGCGCACCACGCGCCCCCGGTTGACTCCCTCCATCATGCCGAGGGAGTCACTGATGTACAGGTTGCCCTCGCGGTCGAAGGCGATGTCGTCCGGATTCATCCGGGCGCCGTCGACCTCACCGTCGAAGAAGGTCTGCGGGGCGCTTCCGTCGGGCTTGAGGCTGATGATGGTGCCCTGGACGAAGTCGGTCAGGTAGAGGCGCCCGTCGAACGGGCTGAACTGGGCCGATGTGTAGTACCCCGGACCGTCGGTGAAGATCCCCCGTGCGGTCCTGCGCTGAACGTCGACGCTCAGGACCTTCGGCGCACCGGCGGGCGCGGTGACGTCGACGACGATCAGCTGCCCCGCCGGGTCGAAGACCGGGCCCTCCAGCAGGGTCATCCCGCTCTCCTCGTGCACCGACGTCAACCGCATCACCTCCTGCGCGCGGACGATCCGATCGGTGCCACCGGCTTCGGCCGCGCGGCTCGCTGCGGCAGGGTCGGTGCCGCAGCCCGTGAGAGCCGCCGTGCCGAAGGTGAGGAGCAGGGCGAAGGACAGCATCGGACGTCGCATGGGGGGTGGCCTTTCTGTCCGCTGGGCGGGGGCCGCTACCGGTGGGAGATGCCGTCGGTCACCCGTGTCGCTCCACACCACCCGGACAGTGTTGTCCGGTTGCTGTTACCGTAGTCGACGGCGGTCGGCGTCCACAACGGCACCGGACCCACCGTCAGACACCCCTGTTCCAGGCATCCCGCCGTCAGGCGACCCACCTGCCCGCGCCGCACATCCCATGCCTCACATCCACGGGAGCGAGCCCCCCACATGACGGCCACTCATGTCCCGACCCCCAAGGAACTCGCCACACTCAGACAGCGCTACCAAGCCGAGCGCGAGCGACGCCTCCATCCCGAGGCGCAACGCCAATACCGCCCCGCCGAAGCCGAGTTCGCCTCGTTCGCCACGGATCCGTTCTCCCCGGCGACAGCCTCCCGCGCACCCCGGCGCGACCCTGTCACCGTGACCGTCGTGGGCGGTGGATTCGGCGGTGTGCTCGCCGCAGCCCGGCTGCGGTTGCAGGGGGTGAACGGGATCCGGATCGTCGAGAACGGCGGTGGCTTGGGAGGCACCTGGTACTGGAACCGGTACCCGGGCGTCCACTGTGACGTCGAGTCCCATGTGTATCTGCCGATGCTCGACGAGACCGGCTATGTGCCCGCGTGGAAGTACGCCCCGGGCGAGGAGATCCGCAGGCACGCGGAACGCATCGCCCACCGGTACGACCTCTACGCGGACGCCCTGTTCTCCACCTCGGTCACCGCGCTGGCCTGGGACGAGGAATCCCAGACCTGGACCGTCTGCACCGATCGCGGCGACGTGTTCGGCTCCCGCTACGTCATCACCGCGACCGGCACCCTGACCGAGCCCAAGCTACCCGGAATACCAGGCGTCCAGGACTTCGCCGGACACACCTTCCACACCTCGCGATGGGACTACGCCTACACCGGCGGCACCCCGGAGGGCGGGCTGACCGGCCTCGCCGACAAGCGGGTGGGCATCGTGGGCACCGGCGCCACCGCGGTCCAGGTCCTCCCGCTGCTGGCCCAGGACGCCCGGCACGTCCATGTGTTCCAGCGGACCCCGTCCACCGTGGACGTCCGCGCCAACCGCCGCACCACCGCGCACGATGTGGGCGCCGAGCACGACGGCTGGGCCCGTGAGCGCCGCGAGAATTTCCTGCGCATCGTCTCCGGCGAGAGCGTCGAGCGGGACCTCGTGGCGGACCGCTGGACCTCGTCCGCCGCACTGCTGGAGAAGCTCCTTCCCAGCTTCCGGCGCACGGACCGGGGTGATGCCTTCGAAGCGGACTACGAGATCGCCGATGCCGCCAAGATGAACGAACTGCGTGCCCGTGTCGAGTCGGCCGTCACCGACCCGGAGACGGCCGAGAAACTCAAACCGTGGTACCGGTACGCATGCAAACGCCCCACGTTCTCCGACACGTACTACGAGGCGTTCAACCGGGCCAATGTCACCCTGGTCGACACGACCGACACCCACGGCATCGAGCGCATCACCCCGCGGGGAGCCGTGGTGGGTGACACGCTCTACGAGTTGGACTGCCTGATCTTCGCCACGGGATTCTCCCTGGGGACCGCCGGTGTCGAGTCCGGCAGGCTTCCGGTGCGCGGCCGGGGCGGGGCGACGCTGCGCGACACCTGGAGAGAGCACGGCGTGCGCAGCCTCCACGGCTTCACCAGCAATGGCTTCCCGAATCTGATCCGGATGGGCGTGCTGCACAACACCGTCAGTGTCAACTTCACCCATGTGCTGGACGAGCAGGCGGTCCACGCCGCGGCCCTCGTCGCCGCCGCCGAAACCAGGAACGCCCTGGTCGAACCGTCACTCGCCGCCGAGGACTCCTGGCTGGCCGCCCTGGCCGAAGACGCCCCCGAGCACGCCTGGTTCCACGCCGAGTGCACCCCCGGCTACTACAACCGGGAGGGACGCGGACGCCCCGACGGCCCGAGCGCCTACCCGCACGGCGCCGTCGCCTTCCACTCGCTGCTCAGGCGCTGGCGCGAAGAGTCCCTGGACGAGATCCTGCGCACCCGCGGGGACCGCGTCCCCTCCACCCAGTGAGAACGCCGAAAGGAAGCGAGCGGATGATGACACCCGGCGTACTGACCGTGATCGGTGTCGGCGGCATGGGCGAAGCCATCGCCCGACGCTGTGGCATGGGCCGCAAGGTGCTCCTGGCCGACTACGACGTGCCTCTGCTCGACGCCCTCACCGAGCGGCTGCGGGGCGACGGGTACGACGTCGAGGGCCGGCGGGTCGATGTCGGTTCCGCCGATTCCGTGGCGGAGCTGGCGAGAACGGCGGCGTCGCTGGGCGCGGTCACCGGGATCGCCCACACCGCCGGCCTGTCCCCCGCTCAGGCACCGGTCGACGCGATCCTGCGGGTCGACCTGCTCGGTGTGGCCCTCACTCTCGACGCGTTCGAGCGGGTCGTCGCCCCCGGCGGCGCGGGGGTGGTCATCGCGAGCATGGCGGGGACCCTCGCCCGAGGGGCACTCACCACGGACACGGAGCAAGCGCTGGCCAACACCCCGGCGGACGAGCTGCTGGCCCTGCCGATCCTGCGCGGCGAGGCGCTGCCCGACGCCGGGTTCGCCTACAGCCTCGCCAAACGGGCCAACCAGCTCAGGGTCCAGAGCGCCAGTACGCGGTGGGGTCTGCGCGGGGCGCGGGTCAATACGATCAGCCCCGGCGTCATCTCCACACCCATGGGTCAGCAGGAGCTGGCCGGGCCGGGCGGGGCGGGGATACGCGCGATGGTCGAGGCCTCGGGAACCGGGCGGCTCGGCACCGCGGGCGACATCGCCGCCACGGCGGCGTTTCTCCTCGGCCCCGACGCCACCTTCGTCACCGGCACCGATCTGCTGGTCGACGGCGGCGTCGTAGCGGCGATGTCGGCCGGTCTGCCGGGCACCTCCGGCCTGTCGCCCCGCCCGCCGAGCTGAGCCGCATGCCGGTCAGGGGGCGCTGTCGTCGCCCTTCCGGGCCACTTCCGCCGCCTCGACCGGGTCTCATCTGACGAACGGACCTCCCGATTCCTGGCGCGGTACGCCTGCCGACTCCCCTGCCCCCTCGGGTCCCTCATCCGGGACGGACAGGGGGTGACGACCAGCGGATCTCTGTGCGGACCGGGGCCCAGCGGCCCGCGTTCGCCTACGGCGAATCCCTGCGGCGGCGACGGCGGTCATGCTCCCCGCACGGTCAGGCGGTTCGCCCGAGAATCCGTAGCAGCACCGATGTCAGCTCGCCCGTGGGGTCTGCCGGGAGTCCCTCCGCCCGGTAGGCCACATGGCCGTCGGGGCGGATCAGGACCGCGCCGTCGGGCTGAATGCCGTACAGCTTGCAGAAGTCAGTCTCGGGGACGAGATCGCCGTCGGCGGCGACGCGGTACGCGGTGATGGCCGGAGTGTTGTCCAGCGGGAGGGCGCGCGCCGCTTCCGTCCACGGCTGACCGTCTGGGCCCGTGAAGACTACGAAGTCGCCGTCGCACAGGGCGATGGAGCTCACCCGGTCGCCGTCGAGCGCTGCCCAGAAGTGCGGTGCTCGGTAGCCCGGCTTGGCATGGGGGACGTAGTCGATGACGGGGTTCTCGACATAGGGCGCCGGGACGTCGTCGGGAATGAACGCGCCCGCCTCCTCGTAGTGCACGCCCAGGTCGAGGCCCCACCAGTTGCCGTACTGGCGTGAGGCCCCGATGATGGCCGACCGCTTCTCCTCGTCGCTGCCCTGGCCCACCGACCGCATCAGCTGCTCGATGTAGCCGGAGTTCGTCCGGGCGAAGTCCATCACCCGGCGCCCGACCTCGTGGCGTTCGGTCTGGTAAGTGTCGAGCAGTTCCTCGGACGCCGTCCCGCGCAGCACCTCGACCAGTTTCCAGGCCAGGTTGTGGGCGGACTGGATCCCGGTGTTCAGGCCGAAGCCACCGAACGGTGGGACCTGGTGGGCGGCGTCGCCGGTCAGCAGCAGACGGCCCTTGCGGAACTGATCGGAGATCGTCATCGTCAGGGCGAAGCCGTAGGACCGGATGATGTCGATCTCGGTCTCGTCGGCTGCGGGGTCCCCGATCATCGCCCGGATGTGGGCCAGCGCCTCCTCCTCCGTCCAGCGGCCGACCACGCTCGGGTCACCCTCGCGCTGGACCTGGACGGCCCACCGGTCGACGCCGTCCAGCGGCTGGAACAGCCCTTCACGGCCGGGCGCGAACGTCCAGATCAGCGAACCCTCCCGGCCCGCCGTGAAGCGGCTGAGGTCGGCGCGCACATAGTTGTTGATGTAGGTCCGCAGGGTGGTCCGGCCGGTTTCGGTGATGCCTGCCATCTCCCGGAGCGGGCTGCGGGCTCCGTCCGCCGCGACGATGTACGCGGAGCGCAGCCGGGTCAGGGTGCCGTTGGGGTTGACCACAGTGGTGACCACGCCGTCGGCGTCCTCGGTGTACTCGATGACTTCAGTCCCCATGCGCACCTCCGCCTCGGGGTAGCCGATGGCGGCCTTAAAGAGCATCGGGTCGATCCGGTCCTGCGCGGCCACGACATAGTGCGCCGGAGACAGCGCGGCGGCGTCGGTGGTACTCGTGGCGTCCGTGGCCATGGTGCCGACGATCTTCCCGGCCAGTGTCTCGGTGTAGACGAACTGCCGTGTCCACGCGTACGGCAGCGCCGTCGACTCCAGCTCCTCCCGGAGTCCGATCTGGTCGAGGAGTTCCATCGTCCGGACCGTGACGCCCCGCGAGCGGGGCAGCTCGCCGATGCGCTCGCGTTTCTCCACCACCACGTTCCGCACGCCTGCCCGGGACAGCAGGATGGACAGGATCAGGCCGACCGGGCCCGCGCCCGAGATCAGCACCGGTACGTACGCGCTGGCCCCGTCCGTTCGCGGGGCGGTGTCCGTCGTCGTGGTCGCGTCGCTCATGATGCGTCCTGCCTTCCGTCAGTACTGCTCTGTACTGTGCGTGTGGTTTCCGGTGGGATGGCCTCTCACCGGGTCCTAACCCATCACGGCAACCTGACCGGTGAGACCGTGGACCGGCCAGCCGGGGTCGCCGTCCGTGGCGAAACGCGTCCAGGCACGGTGCATCCGCCGGGCCAGGTCGTGCGGGGGGTGGTCGCCGACGAGTCCGTCCGGTCCGCCGGCCGTGGGAAGGGTGTCGAAGACGAAGGGGAGCTCGATGCCGTGACACGCGCCGAGGCGCCCTTCGAACAGGGGGGACGGCCAGCTGAATTCGTAGCAGTGGGTGCGGTCCGCGTGGGCCGCCGCGTATCGCCGGGCGGGCGCCCGGAATGCCAGATCGGTCAGCGCCTCGGCGAGAACGGTACCCGCGGGCCGCCCGTCGCCCAGCCCGTACTGCTTGAGCACCTCCTCGGGGTGGGGGTGACTCGCCCCCAGCCGCGCCACGAGGGGGGCGGCCTCATCGGAAGCGGTCACTCCGGGCGGGACAAGGTAGGCGTTCATCTCTTCGGCGCAGTTGCCGATAAGGACATCGACGGGGGCGGTGGCGGCGTTCGAGGGAAGAAGGTCGTCGTCGAGGAACGGCAGGTACTGCAACATGCCGTGGCCAGGATCGTGTCCGGTGGGGTCCCGCAGATCGAGGGCGCGTCCGGGCGCGGCGACCGCTGCCTGCGCGGCGAGCAGATCCTCGGGAGCGATCTCGCGCATCGCGCGCGCGGTGGCGACGACGCCCAGCTCGTCGGCGACGGCCGCGCTCAGCCGCCATGCCTCGGCCGGGCCGCGCACGCTGCCGAAGCCGCCGCTCTGCAGAACGGCCCTCCGGAACAGGCCCGAGGCGCGCGGCGACTCTAGCAGGGCCCCGGCACACACCGCGCCCGCGGAGTGGCCGACCAGTGTGATGTTCCCCGGGTCGCCGCCGAAGGCAGCGATGTTCTCACGCACCCATTCCAGTCCCGCGATCTGGTCGCGGAGCCCGGCGTTGGTCACGCCGCCGGACAGAGGGAGGAAGCCTTCGGCGCCGATCCGGTAGTTCATCGCCACGACCACCACGCCGTCGCGGGCGAAGGCGGTGCCGTCGGTGGCGGGTGCCGAGGCAGTGCCCGCGACGAACGCCCCGCCGTGCAGGAACACCAGGACGGGCAGTCCCCCGGAGCCGGGGTCCGGGGTCCACACGTCCACAGTCAGGTAGTCGTCGCCGGTCCGCCAGCCCGTGCCGATGATCGGTGTCAGGTCCAGCCCGGGAAGGGAGCGCGGGCGCTGGGGAGCGGTGGGCCCCAGGCGGGTGGCGTCACGGACGCCGTCCCACGGCGGGTGGGGGGCCGGGGCGGCGAAACGCAGGGCCCCGACGGGCGGCGCCGCGTACGGCACGGACCGGTAGCGGACGACCGCGGCGTTGGTGGCGCCGCGTACGCGCCCGCCCGTGGTGCGGGTGACGGGATCCAGGGTGTACGACATCGGACCTCTCCTGGGTGGTGCAGAGTGGGGCGGGGTGGCCCCGGAACGGGCGGTCAGCCCCGGCGGGGAACGGTGTCCAGGACCTTCCCGGGGTTGAAGATGCCCGCGGGGTCGAGGGCTGCCTTCACGGCGTGGTGCATGGCAAGGGACGCGGGGCCCAGTTCGGCGGCCAGGCCGTCCTTCTTGAGCAGCCCGACACCGTGCTCTCCTGTGACCGTCCCGCCGAGCGCCAGGGCGGTCCCGATGATCGCCTCGACGGCGTCCTGTGCCCGCGCTCCGGCCGCGTCGTCGCCCCGGGGCACGACGATGAGCGGATGGAGGTTGCCGTCCGCCGCGTGCGCCACGGTCGCGATCATGAGGTCGTGCTCGGCAGCGGTACGGGTCACCGCGGCCAGCATCGCGGGCACCGCTCCCCGCGGAACGCACACGTCCTCGGAGAGCACGGCACCGATCCGGTCCACGGCCGGGTAGATCTCCCGGCGGGCCTGGAAGAGCGCCTCGGCCTCGGCCTCGTCGGCGGACCGGTCGGCCCAGCCGGCACCGGCGTTGCGGAAGCACTCCAGCATCGCGTGGCTCTCGGCCTCACCGGCCGCGCCCGAGGCGTCGGTCCGTCCGAGCAGCACGGTGTCCGCCTCACCCGCGAGGTCCGTGCCGCCCACGGCGTCCAGTGCCTTCAAGGAGGCGTGGTCAAGCAGTTCGAGCGCGGACGGCACGACCCCGGCGGCTATGACGGCGCTGACCGCCTCACCCGCGGCGACGGCGGAGTCGAAGAAGCCGACGACGGTGCGTTCTGGCGCACGGGCTCCCCGGAGCCGGAGGGTGACCTCTGTGATCACACCGAGCGTGCCCTCCGACCCGACCATGAGACCGCACAGGTCGAAGCCGGCGACCCCCTTCGCGGTGCGCCGGCCCAGCCGGACCACCTCTCCGAGCCCGTTCACGATCTCCATCCCGAGCACATAGTCCCGGGTGACGCCGTACTTCGCGCAGCAGATGCCCCCGGCGTTGGTGGCGACGTTGCCGCCGATCGTCGACCACGACGCGCTCGATGGGTCCGGCGGATACCACAGGCCCTGCGCCGCGCAGGCGTCGCGCAGATCGCCGTTCACGACGCCGGGCTGGACGACCGCGAGGCGTTCGGCGGCGTCGATCTCGACGATCGTGTCCATCGCGTCCAGCGAGAGGACGATCGCGCCATCGCTCGCGGTCGCGCCGCCCGACACGCCCGATCCGCCGCCCCGGGGCACGATCGCGATGCCGTGCGCCAGGCAGCACCGGACGACCGAGGCAACCTCGGCGGTGGTGCGGGGGCGGACCACGGCGAGCGGATTGCCCGCCTGTGCCCACTCCGCCTCGTCCCGGCGGTATCCCTCGATCACGGAGGGGTCGGTGATGACCCGGCCGTCGGGAAGCGCTTCCTTCAGTTCCCGCAGCGCCCGTGCCTCCGGCACCGTCTTCTCCGCATTCTCCTTCTTCACCGTCCCGCCTCCTCCTCACGGTCGGCCTCGTCCGGCCTCGGCTCGTCCGCCGGGTCCGGAGAGGCCCTCGGGCACCCACGCTAGATCCGCCGCAGTCTCGCCGAAATGGAGAAGATCTCTACAGTTCGATGCCAAGGGAGTAGATTTCCTCCATGCTCCCGTCCAAGGTTCCGACGTCATGGCTCAGCCTGCTGATCGACGACTCCCCCGTCGAGTCCTTCGAGGCTCATCGCGCCCGCGCGCTGGGCGAGGGCCGGGAGGATCCGGCGACCGTCGAGTCCGAGGCACGGCAGGCACTGCATCTACGGGCCCTGCTCGCCGGTCATCGTCACCGGGCGGCGGAGCTGGGGGTGCTGATCGATCTGGTGCGCAGGCTGTCCGCCATGCGCGAGCCCGGCGAGGTGCTGGGCGAGATCGCGGCGCAGAGCCGGCGGCTGCTGAACGTCGACCTGGGCTACGTGATGCTGTCCGATGATGACCAGGTGCTGACGATGGAGGTCGTGGACGGCTCGATCGGGTCGGCCCTGCGGGGGTCGCGCATCATTCCGGGGGCCGGCATCGGCGGGCTGGTGATGCAGACGGGGCAGCCGCGCTGGACCGCCGATTACGCGCACGACGATGCCCTGGTACATCCCGATGCCCTGTACGCCGGTGCGGTCGAGGAGGGACTGACAGCGGTGCTGGGTGTGCCGCTGCGGGTCGGCCCGGAAACGATCGGGGTACTGTTCGCCGCCGACCGGCATCCACGCGCCTTCGCCGACCACGAGATCACACTGCTGGCCTCGCTCGCCGCGCACGGGGCGATCGCCATCCACAACGCGAGGCTCTTCGCCGAGCACCAGCGCACCACGGCTCGGCTGGCGCGCAGCGACCGGGCCAACCGCCGTGCCGTGGAGATGCATGAGCGGCTGACCGCCGTGGTACTCCGCGGCGGCGGTCTCGGCGAGGTCATCGAGGTACTGGCCGGGGCACTGGACGCGACGGTCGCCGTGCTGGACCCCGACGGTACGGCGACAGCCCGCACCTCCGCCGGGCGCACGGAAAGGCATGAGGAACCCGAGGGGTGGGGGGAGGTGGTGCGGATGGCCTGCGGGCCGGACGGGGCCTCGCCCTGGAGCACCCGCATCGAGCGGGTGGCGGGCAAGTACTGCGCGATCGTTCCGATCGACCTGGCCGGCACCTCCGCGGGCAGCCTCGTCGTGCTGCGGGCGTCGCCCTTCGACGAGGAGTCGGCCGGTTCGGTGGGCGCGACGGCGATCGCCACGGGTCTTGTCCTGGCCTCCGACCGCGCGGTGGCCGAAGCGGAGCGCAGGGCGCACGGAGAACTGCTCGCGGCGCTGCTGGGCGGGCATCTCGACGAACCGGCGCTGTACCGGCGGGCGGTCCGCTCGGGCGTCGATCTCTCGTCGGTCCGTACGGTCGCGGTGCTCGACGCCGACCACGACTCGGCTGCCGTCGGCGCCGCGATCGACCGGCTGGTCGGCAGTGCCGGCGGGTGGTGGGCGGAGTTCGAGGGACGGTGGGTGGTCCTGCTGCCGGTGGAGAGCTCTTCGGCAGCACGGCTCAGGCTCCAGGCGCACCTGTCGGTGGCGCGGGTGACGGGCGCGGTCGCGGACGCCGGCGGCACGGTGGCCGGGGTCCAGGACGCCTACCGGTCGGCGGTGGGAAGCGTGGCCCTGCTCCTCGCCCTCGACCGGGCGGGCACCATCGCGCCGGCCGACGAGTTCGGCGCGTACCGCACCCTGTTCTCGCATGCGGGACGCGCCGAGCTGGCCCGCTTCGTGGCGGCACACATCGGCCCGCTGATCGCCGTGGACGACCAGCGGGACACCGAACTTGTCCGCACACTCGACGCCTACCTCGCGCACGGCGGCCGACACGCGAGCGCCGCGGCGGCGCTGCGCATTCATGTCAACACGCTCTATCAGCGCCTGGCCCGCGTCACCGAGGTGCTCGGCGAGAGCTGGCGCGAACCGGACCGCACACCCGAGCTGCAACTCGCGCTCCGCCTGCACCGGCTCACCCGCTCACTGACCGACGCATGAGCCAGCAGGGCATTGAGCATTCTGCATCCCATTTCTCACACTACCTGAGCATAATGATGGAGTGGAGTCCGTCGGCGCGAAGGGAGAAGCGGTATGAGCACACTGGATCGCACGGGGGCGCGAGTGCTGCTCGCGCTCGATGAGGAGCCGCTGGCGACGACCGTGGCGCTCGCCGAGCGGCTCGGTCTCGCCCGCAACACCGTGCAGAGTCGGCAGCGCAGGATGGAGTCCGAAGGCACGCTCGCCCCGCCGAGCGTCCGGGTCCGCCCGGAGCGGCTCGGCCGACCGGTGATGGCCTTCATCACCCTGGAGATCGGGCAGGTGGGGGGCGAACGGACGCTGGACGAGATCGCCGCCGTGCCCGAGGTGTGCGAGGTGCACGCCGTCACCGGCAACGCCGATCTCCTGGTTCGGGTGGTGGCCCGGGGCAGCGACGACCTCTACCGGGTGACCCGGCTCCTGCTCTCGTGCAGCGGAGTCGTCCGCTCGAACACCATGCTGTCTCTGGTGGAGGTCGTGCCACTGAGGATGGCACCACTGCTACAGGAGACCGCCGAGAACGGTGAGTAGGCCGGCTCCTCCTCCGGCTCACCGCCCGCTGTGTCGGGAGTCGGGGGTACGGTCCGCGCAGTGGACCGGCGAGGAGTTTCCGCTGCCGTGCCACGCGATGTTCCACGGAGGACGCGCACGGCACAAAAAGGGGGGTCGGTGTGCCGTGCGCTGGTCTCCGGAGCGTCAGACGACTGGGCCAGGCCGCCGCATCGCCTTGGCCTCGTCGCCGGCGGCGACGGGAACGCCGCTGGGGACGGTGACCGCGGACTTGTGGACGAAGCCCACGAGGAACACCACCAGTCCGGTGCACAGGGCAACGGCTCCGGCGAGCTGGAACAGGGCTGAGACGCCGACCCCCGCGCCGATGAGCGCCGCGCCGAGGGTCGGGCCGAAGATGGCACCCAGCCGTCCGGCCGCGATGGACCAGCCGACTCCGGTCGCCCGCAGACGGGTCTCGTAGTACGTGGCGCACAGGGCGACCGTGCACAACTGCGCGCCCACGGCGAAGAATCCGGCGACGAAGGTGATGCCGAGCAGCCCGGCGGTGGACGAACCGACCTCACCGATCAGGGCGATGGCAATGGCTCCCAGTGCGTAGCAGACGGCGATCACCCGGGTCGCGGAGTACCGGTCGGCGAGTCGGCTGATCAGCATGCAGCCAGCCACTGAGCCCAGGTTGAGGGTGGCCACGGCGAGCAGGGCGCCGCGGGTGTTGTCGCCGGGGGCGATGGTGGGCAGCCAGGTCGCCAGGAAGTACACCATGAGAAGGGTGAGGGCCATCGCCGTCCACAGCAGAGCCGTGCCGGTGCCCCGGCCCTGGCGGAACAGGTCCAGTACGGGGAACCGTGAGCCACCGGCGGGCTGTGGCGCGGGGGCGGTCGGCGCCCCGGTGTGGTCGGTGACCCCCAGCCGCGCGAAGATCTCGGCCGCGCGGGCGGTGTCGCCGCGCACCTGGAGGAAGCGGGCCGATTCCGGCAGCTTGAACCACAGCAGCACCAGGAGGATCAGGGGACCGACGCCGCCGATGTAGAAGAGGCTCTTCCAGCCGAAGTCGGGGATGAGTGCCGCGGAGAGGACGCCGCTGAGCACACCGCCGAGCGGGAAGCCGCACCACATCCAGCTCACCACCGTGGCCTTGGAGTGGGCGGGCGCGTACTCGGAGGCGAGCGAGATGATGCCCGGCACGGCAGCGCCGAGGCCGAGGCCGGTGAAGAAGCGCAGCCACTCCAGCGCGGCGAGGGAGGTGCCCAGCGCGGGGGTCAGGACGGTGAGCAGCCCGAAGACCGCGACCCCGAAGAGGACAACCGGACGGCGGCCGACGCGGTCACCGACCCAGCCCGCGGCGGTGGCGCCGATCAGTCCGCCGAACAGCCCGATCCCGAAGACCAGGCCGAACGCGGAGGGCTTCTCGTTCCAGTCCGCGCCGATGTCGGGGGCGGCCAGGGCTATCGCCTGGGTGTCATATCCGTCCATCAGCGCGACCAGGGCGCACAGGACGATCACGTAGAGGACAGGGCGCGGCATTCGTTCCTTGGGTCGACGGGCGTCGTCGGCCGACGAGCGGTTCATGGGGCTCCTCGTTTCTGGTTGAGCCGTTCTCTCGTTGCATGCGGCTGCCTGACCGCGACCAGGGCAGGTTGCGCGGTCGTGAACGGGGGGGGGACGGGTGCCGGTGTACCGGGATGCACCTACGGGTTTGACTCGCGGA
>NZ_JBHTZD010000013.1:268344-274806 GCF_042790455.1 Streptomyces sp. NPDC056734
GGGGGGGGGACGGGTGCCGGTGTACCGGGATGCACCTACGGGTTTGACTCGCGGAGCCGGTTCACCTGGCTGGGGTGTGCGCCGACGGCTCGGCGCTTACCGGTGGTGACCATCTCGGTCTCTAAAGTGGTGGGAGATTAAGTCACCCAATAACTAGGCGTCAATGGAAAAGGCAAGGCAAATAACCATGGCCCTTGCACGATTCAGGCGCCCGCCCAGACGCCCCGGACCCGATAGGCATCCACCGAGCGATTCCCGCCGCCGGCGTCTTGCTCCCTATCTCTAGGTGACCTAGTGTTGAAGTTAATAGGAGATGTCACGCGGCCGAGATGTCACCCTGGATCGTCATTGGCGCGACCCTCGGCCCCTCCCTCTCCTCTCCGCAGGGTCGGCCCGCACAGGGCCGAGCGCTTCGCGTGAGCCCTCACCCGCACCTTCCATTCATCAGTGGAGGTCACCGTGCAGATCGTGCACTACGACGACGACAACTGGTTCAAGGACCACCCCAGTGGGGTCCTGCACTTCCAGCACATGCTCCGGGGCGAACCCGGATCGCCGAACAACTACATGTACGTGCTGGCCCGGCAGGTCGGTGAGTGGTCCATGCCGCGCCACCGTCACAACTTCGAGCAGATCCGCATCCCACTGGTCGGCTCCAACACCACGTACGGCCCCAAGGTCGAGCTGAAGGAAGGCCAGATCGGCTACTTCCCGGAGGGCCTGTCCTACGGCCCCCAGGAGTCGCCGCTGACCGACCTGAAGCCCGGTGAACCGCTCGCCCTGGCGCTCCAGTTCGGCGGGTCCTCGGGGTACGGCTTCATGAGTATCGAGCAGCGCCGGCAGGCCATGAAGGAACTGATCCAGGCCGGTGGCAAGTTCGAGGGCCCGTTGTATGTGAGTCCCTCGGGCAAGCGCCAGTGGGGTCTGAACACCGTCTGGGAGCATGTCTTCGGCGAGCGTCTGAAGTACCCGCGCCCCCGCTACAACCACCCGGTCATCGCCGACCCCAAGCGCTTCAACTGGCTGCCCGTCGCCGGGGCCAAGGGGGTGGAGCACAAGTTCATGGGCTCGTTCTCCGAGCGGGGCGTCTGGATCGAGCTGGTCAAACTGCACCCCGGCGCGCAGTGGACGTCGTCCGACGCGGGCGCGGAGCGGATCCTGACCGTGCTGTCCGGCGAGGGCGCGGCCCACGGCGAGGACCTGACGTACATGACCACCCTGCGGGCCGACCCGGGTGACGAGCTGACGCTGTCGGCCGCCGACTCCGGTGAACTGGAGCTGATCCTGATCGGCCTGCCTCCCGTCGTGGTCCCGCAGGACGCTTCGGAGGAGTACGAGGTCGACCCCGACCCGGCCGCCGACCAGCCCATCCACGTCGACTCCGGCTTCTGAGACAGGAACATCATGCTGCAACTCGGCATCGCCTCCATGATCGCGGATCTGGTGCTGGAGGAAGGGCGCTCCCTCGGCGTCCGGCCGTTGACGGTGGCCGTGCTGGACGCCCACGGCCACGTCCAGGTCCTCAAGCGGGACAACGGCAGCAACGGGATGCTGCGCCCCGAGATCGCCCAGGCCAAGGCCTGGGGAGCGGTGGCCCTGGGCCATGGCGGGCGGCTCCTGGCCAAGCGCGCAGAGATGGCCCCCGCCTTCTTCACCGCGCTCGGCACTCTCTCCCACGGGCGGGTGGCGCCGGTGCCGGGCGGGGTGCTGATCCGTGACGCCGACGGCGAGGTCATCGGGGGTGTGGGCGTCAGCGGCGACCTTCCCGACAACGACGAGAAGTGCGCCGTGGCCGCCATCACCGCGGCCGGCTTCACTCCCGACGCGGGCTGAGGTCACCTCGGCTCATCGTGTGGCAGCGGGGCGGTGCACCGGTGTTCGACGACAGGCCATCGGCGGCGTCGGGCCGGCCCCACCTCCCCGTGTCGCCATGCCTCCGTTTCTCCGTCCTGCGCTTCGGGCCTGACACTCGCGTGCGCCTGTCCAGCACCCATGTACGCGAGTGGGGCGGGCAGCGACCTCGCTGCCCGCCCTGCTCGTACTGCCCGATCAGAGGAAGTTGTTGGGCCAGTTCATGGTGCGCCACATGTGGGCAACCGGCGATCCGTCGAAGCCCAGGCCCTCACGGGGCTGCTTGAAGTGACGGCCCACTATGTCCTCGAACTCCTCGAACTCGACCTTAACGTTGCGGTCGAAGGAGTAGATGTCGTTGATGGTCACCAGCCGCGCGGTCATGTACCAGCGGTGCTTGCGCGCCTCCTCGGCGTCCCGGCGGGTGTGCTCGGGCGGCTGATAGTCGGCGCCGAAGTAGGTGACATACGCGTCCGGGTAGGTGTAGCCGACCGATTCGTCCGCGTAGTAGCGCAGCGCCTCGTGCTTCTGGATGGCCCACGCCACCTCCTCGTCGACATAGGGCGCCACCAACTGGGCCCCCCAGTAGCCGTGGTTGGCGGAGAGCAGTCCGCACACGGCGATGTCGTGCAGCAGACAGGCCAGGACCACCTTCTCGTCCAGCCCGTTCTCCCTGGCCACCCGGGCGCTCTGGAGAAGGTGCTGGGAACCCATATCGCTGAGGGCGATCCGGTGCCGGAAGAAGTCGGCGAGTGTGGGGCGGTCGGGCATTTTCGGCAGTGCCGGGTTGTCACCCATCACCAGAACCGAGTCGGGGTGGCGTACTTCGGCAAAAAGGGTCTCGCGGTGCGCGTGCGCGGCGGTGCCCAGGGTCGCCGCGGCCGGCGGGACCATCAGACGTCGACGCCGGTCCACGGCGTCGTCCAGCGGCTCACGCACCCAGTTGGTCAAACCTGCCTCGCGCAGGGAGGCGGGCAGATCGTACGGCGGGACCTGAGTGGTCGGTGGCTGAGTAGGTCCCGTCGGTGGCGCGCAGCTTGTGGATCAGTTCGGTGACCGGGTCGATCTCCAGCGGACGGCTGTGGGTCTCCGCGTCGATGACCGTCACCTGCGGCGCGGTCGCGTCGGCGGCGGGCCAGGGAGTGCCGTCCGGGCTGCGCGGCGCACCGGTACGGGCGAACTCCGTCCAGGCGTGCAGCATCGTCTCCGACACCCGTACGTCCTGCTCGTCGTAGCCCTGGCCCGCGCTGATGTGCCCGAAGACGTAGGGGATCTCAGCGCAGTGGAAGGCGAGCATGTCCGACGCGCGGTTGCCGGGTGAGACCCGGTCGAACCGATAGGCGTAGGAGGTACGGCCCAACTCGGTGAAGCGACCGTACGAGGCCAGCACCGGCTCGGTCCACAGAGCGTCGGTGAACACTCGCGCCAGTGCCTCGTAAGGGCTGCCGTCGAGCTGGGCGAGGATGGCGTCCGCCTGCTCCCCGCCGAGGATCGCCACCATGTTCTCCAGCGTGGTGGGCGTGTAGATGGCGGCCGGGTCGACCCCGGCGGGGGGCCCGCCGTATGGACCGGTCGGCCTGACGAAGAAACGGCCCTCGTCGCGGGTGTGGCCGAACAGCACAGAGATCTCGGGGTCCCAGCAGGACAGATCCTCTCCCACCACCTGGCCGTCCTCGGTCGGGGCCCAGACCAGATTGGCCGGAGTGTGCACCTGACCGGGCGGCGGCACCACGCTCGCGGACATGAGCGACGCCCGGCGCACCTCCTGCACCGGCCTCGTTCGCAGATACTCCAGATCGCTGCCACCCAACTGCTCGCAGAATCGGGCGCTCACCGCGAGCAGCCGCTCCCGCCGGCTCGGTCCCCGGCGGGCCGCCAGCGCCTCGGCGCCGGCGCTCTGGAGGATGGCCCGGTGGAACAGGCCCCGCGCACTGGGTGTGGCCAGCAGGGTACGGACAGCGTCCGCGCCTGCCGACTGGCCGAAGACGGTGACGTTCGCCGGGTCGCCGCCGAACTGGGCGATGTTGCGGGACACCCACTCCAGCGCGGCGACCCAGTCCTGGACGGCGGCGTTGCCGTCCGCGTCCGGGTGCTGAAGAAAGCCGAACGCACCGAGCCGGTAGTTGAACGACACATAGGTGACGCCACGCTGGGCGATGGATGAGCCGTGGTAGTCCCTCATCGAGCCGGACCAGTTCAGGAAACCACCGCCATGGATCCAGACCATGACCGGCTGACGGGCCTCCGGGCTCACGGAGGTTGTCCAGACATTGAGGTAGAGGCAGTCCTCGCTCGGCTCCGCACCGAGGTCCAGGCCCAGGTCCACCGACTGGATCGCGGCAGGCCCGAACTCAGTCGCGTCCCGCACTCCCTGCCAGGGGACAGGCGGCTGCGGCGACGCCCACCGCAGGTCTCCCACAGGTGGGGCCGCATACGGCACACCGCGGAAACGACGTACTCCGCGCCTCTCATTGCCTTCGAGGGTGCCCTGCTCCACGCGGACTCGGCTCATGATGATTCTCCGAAGTTCATGTCCCACCAAGGGGGCACCAAGGGGCGCGATCCCGTACGGCTCTGTCATGACACGCATCGCACCCGGTCGCTGCGGTCTACCGGACCGATAGGCCCCGACCACGGGACCCAGACCATTGAACGCTATGTCACCCAAGGCAAGACCGTCAAGATTTCACCCACATACTAGGTGACCCACGATGATGCGTCCGCCCCCCGTTGCCGGGCCCTGGCGTCCGCCTCGTCAGCATTGCGGTCGGCGCAGCCTCAGCTGTGCCACGACCAGCGTGATCAGCACGAGCGCCGGGGCGACCGCCGCGGCCAGCACCGGAGCTGCTTCCAGCAGCAACGCGGCGATCAGTGCGCCCAGCACCAGGGCCAGCAGCGCCGTTCCGCGGCGCAGTACGTACTTGGCCGAGCCCTGACACAGGGACTCCACCATCGAGGTGAGGGTGCCCGTGATGAAAGTGGTGGTGATGCCAGCCAGGGAGAGCCGACGTGCAACGGCCGTCTGGATCCCCATGGCCGCCGCCGACAACCCGACCAGAACCAACTCGATCCCCCGGCCAGGTCTCGCCGAGCAGGCGGCCCACACCACCATCAGGGCCGTCTGCGTCAGAAGACTGACCGCGAGCGCGGAGCCGACCCGTCGTGGCCACGGCGAGGCTTCAGGGCCGGGATCGGGGGTCATGGAATAGGTCACGACGAGCCCGAGAACGTACGCGACCACCGCGACCACGGCGCGGGCCAGGTGAAGATCGGCACCGTACGCGCCGCCGATGCCGAACAGCACGAGGTTGCCGGTCATGTTGGCCGTGAACACGCCGCCCAGCCCCAGATAGGCCACCGCGTCCGTGGCACCGGCCGCGGCGGACAACAGCGCCAACTGCACATTGACCCAGCGGTCGCGCCGGACGGCGCCGGACGGTTCCGCCGTGTCGGCAGAGGTGGGACGAGCAGCGGTGACGGCGTTCGGTCCGGATGAAGTCATGGCCGATCCTTGACGCTTGAGCGAGGGAGCCTGGCGAGGCTCCGGGACAGTCGGGACGGGCGCCGGGACATCTGTGAGCCCATACCGGCAGCGGCCCTCGAAGGCCGCTGAAACCCCTGCCGCACCTCGCCCCGCGCCGGAACGCGCTCGACCGCATGGGGGGCTGGGCCGACTCACCGCCCTCGTGTTCGTCCTGACCCATGACATGCTCCAGTCCCCTGCCTCCGGGCCGGCCAACTGTGGAACGACCAGCCAGATCCAGCGACCCCCCGGCCGGTTACGTGCTGGATCCGTCCGGGTGCTCAGAGGTACACGGACTGGATGTTCTGATAGGCGCTGAGGGCCTCCGGGCCGAGTTCCCGACCCGTTCCGCTGGCTTTGACGCCGCCGAACGGCGAGGCGATGTCGGGCAGATAGCCATTGATGCCGATCGTGCCGGTCTCGACGCGCTTGGCGACGGCCAGCCCGCGCTCGGCGTCGCCGGTCCAGACCGAGCCGCCCAGACCGTAGGCCGAGTCGTTGGCGATGCGGACCGCGTCGTCGACATCCGCGTACGGGATGACGCTCAGGACGGGCCCGAAGATCTCCTCCTGGGCGATGGCCGACGCGTTGTCGACGTCGGCGAAGACGGTGGGTTCCACGAACCAGCCCCGGTCCAGCCCTCGCGGCCGGCCGCCGCCCGTGGTGAGCCGGGCGCCCTCGTCGCGTCCCTTGGCTATGTAGGACTCGACCCGCTCACGGTGGTGGGCGGTCGCCATGGGGCCGATCTGTGTGGTCTCGTCCAGGGCGTCACCGATCTTCAACGACGCGGCGAAGGTGGTGAAGAGGTCCACGACCTCCGCGTAGCGGCTGCGGGGGGCGAGGACCCGGGTGCCGAGGAAGCAGGTCTGGCCGTTGTTGACGAGGGTCGCGACGAAGAGTTTCTCCGCGAGCGCCGCGAGGTCCAGTTGGGCGTCGTCGAGGATGATGGCGGCCGATTTGCCGCCCAGTTCCAGGGTGACCGGGCGCAGCAGCCGTCCGCAGGTCTCGGCGATGCTGCGGCCCGCGGCGGTGGATCCGGTGAAGGCGACCTTGTTGACGTCGGGGTGTGCGACGAGGTGGGCGCCCGT
>NZ_JBHTZD010000014.1:0-135687 GCF_042790455.1 Streptomyces sp. NPDC056734
GAGAGCGCTTCCCTGACACGGAAGAGGTCACTGGTTCAATCCCAGTATCGTCCACACACCGGAGCCCCCGGCCGCCTCGCGCGGCCGGGGGCTCTTTCGTGCGGGCTCCTCGGTGCTGTCCGGGTCAGCTGGAGAACAGCATGCGCCCGAAGCTCTTCTGGCGGTGACCGTAGTGGCCGCCGCCATGGTGACCACCGGCGTGGTGACCGCCGCCGTGCGGGGCGCCCCAGGCGGGTGCGCCCGGGGCGGCGGGGGCCGCCGGGTACTGCGGAGCGGCCGGCGGGGGCGGGGGGCCGGGCTGGGCCCACTGGGACTCCAGCCGGGCCAGCGCCTCCAGCTCGCCGTAGTCCAGGAAGATCCCTCGGCAGTTGTTGCACTGCTCTATCTGAACACCATTGCGGTTGTATGTGTGCATCTGTCCAGGGCACTTCGGACACTGCATGCTCGGCTCAACTCCTCGCCGGTCGGTCCTGCTTCTCGTTTCGCCAGAACAGACTCTGTCCGGCGGCGGTCGGTTGCACCCTACTTCGCGTGATCTCGATTCAACTCCGTGGGTACGGGGGTGGTTGCCGGGGTGGGCACTGTGGTGGGTGCTGTGGCGGGTGCTGTGGCGGGTTCGTCTGGTGGGAGGGCCGCCATTCTCGCCACGGCGTCGATGACGGACTGTTCCACCTCGTCCAGCGGGCGGTCGGCGGCGAGGGCCTTGGTGAGGGTGGTGGCGGCCGTCTGGACGGTGAGGGCGCGGGCCGCGATGTCCAGGGCGGGCCAGGGGTCGCCGTCGGGCGGGACGGCGGGGCCACGGGCGGCGCGGTAGGCGGTGAGGAAGCGGGTCCACTCGTCGGGGGCGAGGAGTCCGCAGGCGTACCAGGCGGCGGGCCGGGCGAGGTCCCAGGCGGGGACGCCCACGCCGAGGTCGTCGACGTCTATGAGACGCCAGGGGCCGTCCGGGGCCGGGTGACGGACGAGCTGGCCGAGGTGGAGGTCGCCGTGACACAGGGTGGTGGCGTCCGGCATGGGGGCCTCGGCCCGGGCCCAGGCCGGGAGGGCGGCCCAGGCGCGCAGGACGGCGGAGGTCGCGGGGTGCGGGCCCGCTGCGCGCAGCCGGTCGACGGCACGGGCCGCCTTCGCGGGGCCGCGCATCGGGGGGAGGCGGGTGGAGTCGGGGGCGGGTGTGCGGTGGAGCGTGGCGAGGAGGGTGGCGGCGGCCTCCCACGGGGCGGCGTCGGGATCCTCCGGGTCGACCGGGGTGCCGTACGGCCAGAAGGTCACCGGGCGGCCGTGCAGGGAGACGGGGTCCGGGCGGAGCGGGGGGACGAAGACGCCGGGGAGGTGGGCGGCGGTGGCGAGGAGGGTGGTGAGGTGGGCCGGGTCGGTGGTGGGGGCGTGGGCCTTCGCGACGGTGCCGGCATGCCGGACGACGGTGGCGTCCGGGCGATCGGCGAGGGTGGCGGCTCCGCAGGCGCAGCCGGGGGGTGGGGCGGGCGGGGTGGGGCGGGTCATGCCGGTGGGGTGGCCGGGGTGGGAGTGGGCTGCGGTTCTGACTTTGGCCGTCAGGGCGGAGAGGAGGGTGGTCACGGGGGCCTTTTGGGGGTGGGGATTGGCTGCGGGCGTTTGTGGAGGGTACGGGAGGGAGGGTGGGGGTGCGGGGGGTTGGGGGTGGGGGCGCGGGGGGGGCGGTGGTCGGGGGTGGGGGTGACCGAGTGGGGAGGGACGTACATGTGGGGGTGGAGGGTGCGGAGGAGGTGGAGGAAGTGGAGGAAGCGGAGGGGTGAGTGTGTGTGGGTGTGTGGGTGGGTGCGGTGGCTTGGCGCGGGAGGGCCAGTGGGTGGGGCTGGTGAGCGTGGCCCGGCTGCCGCCCGGCGGGGCACGCAGGGCCGGGGGGGCACGCACGGCCGGGGGGGCACGCAGGGCCGGGGGGGCACGCAGGGCCGGGGCGGCACGCACGGCCGGGGCGGCACGCACGGCCGGGTGGACGCAGGTCTGGGGGCACGCACGGCCGGGGGCTGGTGAGGAGGGTCCGGCTGCCGCCGGCGGGGGGTGCGGGGCGGCCGGAGTCGCGGCGCGCGTGGGCCGGCAGGCGGCATGGGGCCGGAGGGGGGCGCGAGGTCGGCGGGGGCAGGGACACGGGTGGCCGTTGCTGGTCCCGGCGTGCGGGGGCTCTGGGCTGCCGGGCAGGTGTGAGGGCCCTTGGGGCGCGGAGGCGGCGGGCTGTCACAGGGCTCGGTGGAGGACGGATGGGCCGGCGGGGCTCGCTCGGTCGCTCGGTCGCTGTAACTGGCCGCGCCTGGTGGGGAAGGTGCGCCGCGAGGGGGCGGGCGTCGGTTGGCGTGGCTCGGGGTCGGGGACGTGCCGGGCCTGGGGGATGTGCCGGGCTCGCGGGATGTGCCGGGCCCGCGCGTGGGCGCAAAGCAATGCCGGCGCAGCTCCCCAGCTGCGCCGGCATTTTTTGCCGTCCGCCGCACCCCCGTCCCCACGGGGTTATGGGTGGATGTCCCCGCCCGGACCGCTCTTCCGGGCCTGGGGTCGCCGCTCAGCGCCCCAGCATCACGCCCACGGACGACGCCTGTGTGGCCACTGTCTCCCAGCCGTCGAAGACGACGAGGAGCAGGACCGCCAGGGGAAGGGCCATCAGCGTCGCCACCAGCGGGTGGCGCCTGTCCGCACGGCGCGGGCTTTCCTCTTCACGGATCAGTGTCCGCGGTGCCGTGTGGGCCATGGTCCCTCTCCTGACCGAACTCAGTTGTCGTTGGCAGCGGCGGGTGTCTGACCTCGGGGGACGAGTGCTGCACCCGCCGCTTGACCTCAAATCTAGGTGCGCGGGCGGCGCCGGGCGTCATGCCCTCGTACCGATTGGCGGGCCTCCCGGAGGATGAGCCACCTGCCGGTGAGTACTCCCCTGGGTGGAGACCAGGTCCTACGTCCTGGCCTAGGTCTCCGGGTCTTCCCGGAGGGGGCGCCCGGTCTGCCCGGACTTTTCCGAGCCGTCCTCCCGGGGTACCGGCTGCTCGACCAGAGCCAGCACACGGGTCGCCATGAAACGGGCCGTCCGCACGGGCGTGCCATTCCGAGTGACTTCGCTCACTTCGACCACTCCCCGGCGTACCGCCGTCTCCACGCGGCGGCCCGCCCGGCTCGCCACCACCTCGTACGTACGTGTCGTGTCCCCGGCGTCCACGACTATCTCCACACGATCACCCTTCACGCGGCCAATCCCCCTTCGATGTCGGCCCGTTGAGATCATGAGCGGCCCGAAAGCTCCCTGTTCGCACGCTCTCTGACCACTCTTCAAGTGTCCCACCCGGCACTGACAATCCGTCGGGCCGAGAGGGCGCGGCCTCTGCGCGCGGGCGGCCGTGGAAACGTAAGCTGTGGCTCGTCATACGGACCGGGCAGCGGGGATGAACATGGCGATGATGCGCCTGAGGCGCGAGGACCCGCGCGTCGTCGGCTCGTTCAAGCTTCACAGACGGCTCGGCGCGGGCGGGATGGGCGTCGTCTACCTGGGCTCCGACAAGAAGGGCCAGCGTGTCGCGCTGAAGGTGATCCGGCCGGATCTGGCGGAGGACCAGGAGTTCCGCTCGCGGTTCGCGCGTGAGGTGTCCGCCGCCCGGCGGATCCGGGGCGGGTGCACGGCCCGGCTGGTCGCGGCCGATCTGGAGGCGGAGCGGCCCTGGTTCGCCACGCAGTACGTGCCCGGTCCCTCGCTGCACGACAAGGTCGCCGATCAGGGGGCGCTGACCGCGGCCGAGGTCGCCATGGTGGGTGCCGCGCTGTCCGAGGGGCTGGTCGCGGTGCACGAGGCCGGGGTGGTGCACCGGGACCTCAAGCCGTCGAACATCCTGCTGTCGCCCAAGGGGCCACGGATCATCGACTTCGGCATCGCCTGGGCGACGGGCGCCTCGACGCTCACCCATGTCGGTACGGCCGTCGGCTCGCCGGGGTTTCTCGCGCCCGAGCAGGTGCGCGGCGCGATGGTCACGCCGGCCACCGATGTGTTCTCGCTGGGGGCCACCCTGGCGTACGCCTCGACCGGTGACTCGCCCTTCGGGCACGGCAGTTCCGAGGTGATGCTGTACCGGGTGGTGCACGAGGAGGCGCACCTGGACGGTGTGCCGGACGCCCTCGCCCCGCTCGTACGGGCGTGTCTGGCGAAGGATCCCGACGACCGGCCCAGCACGCTCGATCTGTCGTTGCGGCTGAAGGAGATCGCCGCGCGGGAGGCGCAGGACATGTACGACGGGCGTCCGCCCGCGCCGCGCGCCGCCGAGGCGGACCGGCCCACCGGGCGGCTCGCGGACACCTATCCGGAGCCGCAGCGGGTGCAGCGGCGTCCGCAGGGGCAGCGCGGGGCGACTCCGCCGCCACGGGGTGCCACTCCCCCGCCGCGCGGGGCCACGCCTTCGCGCGGGTCGGCTGCCGCGCGCGGCAACGCGCCCTCGCGCGGGGGCGGCGCGTCCCGTCCCGATGGTCCCGGGACCGGGACCTCGCGGTCCGGGGCGCGGCCGACTCCCGCCGGGCGCGGCACGCCCGCCGCGCGGAGCAACACGCGTTCCGGCGGGCAGTCCGCGCAGCGGCGTCCGCCTCCGCGCGGTACCGGGACGCGGTTGCGGCCCGCCAATCCCCGGCTGCTGCGGCAGCGGATCTTCGTCTTCGTGGTGGTGACGCTGCTGGTGGCGCTGGGGATCGCGCTGGTGCAGGGGTGTCAGGGGCCGGGCTGAGGGTTCGGTCCGAAGGCGGTTCGGGCCGCGGAGGGTTCGGGCCGGAGACGGTTCGGGCCGGAAGGCTGCGCCCTGTGGAGTGGTTGTGGTGCGGGTGCGGAGGGTGCGGCACGCGCGCGTGGGTGTGGTTTTTGCGGTGCTCGCGACACGCCCGGGGGCCTGAAGGCAGGGGCCGACCGGCGTGTCGGATGCGGGACGCGGCGGTGTCTACAGCTGTGGGCGGCCCGTCGCCACCGCGTAGAAGGCGACCGCCGCCGCGGCGCCCACGTTGAGGGAGTCCACGCCGTGGGCCATGGGGATGCGGACCCATGCGTCGGCCGCGACCAGAGCTTGGGTGGAGAGGCCGTCGCCCTCGGCGCCGAGCATCAGGGCGACGCGGTCCATGCGGTGGGGCGCGGCCTCGTCCAGGGACGCGGCCTTCTCGTCGGGGGTGAGGGCCAGCAGGGTGAAGCCTGCCTCACGGACGGAATCCAGGCCCCTGGGCCAGGTGGTGACGCGGGCATAGGGGACGGAGAAGACCGCGCCCATGGAGACCTTCACACTGCGGCGGTAGAGCGGGTCGGCGCAGTCCGGGGAGAGCAGCACGGCGTCCATGCCGAGGGCGGCGGCCGAGCGGAAGATCGCGCCGATGTTGGTGTGGTCGTTGACCGACTCCATGACGACGACCCGGCGGGCGCTCCGGAGCAGGTCGGCCGCCGTGGGGAGCGGCTTGCGCTGCATGGAGGCGAGGGCACCGCGGTGGACGTGGTAGCCGGTGACCTGTTCGGCGAGTGCGGGGCTGACGGCGTAGACCGGGGCGGGGAGTTCGTCGATGACGTCGCGCATGACGTCGACCCATTTCGCGGACAGCAGCATCGAACGCATCTCGTAGCCCGCGTCCTTGGCCCGGCGGATCACCTTCTCGCCCTCGGCGATGAACAGGCCCTCGGCGGGTTCGCGTCTGCGCCGTAGCTCCACGTCGGTCAGGTCCGTGTAATCGCTCAGGCGCGGGTCGTCGGGATCATCGACGGTGATGAGATCGGCCACAGGGTGTTACTGCCTTGTCGTGCGTGCGGTGCCAACGGCTGGGAATGAGTTGCGTTACCCGGGGTTACTCGCGGGTGGGGGTGCCGGGGCGGGCGGCGGGGTCCGGGCCCACGTTCACGACCTCGCCCATGACGATCACCGACGGGGGCTTCACCTCGTGCGTGCGGACCGCCTCCGCGACCTCGGCGAGGGTCGTGTCCACGCGGCGCTGGGCGGCCGTGGTGCCCTCCTGGACCAGGGCGACCGGGGTGTCCGGGGACTTGCCGTTCGCGATCAGGGTGTCGGCGATCTTGCCGATCTTGTCGACGCCCATGAGGATCACCAGGGTGCCGGAGAGCTTGGCGAGGGACGCCCAGTCGACCAGGGAGTTCTTGTCGTCCGGTGCGATGTGGCCGCTGACCACGGTGAATTCATGGGCGATGCCCCGGTGGGTGACCGGGATGCCCGCGGCCCCGGGCACGGAAATGGAGCTGGAGATGCCGGGGACGACCGTGCAGGGGATGCCGGCCTCGGCGAGGGCCTGGACCTCTTCCATGCCCCGGCCGTAGACGTACGGGTCGCCGCCCTTGAGGCGTACGACGGACTTGCCCTGCTTGGCGTGTTCGATCAGGGCGTTGTTGATGGCCTCCTGGGCCATGAAGCGGCCGTACGGGATCTTCGCGGCGTCGATCACCTCGACGTGCGGCGGGAGTTCGGCGAGCAGGGCGCGCGGGCCTAGGCGGTCGGTGATCACGACGTCGGCCTCGGCGAGCAGGCGCCGGCCGCGCACGGTGATCAGGTCCGGGTCGCCGGGGCCGCCGCCGACCAGGGCGACGCCGGGGGTGCGGGTGCGGTGGTGGGGGGCGACGAGGGTGCCGTCGCGCAGGCCCGCGACGACCGCGTCCCGGATGGCGGCGGTGTGGCGGGGGTCGCGGGACCTGGAGTCGGTGGTGAGGATCGCGACCGTGACGCCCTCGCTGTGGCCGGTGGCCGGGGTCCAGGCGGTGGCGGCGTCGGCGTCGTCGGCGCGGACGGCCCATACGCGGTGGCGCTCCGCTTCCGCGGAGGCTCGGGCGTTGGCGTCGGGGTCGCTGGTGGCGATCAGGGCGTACCAGGCGTCCGCGAGGTCGCCTTCCGCGTATGAGCGGCGGGACCAGGTGATCTCGCCGGTGTCCGCCATCGCCTCGACCGAGGGGGTTGCCTCCGGCGAGATCAGCAGGATCCGTGCGCCGGACGCGATCAGGGCGGGCAGGCGGCGCTGGGCGACCTGGCCGGCGCCGAGTACCACGACCTTGCGGTCGGCCAGGCGGAGTCCTACCGGGTAGGCGGGGTGTTCTGCCATGGGTGTGGCTCCTTGTGCGGGCGGGGGGCTTGGTGGGTGGGTGGGTGTGTGTGGGTGTCGGTGTGAGTGTGGGGTGCGGTGTGGGTGGTGATGCCCTGACGTGCGGATTTTATGTCGGGGGGGTGGGGGTGTGCGGGTGGGGTTCGGGCGCGAGGGGTTGTGGGGGGTGGGGAGGGTGGGCGAGTGGCGGTTGTGGGGGGCTGGTCGCGCAGTTCCCCGCGCCCCTTACGGCGTTAGCCCCCAGGGCGTAAACCGTCGCAGTGTCGGGCCTCGGGGCGTCACATCGCATCGTGGCTGACCTTGGGGCGTCGGACTTTGCCTGCGTCGGGTTCATCCGCCCGTTGGGTGGGCCCCCGGCCCCCTTCCCGGCGTCGGAGAAGGGGGCCCGGGTGTTACTTCTCCGTGACGCCGGCCGAGTCGAATGTGGCGACCTCGTGCATCGCTCTGGCCGTGCTCTGGACCATGGGGAGGGCCAGGAGGGCGCCGGTGCCCTCGCCCAGGCGGAGGTCCAGGTCGACCAGGGGGCGCAGGCCGAGTTTGTTGAGGGCGGCCACATGGCCCGGTTCGGCGCTGCGGTGGCCCGCGATGCAGGCGGCCAGGACCTCGGGGGCGATGGCGCGGGCGACCAGGGCGGCGGCGCCCGCGCTGACGCCGTCCAGGATCACCGGCGTACGCAGGGACGCGCCACCGAGCAGCAGGCCGACGATCGCCGCGTGTTCCAGGCCGCCGATCGCGGCGAGGACGCCGATGGGGTCGGCCGGGTCCGGCTGGTGGAGGTCGATGGCCCTGCGCACGACCTCGGTCTTGCGGGCGAGGGTCTCGTCGTTGATGCCGGTGCCACGGCCCGTGACCTCGGACGGGTCGGTGTCCGTGAAGACCGCGATCAGCGCGGCGGACGCGGTGGTGTTCGCGATGCCCATCTCGCCGGTCAGCAGCGCCTTGTTGCCCGCGGCCACCAGATCGCGGGCCGTCTCGATGCCCACCTCGATCGCCGCCTTGGCCTCCTCGCGCGTCATCGCGGGGCCGGTGGTCATGTCGCCCGTGCCCGCGCGGACCTTGCGCGGCAGCAGACCGGGGGTGGCGGGGAGGTCGGAGGCCACACCCACGTCCACGACACACACCTCCGCGCCGACCTGGCTCGCGAAGGCGTTGCAGACCGCTCCCCCACCGAGGAAGTTGGCCACCATCTGGGCGGTGACCTCCTGCGGCCAGGGGGTGACGCCCTGGGCGTGGACCCCGTGGTCACCCGCGAAGACCGCCACCGCCGCGGGCTCGGGGATCGGCGGCGGGCACTGCCGGGACAGCCCGGACAGCTGCGCGGAGATGATCTCCAGCATGCCGAGCGCGCCGGCCGGCTTGGTCATCCGCTTCTGCCGTTCCCACGCCTCGCCGAGCGCCTTGGCGTCCAGCGGGCGGATCTGGGCGACGGTCTCGCCCAGCAGGTCGTGCGGCTCCTCACCGGGCAGCGCGCGACGGCCGTACGTCTCCTCGTGCACGACCCACGACAGCGGGCGGCGTCTGGACCAGCCGAACTGCGCCAGCTCGCATTCCTCCGGGAACTCGTCCACGTACCCGACGCACAGGTACGCCACGACCTCCAGGTGTTCGGGCAGGCCGAGCGTGCGGACCATCTCCCGCTCGTCGAAGAACGAGACCCAGCCGACGCCCAGGCCCTCGGCGCGCGCCGCCAGCCACAGGTTCTCGACGGCCAGCGCGGAGGAGTACGGCGCCATCTGCGGCTGGGTGTGCCGGCCCAGCGTGTGGCGGCCGCCGCGGGTCGGATCGGCGGTGACCACGATGTTCACCGGGGTGTCGAGGATCGCCTCGATCTTCAGTTCCTTGAACTGCTTCGCCCGGCCCTTCGGCAGCGACTTGGCGTACGCGTCGCGCTGGCGCATCGCCAGGTCGTGCATCGCGCCGCGCGTCTCCGTGGAGCGGATCACCACGAAGTCCCAGGGCTGCGAGTGCCCGACCGAGGGCGCGGTGTGGGCGGCCTCCAGGACCCGCAACAGCACCTCGTTGGGGATCGGGTCACTGCGGAAGCCGTTGCGGATGTCCCGCCGCTCCCGCATGACCTTCAGCACGGCCTCGCGCTCCGCGTCGTCGTACGCGGGGGCGGCCGGCGTACTTGCCGGTGCGCCTGCCGCCGTACCTGCCGGCTGGGGTTCCGGTGTCTCCGGGAGTTCCTCGGCCACGGGGATCTCCGGGGGCTCCGGGGACTGTTCGCCGACCTCCTGCGTCACCTGGATCACCTGGACCACCTGGGTCTCCAGGATCGCCTGGTCTTCCTGCTCGGCGGCCCTGGTGTCCAGGTCGTCCGCGTGCTGTACGACTCCGGCGTCCTGCTGCTCCCCCGCCGAGGGCGTCTCCTCGGCCTCGCGCGGGGCCGGGACCGTGACAAAGGGTTCCGGCTGGGCGGGGGGCTCGGGGGCCTGCCGCGGCTGGATCGCTTCCGGCGGTACGACGATGGGGTGCGGTGGGGTGGGGGCGAGGTGGGGAGTGGTGGGCACCTGGCCGGCCACCGGGACGAACTCGCCCAGGGGTTGGTGGGGAGGAGTCTCCACCGGGGCTTCGGTCACGCCCTGCGCGGGGGCTACGGGCTCGGGCTCGGGAGCCTCGTCGGGTGCGGGTGCGGGTGCGGGTGCGGGTGCGGGTGCGGGTGCGGGTGCGGGAGCTGGGGCGTGCTCGGGGGCGGTGACATCGGTGTCCAGGGCCGGTACGGGCATGGGCTGCGCCTCTGCCACCGGCGCGGGGGTGGGCGTCGTACCGGAATCGTCGGCCGGGGCATCCGCCGGGACCGGGACGGCAACCGGCTCCTCCGCCGTCGGCACGGGCACGTCCGCCGCGACCGCCTCGACCGCAGCGGCATCGAGCGTGCCCGTCGGTCCCGGCTGCTCTCCCGGAGCCGTGACGCCGGGTTCCTCTCCTGTGGTCGCGGCGCCCTCCACGCTCGCGGCGCCGCCGGGCTCGGGTGCCACGCCGGGCTCGGAGCCGTCGTACGACTGAGGCTGCGCTTGCGGCTGCGGCTGTGGCTCCGGCTGCTCGACGACCGGCTCCGGGGCCGGTTCGACGGCCGGTTCCACGGCCTGCTCCGCGACTGGCTCGACGGCCTGCTCCACAGCGGGCTCGATCACGGGCGCGGTCACGGGCGCGGTCACTGGCACGGTCACGGGCGCGGTCACGGGCTCGATCGCAGGCTCAGGGACCGGCTCGGTGACGGGCTCAGTGACGGGCTCATCCACAGGCTCGACGGACGGTTGTGCGGCCGTCTCCACGACCGGCTGCGCGATCTGCTCCGCCGCCACCGGCTCGGCGACAACCCCCACGGCCCCGCCCGCCATCACGGGCTGCGGCACGAGCGCCGGGGCAACCGTTTCCGCGGGTGACGGGGTGACCGGCGCCAGGGTGGGGGCCGCGGGGCCCCAGGGGGCGGCGCTCTGAGGGGCCGTCTCGTGCAGGCGGGAGGTGTCGAGGTACTCGGGGCCGGGGGGGCGGGCCGGGACGCCCGCGGGGCCGCGGTCGGCGAGGGAGCGGACCGGGCTGGCGGAGGCGTCGGGGGTGGGCGGGCCGAGGTGCAGCGGGCGGCGCGGGGCCATCGCGGCGGCGGGCACGGCCGGGCCGGGGAGCCGGACGCCGGTGAGGTCGACGTGGCCGCTGTCCCGGCCCGCGGTCTCGTGTGCGCCGGGCTGGTGCGGGGCGTCGGCCACCGGCACCGCGTCGGCCACCGGCTCGGCCTCGACCACCGGCTCGGGCGCGGGCGGCGCCACCTCGTTGCCCCATGCGCTCTGGGCACCCGGCAGCAGCAGGTCTTCGTCCTCGGAGAGGAAGGTGTACGCGCCGGGCGTGGGGACTCCCGGCTGCTCCACCGTGCCTGCGTGCTCCGGCAGTCCCTCGCCCGGGATCTGGCCGGTGTCGGTCATGCGTACCCCTCGCCCATCGGTTAGTGCTCCTGCCAGCTCACCCGGAACGGCGCACCGACCGCCCGCAGTGAAGAACGAGCGTGCGTGCCCTGCGGCACGAACGACCCGCCGGAAAAGACGACAAAGCCATACGGTGGCATTGTCGCGGGCATTCACCCGCCACGACAGCTTGATCCGCGACGGCCCGCTGTGGACTGCGCCACGTTGCGCGTCCCCCGGTACGTGCCGTACCACACCCATCCCAAAACGGGCAGGTTTTCCGGACATTGACCGACGACTCGACGGGCTTCCGGCTGCGGTACAACGATCGGCCAGCCTACCGCGCGCGGTACGACAACCGGATCACAGGGCGCATGCGAGCAACCCCTTTTGACCTGCTTCGCCGGGGTTTTCGGCCGACTTTGTACGGGCCTTCGCTAGGGGCGTCCCAGCTCGCCGGAGATCAGGAAAGCGACGCTGCGTTCCGTCTCGGTCCAGGCCCTGGTGTCCAGTTCCACGGACTGGAGCAGGGCGCACTCGATCCGGTAGCCGTGCTCGGTCAGCTCGCGGCCGATGCGCTCGGCGGCGTCGCGGGTGGCGGCGTGGGTGACGATGCGTTCGGGGCGTCGGTCGGCGACCGCGAGGACCACGGCCGCTCCGCCGCCGCCGACGCGGACGACATCGGGCTCGGGGAGGTCCTCCAGGGCGTGCGGGGCGATGCCGTGGACGATCTGGAGGTGGACGCCGTGCCGGCGGGCGGCGGCGTCGGTGCGGGCGCAGGCGCGCGGGTCGAGGTCGACGGCGATGACGGCGGCGCCCGCCGCGGCGGCCTCGGTGGCGAAGGCGCCCGCCCCGCAGCCGATGTCCCAGACCAGGTCGCCGACGCGGGGGCCGAGGCGGGCCAGTTGGGCGGCGCGCAGCACCTGCCGTTCGCCCTCGGCGAGTTCACCCCCGTACGCCTCGGGGGGCCGGGTCCAGCCGCGCGGTCCGGCGGCCGGGTCGCGGCCCGCGATCCAGCCGCCGCCCTCGACATGGGCGACGGGACCGCCGATGACGATGACCACGTTGGGGTCGCGCCAGATGCGGTCGGCGGCGTTGTCCGAGCTGACGACGGAGACCTTCTCGCGCCCGGTGCCGAGTTCCTCGCAGACGACGAAGGAGCGGTGCACCCCGTCGAGCAGCAGGCCGAGTTCGGCGGGTCCGGCGCCGGGTGAGGTGAGGACGGCGACTTTGGTGTGGGCCCGGCATACGTTCACCGCGCGTCGCAGGGTGCGGGGGTGTGCGACGACCACTTGGGCGTCGTCCCAGGGCATTCCGGCGCGGGCGAAGGCGGCGGCGACGGAGGAGACCGCGGGGACGACCTCGACCTCCAGTCCGTGCTCGGGCGCGCGCAGGGCGCGTACGACACCGAAGAAGCCGGGGTCGCCGTCGGCGAACACCACCGCCGTGCCGCGGTGGGCGGCGATCCGGCGGGCGGCGAGGGCGAGGCTGCCGAGGCGGACGCGCTCGGCGGTGCCGGGTACCTCGGGCAGTGCCAGGTGATGGGCGGCACCGGCCACCAGTGTGGCGGCGCCGAGGGCGGAGCGTGCCGCGGCGGTCAGCGGCGAGCCGTCCCAGCCGATCACCGTGACCCGGTCGGCCATGGTCGTCAGTCTCCAGGGGGGGGATGTGCGCAGGTCGTCGGGTGCTCGCGGCGGGCGCGGGCTCCGAGAGCGTACCCCGCGATCAGTTCGGAGCGCGGCACCGCGTTCGGTCCGGCCGGGCGCGGACGGACGGACGGACGGACCGGAGAGTCTGCGGGAAGGACTGTGGTGCCCGCTCGGGTCGGGGCGGGGGTATGGCGATCGGTTCCCGTCGGGATGTTCACCCCCCGTCGGGATACGGCCGTCAGTTCCAGTCGGGATACGAGTGGAAGCCCCCGGTGTCCGCGAGTTGGCCGCTGGTGCCCTCCAGGTCCTCCGGGAGCAGGCTCCAGACGATGTAGTCCGTGCGGGCCTCGCTCCAGGTGCCGTTCTCCGCGCGGACGCGCGCTATGCAGGCGCCGCGCAGCACGCCCTCGCTGATGCTGCCGATCTTCTGGGCGACCTGCTGGGCGGCGGTGTTGTCGGCGCCCGTCCGCAGCTCGATCCGTTCGAACATCTGGTCCTGGAACAGCCATCGGGCGGTGGCGAGCGCGGCCTCGGAGGCATAGCCCTCGCCCCTGGCCCAGGGGGCGATGAGATACATGAGTTCGGTGGAGCGGACATGCCAGTTGGTCCTGCCGAGGCGGATGACACCGACCAGCCGCTGGGTGAGGAACTCGGTGACGGCCAGGTCGAGGCCGCGGCCCGCGACCCGCTCGGCGAGTGCGCCCCGGCTGATCCAGGCGCGGGCGGCCGGTTCGGAGAACGGATGCTCCACGTCCGTCCAGGCGACGACCTGCTCGTCGTTCATCATCTCGGTCAGCGCGGGCACGTCGTCGTCCTCCAGCGGACGCAGCACCAACCGCTCCGTGCTGATGGAGATGGTGGGAAAGGTGCTCATCATGCGCCGCTCCGTAACCGTCGGTGTGACCGTCTCAGCCGTCAAGTCCCGCTGAACTGCCCAGCATGCAGCATGCGAGCGCCGCGTCGCACCACGGGGTGCGCTCCGTCGTGGGGAGCGCACCCCGTGGTGCCGGCGGTCGCGGGGTCAGCCTCAGGCCACCGGAAGCACCGAGCCCTGGTACTTGTCCTCGATGAACTTCTTCACGTCGGCGGAGGCCAGCAGCTTCGCCAGCTTCTCGACCTGCGGGTCGTCCTCGTTGCCGCGTTTGACGGCGAGGATGTTGGCGTAGGGGTTGTCCTTCGCGGATTCCAGCAGGACGACGTCCTTCGCCGGGCTCAGGCCCGCGTCCTGCGCGAAGTTGTTGTTGATGACCGCGGCGGCCACGTCGTCGAGCGAGCGCGGCAGCTGGGCGGGTTCCAGTTCCTTGAAGGTGAGGTTCTTCGGGTTGTCCGCGATGTCCGCGGGGGACGCGTCGGTGCCCGCGTCCGGCTTGAGCGTGATGACGCCCTGCGCGGCCAGCAGTTGCAGGGCCCGGCCCTCGTTGGTCGTGTCGTTGGGCACGGCGACGGTGGCTCCGTCGGGCAGCTCGCGGACGTCCTCGACCTGCTTCGAGTACACGCCCATGGGCGGCAGATAGGCGTCCACGACCGGGACCAGGTCGGTGCCCTTGGCCTCGTTGAAGTCGTCCAGGTAGGGCTTGTTCTGGTAGAGGTTCGCGTCCAGCGAGCCTTCCTGGAGGGCGGTGTTGGGCACGACGTAGTCGGTGAACTCGCGGATCTCCAGGCTGAGCCCGGCGTCGGCGGCGAGGTGGTCCTTGACGTACGTCAGGACCTCGCCGGCCGGGACCGCGGTGGCGCCGACGACGAGGGTGTCGCCGTCGGCGCCGCCGCTGCCGGAGCCGGTGCCGGAGCCGCAGGCCGTGAGCGCGAGGCCCAGGGTGAGTGCGGCGGAGGTCGCGAGCAGTGCGGTGCGGCCGCTGGGGGCGCGGTGCTTCCCGGTGTGCTGCTTCACGGCGTCCTGCTTCTCGGCGTCCTGCTTCTCGGCGTGCTGCTTCTCGGCATGCTGCTTCACGGTGTGCTGCTTTCCCGTGCTCAGAAGGCAGCGACGACGGAGCCGTCGTACGTGTCGTCGATGAACTTCTTCACCTGGGCGAGGTGAGCAGCTCGGCCAGTTCCTTGATGCGCGGGTCGTCCTCGTTGCCCTGCTTCACCGCGAGGAAGTTGCCGTACGGATTGCCCTCGGGGGACTCGGCGACCAGGGCGTCCTTGGCCGGGCTGAGGTCGGCCTCCAGGGCGTAGTTGCCGTTGATCACGGCCGCGTCGACATCGCCGAGGGAGCGCGGCAGCTGGGCCGCCTCCAGCTCCTTGAACTGGAGGTCCTTCGGGTTGGACGCGATGTCCTTGGGCGTGGCCTCGTAGCCGACGCCGGACTTCAGGGTGATGACGCCGTTGGCCTCCAGCAGCTTCAGCGCGCGGGCCTCGTTGGTGGTGTCGTTGGGGACGGCGACCGTGGCGCCCTGCTCCAGTTCGTCGAGGCTCTTCAGGCCGTCGGAGTAGACGCCGAGCGGCTCCAGATGGACGGTGGCGCCGGGGACGGCAACGATGTCGGTGCCGTTCTTCTCGTTGAAGTCGTCCAGGTAGGGCTGGTGCTGGAAGTAGTTGGCGTCGACCTCGCCGTCCTGGACGGCCGTGTTGGGGGTCACGTAGTCGGTGAACTCCTTGACCTCCAGTTCCAGGCCGGCGTCCGCGGCGAGGTTGTCTCTGACGTAGTTGAGGATCTCGGCGTGTGGGATGGCGGTGGCGGCGATGGTGAGCGGACCGTCGGCGCCGGCGCCGGAGTTCTCTTGCGAGCCGCAGGCGGAGAGTCCGAGGGTGAGGGCTCCGGCGGCGAGGGCAGCGGTGGTGATCTTGGCGGTGTTACGCACGAAAAGTGCCTTTCCTGTGGGGTGGTGCGGCCCCGCGGTGGTGTGCGGGGCGCGCGGGCATATGGGGTGGGCCGGACGGCCCTCGGGAAGGGAGGGGTGGGGCCGGACGGCCCCGGTGGACCGGGCGTGGGGCCGGACGGCCCTCGGGAACAGGGGAGGTGGGGCTAGACGGCCTTGCCGATCTCGGCGGTCCCGGTCTCCTTGGCCCGCAGCAGGGCGAGCCGGGGCAGCGGGCCGGACGCGCCGCCGCGGCGGTGCAGCCTGCGGGCCGCGTAGTCGCCGGCGAACTGGATCAGGGAGATCCCGACGGCGAGGATCGCCACGGTGATCCACATCAGGCCGGTCTCGAAGCGCTGGTAGCCGTAGCGGATGGCGAGGTCGCCGAGTCCGCCGCCGCCGACCGTGCCGGCCATCGCGGAGTAGCCGATGAGGGCGATGACGGTGGTCGTGGTGGAGGCGATCAGGGACGGCAGGGACTCGGGGATGAGCACCTTGCGGACGATGGTCCAGGTGTTGCCGCCCATCGACTGGACGGCCTCGACCAGTCCGTGGTCCACCTCGCGCACGGCCGTCTCGACCAGCCGGGCGAAGAACGGGATGCCGCCGATGGCCAGCGGGACGATCGCGGCCTCGCTGCCGATGGTGGTGCCGGTGACCCAGCGGGTGAAGCCCATCAGCGCGACCATCAGGATGATGAACGGCATCGAGCGGCCGACGTTCACGATCTGCCCGATGACCTTGCTGACCACGGTGTTCTGGAGGAGCCCGCCCCGGTCGGTGAGGACCAGCAGCACCCCGATCGGCAGACCGGCGGCGACGGCGATCAGGGTGGACCAGCCGACCATGATCAGGGTCTCGGTACACGCCTGCTCCAGCAGGGGCTGTATCTCGGACCAGGTCACTGGGCACCTTCCTTGGCGAGAGTGGGCCGGGCGCCCGTCGTGTCGGTCCCCGCACCGGCGGCGGCGTCGCGGTCACCGGCGGCGTCACCGGCCGGGTCGGCGGCCCGCTCGCCGACCACGTCGATCTGGAGTCCCTGCTCGCGCAGGAACCCGACGGGCACGACGTTGTCCTCGTAGCGGCCGGGCAGTTCGATGCGCATCCGGCCGACCTGGAGGCCGCCGACGGTGTCGATGGCGGCGCCGAGGATCGAGATGTCGATGTTGTAGGTGCGGGACAGCTGGGAGATGACCGGCTGGGTGGCGGTCTCGCCGTGGAAGGTGATGTCGAGGACGGTCCGGTCGTCGGCCGAGGCGTCGCCGGTCACCGGGAAGAGCGCGGCTGCCAGTTCCGAGCCGGGGGTGGCGAGCAGTTCGCTGACCGTGCCGGACTCGACGATCCGGCCCCGGTCCATCAGGGCGGCGGAGTCGCAGACGCTCTTGACCACATCCATCTCGTGGGTGATGAGCAGGACGGTCAGGCCGAGTTGCCGGTTGAGGTCGCGCAGCAGGTGCAGGATCGAGCGGGTGGTCTCGGGGTCGAGGGCGCTGGTGGCCTCGTCGGAGAGCAGCACCTTGGGGTCACCGGCCAGGGCGCGGGCGATGCCGACGCGCTGCTTCTGGCCGCCGGAGAGCTGGGCCGGGTAGGACTTGGCCTTGTCGGCGAGGCCCACCAGGTCGAGCAGCTCCAGCGCCTTGAGGGAACGTTCCCGCCCCGACTTGCCGAGGATCTCCAGCGGCAGTTCGACGTTGTCCTGCACGGTCCGCGAGGACAGCAGGTTGAAGTGCTGGAAGACCATGCCGATACGGCTGCGGGCCCGCCGCAGTTCCTTCCCCGCGCGCGGGCCGCGTCCGGCGAGCGCGGTGAGGTCCTGGCCGGCCACGGTGACCGTGCCGGAGGTGGGGCGTTCCAGCAGATTGACGCAGCGGATGAGCGAGGACTTACCGGCCCCGGACTGGCCGATGACGCCGTAGACCTCGCCTTCGCGGACATGCAGATCGACGCCGTCGAGGGCGGTGACCGCACGGCCGCGCGAGCGGTAGACCTTGGTCAGGTCCGTTGTCGTGATCACTGAGGATTCCGTCACTGTCGAGTGCGGGCGTGGGTGTGCGCCGGGCACGGGTGCATACGGTCGGGAGCACGGCACGGTTCTCGCGGTGGCGAGCAAGCCGGGGAGAACAGGCGCGCGGGGCGGGCTCGGTCCGGCCGCATCCGGTACGGGAACGCGGGCGCGGACGTGAGCGGTCCCGCTTCGGGGCGCGGGACTCGGGTGGTGCGGGGGCCCTCTAGAAAGCGCGCATTCGACACATACAGCGAGCACCGGGCGTCGTGGTCGCCTCGGTCGCAAGGGTGCGGCTGCTCGTCGTGGTCATGCGAGCAGTAAACCAGACGTACGGTCCTTACCGGTGACCGTTGTCCGGATAGTGGACACACGTGGACACCTCTGTCCGGTGTCCGGGGCACGGCCCGGGATCTCCGCTCCCCCGCCCGTGACCAGCACGGACAGGGCGGAGAGGGCTGCCGCGACCAGGTGGGCGGGGAGTTCCCGGGCCGGCCGGGCTGTGGCCAACGCCACGGTGGCCGTCCCGGCGGAACGGGGCACTCCGGGGGCGGCGGCGGCAGGCGCTCCGGCCCGTAATAGGGTCGGCGGCATGCTCGAAGTCCTGACTCTGGTGACCGGTGTCGCCGCGTTGCTGCTGGCCGCGTGGTGCGGCTGGGCCGCGTACCGGGATCAGCCGACGAAGGACTGGCACTTCATCGGGATGGCCGTGGTGTCGGTGCTGGCGCTGGTCCAGCTGGTCGCCGGGATCGTGCTGCTGGCGCGCGGCGAGCAGCCGGACCAGGGCACGACGATCTTCGTGGCGTATCTGATCGGGTCGTTCGCGTGTGTGCCGGCCGCCGGGTTCATGTCGCTGGCCGAGCGGACCAAGTGGGGGTCGGTGACGGTCGCCGCCGGCGGGGTCGTGCTGGCCGTTCTGGAGGTGCGGCTCTATGACATCTGGGCGGGCTGAGGTGGGTACGGCGGCACGCTCCCGGCTGATCAGCGGTCCGGGGACGCTGCTGGTGTGGCTGTACGGCGTGATGGTCGTCGGTGCGGTGTCGCGGTCGGCCGTGCAGATCGCGACGCAGTTCGACAGGGCGCCGCTCGCGTACACGCTGTCCGCGCTCGCCGGGGTTGTCTACGGGTTCATCACGTACTCGCTGGTGCGGGGTGGGGAGCGGGCGCGGCGGGCGGCGTTCGTGTGCTGTGCGGTGGAGTTGGCGGGGGTGCTGGGGGTGGGGACCTGGACCCTGATCGAGCCCTCCGCGTTTCCCGACTCGACGGTGTGGTCCGACTTCGGGATGGGCTATCTGTTCATTCCGGTGATCCTGCCGGTGACGGCGATGTATTGGCTGCGGAGGGCGCGGGGCGGGGCGGGGGGCTGAGCGTTGTCGGCGGCTTTCCCCACGTCGTGGTTGCTCGCGCAGTTCCCCGCGCCCCTTGGGGCGTGGCGGTCGCCGCTCGCTGACAGGGTCCGGCGTCGGGCTGTCTGACGGTCTGACGGTCTGGCCTCAGGCCGCCTTTAAGTCCGGCCTTATGCCGTCTGTACGAACGTGCCCGCCGGCTTTTCCAGGATGACCATCGGGACGCCGTCCTTGCCCTTCTCCGTGCCGACCGTCTCGTAGCCCACCTTGCGGTAGAGGCGGAGGTTGCCCTCGCTGCGGTGGCCGGTGTGGAGGCGGAAACGTTTCGTGCCGTGCCGGTCGGCGAGGGCGGACTCGGCGGCCTTGAGGAGACGGGCGCCGATGCCATGGCCCTGGAGGCGGGGGTGGACGCAGAGCCGGCCGATGGCGGCGGAGCCGTCCTCGCGCGCCGCGCCGCGCACCGCGCCGATCACCTCGTCGCCGAGCCGGGCCACGAAGACACAGTCCCCGGCGATCTCCGCGCGGACCTCGTCCAGGGTCTCGACCAGCGGGTCGATGCGGTAGTTGCCGTACAGGGCGGCCTCGCTCTGGAAGCACAGGTATTGAAGCTTGAAGATCTGCTCGGCGTCGTGCCCGGTCGCCTCGGAGATGACCACGCTCATGCCCATGTGTGCACGCCTCCCGCTCACCTGTCGCCTGTCGTCCCTCACTCCTATCCCCGTGCTCCGCGAGCCGCAACCACCCGAGCGGGGAGGCGGCGCCGACATTCCGGATACTTGGAATATTCCGGGCCGGGTCTGCCCTGTGAGATACCCAACTCCCCCGCGACCGCCCGGAGCGTGATTGCCCCGGGCGGTGGTTCCTCACCCCCTCAGGGGTGTGTTCTCGTCAGGGGTGTGTCTCGTCAGCGGTGGGTCTCGGCCGTCAGCCGGCCTGGAAGTCCGCGCGGGCCAGCAGGCCGGTGTCCGGCTGGTCGGTGAAGACACCGTCGATGCCGGTGGCGAAGTACGTCCGGTAGAGGCCGAAGACATCGCCGTACGCGTCGGCGTCGGTGCCCTTGCGGAAGGCCGGGGGCAGGAACGGGTTCTCGTTGCGCAGGGTGTAGGGGTGCAGGATCAGGCCGACCTTGTGCGCGTCGGCGACCAGCGTGCTCGGCTCGGTCAGGTTGCCGGCGGCGTCCTTGGGGATGACCAGGTCCACGGTCGGGCCGATGCCGCCCGCGTAGGAGGCGATCTCGCGCAGGCCGGCCGGCTTGATCAGGTCGGCGACGGTCCGGGGGTCGCCGGAGTCCACGAAGTCGTACGGGCGGCTGCTCGCGCTGGAGAGCAGCACGACCAGCGGGTTGTCGACCAGCTTGTTCAGGCGCTGGATGCTGGTCGGCTCGAAGGACTGGAGGATGACCGGCGAGTTCGATTTGGCGCGCCCGTACTTGCGCAGCACGTTCGCGACCCGCTCCTCCAGGGCCAGTCCCTGCTTGCGGAAGTAGGTGGGGTGCTTCAGCTCGGGGTAGATCCAGACCTGCTTGCCGCGCTTACGGGTCTGCTCGTCCTGCCAGGTGAGCACCTCCTCGAAGGTGGGGATCTCCCAGCGGCCGTCGTAGAGGGTGTTGTGCGGGCGGTTGGCCGGAATGCGCTCGATGGCGCGCAGGGTCTTCAGCTCGGCGAGCGTGAAGTCCTCGGTGAACCAGCCGGTGGTGGCGTAGCCGTCCAGCAGCTTGGTCTTCTTGCGGTCGGCGAACTCGGGGTGGTCCGCGACATCCGTGGTGCCGCCGATCTCCGGTTCGTGGCGGCAGACCAGATGACCGTCCTTGGTGGGGACCAGGTCACCGGCCTCCACGATGTCGGCGCCCAGGTCCAGGGCCAGCTGGTAGGCGCCGAGGGTGTGCTCGGGGCGGTAGCCGCTGGCGCCGCGGTGACCGATGATCGTGGGCTTGGGCAGGTTCTTCAAGCCGTTGCCCGTCTGGCGGGCATCGGCGGCGCTCGCCGTGCCGGGCAGTCCGAGGACGGCCCCACCCGCGCCGAGCACGGCGGCGCCGAGCAGCGCCCGTCGTCCCGTGTACGCCTGGTTGTTCGCCTGGCTTCTCGCCGGGCTCTTCGCCTGCTCGTTCGGCTCCTGCGATCCCATCAGCGGCCTCCTCGCCGTCCGCTCCGCACCCCACCGGGGCGCGTCCCTCCGGCCGGGCGCCGGGTGGTGCGCGCCGATCGTAGGGTGGCGGACGTGACGGAAGGGGGGCGGTGGCCCGAACACATGGGTGACGGTGGATGTCGTACGGGCGGCCGGGTCTGACGGTGTGTCGAACGGGGCTCGTGGGTGAACTCAGGTGAACGCAGGTCAATAGTGCGTAAGAGGTTGATGAACCCGATGTGCGTTGGGCGGGTAACCGCGAGTATCGTCCTCACCTGCGCAGACTCATACGCACGGACGCATTACGCCACAAACCCATTTCGAAATTCTTGACACCGGAGGGCCCGTTGTCCCGCTTCGCGCTCATCAAGGCAGTGCTCGGACCGATCATGCGCCTGATGTTCCGCCCCCGGGTGGAGGGAGTGGAGCACATTCCCGGCGACGGCCCGGTGATTTTGGCCGGGAACCATCTCACGTTCATCGACTCGATGATTCTGCCGCTGGTCTGCGACCGTCAGGTGTTCTTCATCGGCAAGGACGAGTACGTCACCGGCAAGGGCCTCAAGGGCCGGGCGATGGCGTGGTTCTTCACCGGCGTCGGCATGATCCCCGTCGACCGCGACGGCGGCAAGGGCGGGGTCGCGGCGCTGATGACCGGGCGCCGGATCCTGGAGGAGGGGCGGCTGTTCGGCATCTACCCCGAGGGGACGCGCTCGCCCGACGGGCGGCTGTACCGGGGGCGAACGGGGATCGCGCGGCTGACGCTGATGACGGGGGCGCCGGTGGTGCCGTTCGCGATGATCGGCACGGATCGGATTCAGCCGGGGGGGTCGGGGATGCCTCGGCCGTGCCGGGTGACGGTGCGGTTCGGGGAGGCGCTGGAGTTTTCCCGGTACGAGGGGATGGACCGGGATCGGTATGTGTTGCGGGCGGTGACGGATTCTGTGATGACCGAGGTCATGCGGTTGTCTGGGCAGGAGTATGTGGATATGTACGCGACCAAGGCGAAGGACGCGGCGTAGGTTTTTTGGGGGGTGGGTTTCGGGAGGGGGAGGGGGGCGGTGGGGTCTGCGCATTCTTTCGTGCGGGTGCGTTGTGGCTTTGTCGCGCAGTTCCCCGCGCCCCTGGCGGTGGGGTGGTTGCGGCGGGTTTTGCCGTGCGGGCTCGTTGTGGTTGTTTGCGCAGTTCCCCGCGCCCCTTAGGGGGGTGGGGGTTTCGGTCGGCTCCGGCGCGCAGGGCCGTGGGTCTCTACGGCCCCGCGCGTCCGGTACCTGTTCGGTTATTCGGTGCCGCTCCTCATGTCGCCGGTGCTCTTGACGAATCCGGCGTCCGTCGGGGCCCCGGCGTTCTGCCACTCCTCGGCGGTCACCGGCTCGCCGGCGCTCTCCAGTCGGGCGCCGCGTAGCAGGAACCATGCCGCCACCGAGGCGGCCAGCAGGACCGCCGCGCCGATGCCGGCCGCCATGGTGAGGCCGTCGACGAAGGAGTTGCGGGCCGAGTCGAGGAGTTGGTCCGCCGTCGCGGGCGGCAGTCCCGCCGCCGCCTCGACCGCGCCGCCGAGCGACTCATGGGCCGACTCCGGGGTGCCCGGCGGGGCCGGGAAGCCGCGGTAGACGCCGGTCACGATGGAGCCGAGCAGGGCGATGCCGAGGGCCGCGCCCAGTTCGTACGCCGTCTCCGAGACCGCCGAGGCCGCGCCCGCCTGCTCCTTCGGTACGGAGGCGAGGATCACGTCCGCCGTGACGGTGAACGCGAAGCCCGCGCCGATACCGACGACCAGCAGGGCGGCGCCGAGCAGCGGATAGCCGGTGGACTGGTCGAGGAAGGACAGCGTGCCCAGGGCGAGGCCGACGGCGGCGAGACCGCCGGAGACCACGGACCGCACCGAGAAGCGCCGGGCCGCCGTACCGGCGATCAGACCGGCCGCCACCGCGCCGACCGCCGCGGGCAGTTCGGCGAGGCCGGCCTCCAGGGGCCGCCTGCCCTGCACCAGCTGGAGGTACTGCGACAGGAAGAAGACCAGGCCGGCCATGCCCAGGATGGTCAGCAGATCGGCGAGGACCGCGCCGCTGAAGCCGCGGTTGCGGAACAGCCGTACGTCCAGCAGCGGGGCCGGGAGCGTGAACTGCCGGCGGACGAAGCCGTACAGCGCCGCCGCGCCGAGCAGGCCCGCCGCCAGGGTGCCCCACGCGAACCCGTGGCTGGCCGCCTCCTTGATCGCGTACACCACGCCGATCATGCCGACCAGCGAGAGCACGACGCTGGCCATGTCCCAGGGGCCGGGCCTCGGATTGCGGGACTCGGGGAGCATCTTGGCGCCGACCAGGACCAGGACCGCCATCACGGGCAGGTTGATCAGGAAGACCGAGCCCCACCAGAAGTGCTCCAGCAGGAATCCGCCCATGATCGGGCCGATCGCCATACCGGCGGAGGCGGTGGCGCCCCAGATGCCGATGGCGAGGCTGCGCTCGCGCGGGTCGTGGAAGATGTTGCGGATCAGGGCGAGCGTGGCGGGCATCAGGGTCGCGCCCGCGACTCCGAGCAGGGCCCGCGCCACGATCAGCAGTTCCGGCGAGGTCGCGTAGGCGTTGAGCACGGACACCGCGCCGAACGCGGTCGCGCCGATCAGCAGGATCTTCTTGCGGCCGATACGGTCGCCGAGGCTGCCCATGGACACCAGCAGACCGGCGATGACGAACGAGTAGACGTCACCGATCCACAGCAGCTGGTTGCCGGAGGGGCTGAGATCCTCGCTGATGTACGGGGTGGCGAGGCCGAGGACGGTCGCGTCGACGGCCACCAGCAGAACGGCGAGCACCAGGACGGACAGCGCCAGCCAGCGTCCGGGGCGCTTCACGGCCTCGGTGGCACTCGCCGGCCGCAGGGTGCTGCTCATGATTGCGTTCTCCGTATCGCTCCGCCGAGCAACAGCTCGACGATCATGGTTTCGAAGTCTTTGGCGGCGACCCTGCCGTCCATGACGGCCCAGGCGGCGGAGCCCACCAGCCCGTAGAGGGCCTCGGTGAGCCAGACGGCCGAGAGGTCGATGCGGAACTCTCCGCTGTCCTGGCCACGCCGGAACAACGCGGAGATCCGCGCGTCGAGCCGCTCCCATCCCGCATTGCGCTCCTCGCCCTCGAAGAGCTGGTTCTCGGTGACGAGGAAGCCGAGCAGACCGGCCGCCGGTTCGATCTCGCGGATCAGCCGGCGTACGGCGTCGCTCGCGTTGCCGTCGGCGAGCCGGGCCCGGTCCAGCGCGGCCTCGCACTCACCGAGGCCCAGCGTCTCCAGGGCGCGGACCAGGGCGTCCCGGCCCGCGAAGTGCCGGTGCAGGGTGGCGCGGCTGATGCCCGCGGCCTTGGCGACCTCGTCCATGGTCGCGGTGGCTCGGTGGGTCAGCAGGGCTGCGGCACTGCGCAGCACGTGGTCACGGTCGACAGCCATGAGACGACCATAACCCATATGAGACATTCTTGTCTCATTCAGGGGGTGGGGAGGCCGCCCATCCGCAGCCGGGGCAGGTCAGTGCCAGGGCAGTCGGGACCGCTCCGACCAGTATGTTTCCGGGTTCTCGGCGAGCTGGGCGAGGCGGGCGAGCTGGTCCTCGTCCAGGTCCACGAGGGGTGCGTGGAGGTTGGCGGCGAGCTGGGCGACGGTCGCGGCGCCGGACAGCACGACCCCGGCCCACGGCCGGCGCAGGACGAGGGCGAGGGCGACCGCGTCACAGCCGTGGGAGGTCTCCTCGGCGACCGCCCGCATGGCCTCGGGGGCGTGCGGCTGCGCGAGCCGGCCGTTGGCCATGGCCTCCTTGACGATCACCGTCAGACCGGCGTCGTGCGCCTCCGTGAGCGCGGGCCCGGCCGAGGTCTCCAGCGCGTTGTAGGTCGCCTGCACGGTACGGAAGAGGCGCTCGCCGGCGACCGTGATGTCCAGGGCGGCCCGGATCGCGTCGGCCTGGGCGGGGCCGCTGGTGGAGAAGCCGACGGTGACGCCCCCGGCGGCGGCCTCGGCCAGCGCGGTGTGCAGGGCGCGGTCGGTGAGGGCGGGGCTGTCCGGGGTCACCGAGTGGATCTGGTAGAGGTCGAGCCGGTCGCCGAGCAGGGCGGCGGTCTCCGCGCGCTGGCGTTCGTAGGCGGCGAGGCTGTGGTCCTTGACCTCGTGGCGGTCGGCGTCGATGGTCCAGTCGGCGGTGTAGGTGTAGCCCCATTTGCTGCCGATGACCACGTCGTCGATGCCGGGGTTGGCCGTGAGCCAGTCGGCGAGGAACTCCTCCGCCCGGCCGTAGGAGCGGGCCGTGTCGAAGTAGCGGACGCCCTGGGCGTGGGCGGCGGTGAGGAGGTCGTGGGTGCGGGTGCGTAGGGCTTTGGCGGTGCGGTGCTCTCCGAGGGTTTGGGCTCGGTCGAGGGTGAGGTAGGCGGGGCGGCCTACCGCGGCCAGGCCCAGGCCGATGTGGGCGGTGGGGGTGGTTGCCTTTGCCAGGCGGGCGAAGGGCATCGGGGGCTCCGGGGGTTGGCGTCGGTCTCGGTCAACGTAACCCCTTGCGTGGAGTTGGGCGGGGTGGGGTGGGGCGGGGCAGGGGGTGGGGGGTGGGGGTGGTTCGCCGGGTGCGGGTGGTGTGTGGTTGCTCGCGCAGTTCCCCGCGCCCCTAAGAGGACCGGCGGTCCGGCCCCCCGCAACTAAGCAGCACCCGGCGTCCCCGCCCCCGCAGCACCCGGCGTCCCCGTCCCCGCAGCACCCCGCGCCCCCGCAACCACGCTGCACCCCGCGTCCCGCGCCCCGAAAAGACCGGCGTCCCGGCCCCCTCCACCGGGCAGCACCCGGCGCCCCGCACCCCCCAAGCGCCCGATCCCCCCACCCCCCAACCCCCCGGCGTCGCCGCTCAGGCCCCCTGTTTGGCCTGGGCCCATTCGTGTTGGCGGGTCACGTTCGTCTTCAGTTCCGCCAGTTGGATGGCTACCGCCGTGGGGGCCGTGCCGCCTCGGGCGTTGCGGGAGGCGATGGCGCCGGGGACGTTGAGGACCGTGCGGACCTCGGGGGTGAGGTGGGTGGAGATCTTGGCGAACTGCTCGTCGGTGAGGTCGGCCAGTTCCTTGCCCTCGGCCTCGGCGGCCTTGACGCACTCGCCGGCCACCTCGTGCGCGACGCGGAACGGGACGCCCTGCCGGACCAGCCACTCGGCGATGTCGGTGGCCAGGGAGAAACCGGCCGGGGCCAGTTCCTCCAGGCGCTCGCGGTGGACGGTGAGGGTGGCCATCATGCCGGTGAAGGCGGGGAGCAGGATCTCCAGCTGGTCGATGGAGTCGAAGACCGGCTCCTTGTCCTCCTGGAGGTCCCGGTTGTAGGCGAGCGGGAGAGCCTTGAGGGTGGCCATCAGGCCGGTGAGGTTGCCGATGAGGCGGCCGGACTTGCCCCGGGCCAGCTCGGCGATGTCCGGGTTCTTCTTCTGCGGCATGATCGAGGAGCCGGTGGAGAACGCGTCGTGCAGCGTCACGAAGGAGAACTCCTTCGTGTTCCAGATGATGACCTCCTCCGCGATCCGGGAGAGATTCACCCCGATCATCGCGGTGATGAACGCGAACTCGGCGGCGAAGTCCCGGGAGGCCGTGCCGTCGATGGAGTTGGCGGCGCTGCCGTGCTCGAAGCCGAGGTCCTTCGCCACCGCCTCCGGATCCAGGCCCAGGCTGCTGCCCGCGAGCGCGCCGGAGCCGTACGGCGAGACGGCCGTGCGCTCGTCCCACTGGCGCAGCCGCTCGGCGTCCCGGGACAGGGACTGGACATGGGCGAGGACATGGTGGGCGAAGAGCACCGGCTGGGCGTGCTGGAGGTGGGTCCGGCCGGGCATCGCCGTGTCGGGGTGGGCCTCGGCGAGGCCGACGAGGGCGTCCTGGAGATCGGCGATCAGGCCGCCGACCGTACGGGCGTGATCCCTCAGGTACATCCGGAAGAGGGTCGCCACCTGGTCGTTGCGGGAGCGGCCCGCGCGCAGCTTGCCGCCGAGGTCGGGGCCGAGCCGCTCCAGGAGCCCACGCTCCAGGGCGGTGTGCACGTCCTCGTCGGCGATGGTGCCGGTGAAGGAGCCGTCGGCGACATCCGCTTCCAGCCGGTCCAGCCCGGCGATCATGCGGGTCAGCTCGTCGTCGCTGAGCAGCCCCGCCTTGTGCAGCACACGCGCGTGGGCGCGGGATCCCGCGATGTCATAGGGCGCGAGCCGCCAGTCGAAGTGGACGGACGCGGACAGCTTCGCCAGCGCCTCGGCGGGACCGTCGGCGAAACGGCCGCCCCAGAGCCGGACGTCCTTGCTGTTGCTGCTCACTTGCTTCGCTCCTCACACTGCGTTCGCCGGTCGGTGCACGACTCCACATGACCACTCCTGCACGACCCTGCATGAGTATGCAGAGTCCCGTATGAATAGTCAATTCAATCCCATTGCCGCAGAGGTCGTTAGGCTGAATAATCTTTAGGCGTGGGAAAGACATATGAGCGCATTGACGGCAGACTCCGTACGTTCATCGAAGAGCAGCCGCTCTTCTTCACCGCGACCGCCCCGCTGTCCGGCGAGGGTACGGTCAATCTCTCTCCCAAAGGCCTCAAGGGCTCCTTCGTCATCCTCGACGAGCTGACGGTGGCGTATCTCGATTTCGCCGGGTCGAACGCCGAGACCATCGCGCATCTGCGTGAGAACGGCCGGATCACCCTGATGTGGTGCGCCTTCCAGGGGCCGCCGAACATCGTCCGGCTGCACGGCCACGGCGAGCCGGTCTTCCGGGACGACCCCCGCTTCCCCGGCCTGCTCGCCCGCTTCCCGGACATCGACGCCACCCGGCACGGGCTGCGCGCGATCATCGTCGTGACGGCCGATCTCCTGCGCGACAGCTGTGGTTACGCCGTTCCGCTGATGACGTACGACGAGGACCGCGAGTTGCACGGGCGGCGCTTCGCGCGCGAGGACGACGACTCGCTCGACGCGTACTTCCACAAGAAGGACCACATCGCCAGCAGCCTGGACGGCCTGCCGGGGCTGCCGCTCCCGCTCCCGCCGACACCCATATAGCCAGGCACCCGCAGAGCCGGGCACACATACAGCCAGGCACCCGCCGAGCCGGGCACACATACAGCCGGGCACCCGCAGAGCCAGGCACCCGTACAGCCGGGGGCCGTTGCGGCGGGCCGGTCACGCGGTGCACTCGAACGGGTCACCCGCACTGCCACCGTCCCCCCGCTCCCCTAGCGTCGGCGCCATGCGCCCCACCCTCGCCGCCGCCCTCGCCCTCATCACCTCCGCCGCCCTCCTGGGCATGGCCCCGCCCGCCCCCGAGGAGCCACCGCCACTGCCCGCCACGCTGGCCGACACCGGGGGCGGCGATCAGCTGATCACCGCCGTGGCACCGGCGACCGGCTCCACCACCGGCACCGTCACCTGGTGGGACCGGCGCGACGGCGACTGGGTGGAGGCGGGCTCGGCGCCGGCCCGGTTCGGGGCCAACGGGCTGGTCGAGGGCGGCACCCGCAAGCAGGGCACCAACACCACCCCCACCGGGCTGTACGACCTCCCGTACGCCTTCGGCATCGAGCCGGCGCCGACCGGGACGACGTACACCTACCGGCCGGTGCGGCAGGAGTCCTGGTGGTGCCAGGACAACGACTCGGCGGACTACAACCGCTGGAGCGAGCCGCGCGCCGCCGACTGCCGGGCCGGGCACGCGGAACATCTGGTCACCTACGGCACGCAGTACGCGTACGCCCTCGTCATCGGCTTCAACTACCACACGCCGGTGCGCGGGCGCGGTGCCGGGATCTTCCTGCACGTCAACGGCAGCGGCCCGACGGCCGGTTGTGTGTCCGTGCCCGCCGACGCGATGCGCGCGATCCTCACCTGGGCCCGCCCGGAGGCCCGGCCGCACATCGCGGTCGGCACGCAGGACGGCACGACGGCGATCACCCGTTACTGAGCCGCGCCCACCTGCCGCCGCTCTGAACGGTGCGCGGGCGCCGCACGTATCTCTGGGCCGAGGGACCACGACACACCCGTTGCCCCCGTCCCCGGAGGAACCGTGACCAGCACGCTCGCAGGCGGCCGTGCCGCCCGGCGGCAGACCATGCGCCGCATCCGCCCGCGCCGCTCCCCCGCCGTCCCGCTGCTGCTCGCGGTGGGGGCGGGTGCCGCCGCCGTGCTGTGGCTGTGGTGGGGCAACACGCCCTCGATCGGCGACGACACCGGCCGGATCATCAACGCGGGCCGGATCACCGGACTGCTCGCGGGCTATCTGATGGCGCTGGTGGTGCTCCAGATGGCCCGGGTGCCCGCGCTGGAACGGCGGGTCGGCTCGGACCGGGTGGCCCGCTGGCACGCGATGACCGGCCGCTACACCCTGTGCCTGGTCCTCGCCCATGTCGTCCTCATCATGTGGGGCTACGCCCGCCAGGCGGGCCTCGGCCTCACCGGCATCGTCCGCCAGACCACCGACTCCGTCACCCACCTCCCCGACCTGGGCAAAGCGGCGATCGGCACCGCCCTGCTGCTGCTGATCGGCCTGGTCTCGATCGGCGGGGTGCGGCGCAGGATGCCGTACGACACCTGGTACCACGTGCATCTGATGACGTACGCGGCGGTGTTCCTGACGTTCTGGCACCAGATCTCCACCGGCAACGACTTCGCCGTGCAGCCGCTCGCGAAGACGTTCTGGTACGGGCTGTACGGGGTGGTCAGCGCGCTGGTGATCTGGTTCCGGATCCTCACCCCGATCCGGCTGAACCTGCGCCACCGGATGCGGGTCGAGGCGGTGATCGAGGAGACGCCGGGGATCGTGTCGGTGCTGATCGGCGGGCGCAGGCTGCACCGGATGGGCGCGGAGGCCGGGCAGTTCTTCCGGTGGCGGTTCCTGGCGCCGGGGATGCGGTTCAGCTCCCACCCGTACTCGCTGTCGGCGGCGCCCCGGCCGGATCTGCTCCGGATCACCGTGAAGGCGATCGGTGACCACAGCGCCGGGCTGCGCGGGCTGCGGCCCGGGACGCGCGTGTGGGCGGAGGGTCCGTACGGCGCCCTGACCGCCTCCCGGCGCAGCCGGGGCAAGGTGCTGCTGGTGGCGGGCGGGGTCGGCATCACTCCGATGCGGGCACTGTTCGAGACGCTGCCCGGTGCGGCCGGTGACATCACCCTCCTCTACCGGGCCACCACCACCCAGGACCTGGCCCTGTGGGACGAGCTGTCCGCCATCGCCGACGAGCGCGGCGCCCGCCTGATGTACGCCGTCAACAGCCCGGACGGGGCCCGCCCCGACATCTCCGCGGAGACCCTCCGGGGCAAGATCCCCGACATCGACCGGCACGACGTCTTCCTGTGCGGGCCCCCCGGCTTCGCGCGGTCGGTGTACGAGGCGCTGCGCGGCGCGGGTGTCCCGGCCCGCCGCATCCACCACGAGTCGTTCGCGATGTGAGCGAGGGCCCCCTCAGGGCCCCTGCCCCGCCTTCTTCCCCTTCGTCCCCCTCCCCGACGGGTCATCAGGAGACCGGCAACCATGAAGAAGAGACACCCCGTCCGGCGTGCCGTGCTCGCCACCGCGGCCACCGTGTCCGGCATCGTGCTGCTGCTGTCGCTGAAGCCGGGCTCCGACCCCGGCGCGGCGGCCGACGCCCGGTCACCCGCCGCGGGCGGTCAGTCGGCGCAGGGCGGCGCCCAGCCCACCGGCGGCTCCACGGTCACCGGCACCCCCGCGCAGACCCAGTACGGCCCGGTGCAGGTCCGGATCACGGTGAGCGGCGGGAGGATCACCGGGGCGGAGACCGTCCAGGCGCCCAGCGGCGGCCAGAGCACGCAGGTCACGGCGGACGCCGTACCGAAACTGAACCAGGCGGCCGTGGCGGCGGGCAGCGCCCGGATCGACGCCGTGTCCGGGGCGACCTACACCAGCGCCGGGTACAAGGAGTCCCTCCAGTCGGCGCTGGACCAGGCCGGTGGCTGAGCCGGTGGCCGGATCCGCGCCCGCGCCCGGCGTCGTACGGCACGCGGAGGAGGTCATGGGCACCGTGTTCTCCCTCGATGTGCGCGGTGGTGAGCCGGACGCGGTCCATGCCGCCGTGCGGGAGGTGGTCGCCGGGCTGCATCGGGTCGACGCGGTGTTCAGCACGTATCGCGAGGACAGTCAGGTGTCGCGGCTGGCGGCGGGGGAACTGACGGTCGGGCGGTGCGATCCGGAGGTGGCCGAGGTGCTGGCGCTGGGGGCGGAGGCGGAGCGGGTGAGCGAGGGGTGGTTCAGCACGCGGTACCGGGGGCGGCTGGATCCGACCGGGATCGTGAAGGGCTGGGCGGTGCGGCGGGCCGCGCTGCGGTTGAGGGCGGTGGAGGGGGTGGTGGGGGTGAGTGTGAACGGCGGCGGCGATGTGCAGTTGCTGGGCGTGCCGGGCGCCGACCGTCCCTGGCGGGTGGGGGTCGCCGACCCGCTGCGTCCCGGGGGGCTCGCGGCGGTCGTCTCGGCGGCGGGCCTGCCGGAGCTGGCGGTCGCGACGTCGGGGACGGCGGAGCGGGGTGCGCACATCGTGGATCCGCGCACGGCGAGGTCGGCGGTGACCGATCTGGTGGCGGTGACGGTGGTCGCCCCTGACCTGACCTGGGCGGACTGCTGGGCGACGGCGGCGTTCGCGATGGGGTCGCGGGCGGGGCTGGGGTGGCTGGAGGGCCTCCCGGGCGTGGAGGCGCTGCTGATCACGGCGGGGGACGAGGTGCGGTGCACGGGGGGACTGGCGGCGCGGCTGGGCTGAGGCGGGGGGCGTGTCGCTCACCCGCGCCGGCGGGGTGCCTCCAGCTACGGCACCAAGAGACGCAGGCGACGGCAACGCCTCTAGGGGCGCGGGGAACTGCGCGACCAGCCACCGACCACCCGCACCCGGCAACGCACCGGCCAACCCCCCACCTCACCCCCCGTTCTGAGCCAACCGCAGCATGTGGTCCGCCAGGGCCTGCCCCCCGTCGGCCCGACGGCTGATCAGCAGCAGCGTGTCGTCACCGGCGATGGTCCCCAGGATGTCGTGCAGCTCGGCCTGGTCGATGGCCGAGGCGAGGAACTGGGCCGCACCCGGCGGCGTACGCAGGACCACGAGGTTCGCGGACGCCTCCGCGGAGATCAGCAGCTCCGCGGACAGCCTCCGCATCCGCTCCTCCTTCGCCGACTCCCCCAGCGGCGCCCGAGGCGTACGGAACCCGCCCTCGCTCGGCACCGCGTAGATCAGATCCCCGTCGTTGTCCCGGATCTTCACGGCGTTCAGCTCGTCGAGGTCCCGGGACAGGGTCGCCTGGGTGACATGCAGCCCGTCGTCCGAGAGCAGCTTCGCCAGCTGGCTCTGCGACCGCACGGGCTGCCGGTTGAGGATGTCCACGATCCGCCGGTGCCGCGCGGTCCGCGTCTGCGGCACCGCGGACCCGGCCGCCTGCTCATGGTCCTGCGCCTGACTCATCGTCGTCTCATTCCCCGGACACTAGTCCCTCGGACACCAGTTCCTCGGATCGTGCGTCATCGCCGGCCGCGTCGAGAACCCCGGGCAGCGCCCGCAGCAGCGCCGCCACGTCACCGTCCCCGGTGTTCAGCGGCGGCATCAGCCGTACGACATCGGGGGCGGGCGCGTTGACCAGGAAACCGGCGTCCTGGGCCGCCTGCTGCACCCGCGGCGCGAGCGGCCTGGTGAGCACGATACCCAGCAGCAGGCCCGCACCCCGGACATGGGCGACCAGCGGATGCCCGAGCGCCTCGATCCCGTCCCGCAGGCTCTCGCTCTGCCGCTTGACGTTCGCCAGCAGCCCGTCAGTCGCGATGGTGTCGAGAACGGCGAGCCCGGCCGCGCAGGCGACGGGGTTGCCGCCGAACGTCGTACCGTGCTGGCCCGGCTGGAGCAGCTCCGCGGCCCGCCCGAAGGCGATGGTCGCGCCGAGCGGCAGCCCGCCCCCGAGCCCCTTGGCGAGGGTGACGACATCGGGCAGCACACCTTCGTGGGCCTGGTACTCGAACCAGTGTCCGGTACGGCCGACCCCCGTCTGCACCTCGTCCAGGACGAGGAGACTGCCGCTCGCCGCCGTGATCGCGCGGGCCGCCTTCAGATAGCCCGGCGGCGGGACGACGACCCCGTTCTCGCCCTGGATCGGCTCGATGATGACGAACGCCGTGTTCTCGGTGACGGCGGCGGCCAGCGCCTGCGCGTCGCCGTAGGGCACATGGGTGACATCGCCGGGCAGCGGCAGGAAGGGTTCCTGTTTGCCGGGCTGGCCGGTGAGGGCGAGGGCGCCCATGGTGCGGCCGTGGAAGCCGCCGTCGGTGGCGACCATATGGGTGCGCCCGGTCAGCCGCCCTATCTTGAACGCGCCCTCGTTGGCCTCGGCGCCGGAGTTGCAGAAGAACACCTTGCCGTCCCGGCCGAACAGCTGGAGCAGCCGTTCGGCGAGCGCGACGGGCGGTTCGGCGACGAACAGGTTGGAGACATGCCCGAGGGACGCGATCTGCCGGCTCACCGCCTCGACGATCGCCGGGTGGGCGTGGCCGAGCGCGTTGACCGCGATGCCGCCGACGAAATCGACGTACTCGGTGCCGTCGGCGTCCCAGAGCCGGGTGCCCTCGCCGCGGACGAGGGGCAGCCGCGGGGTGCCGTAGTTGTTCATGAGCGCGCCTTGCCAGCGCGAGGTCAGCTCAGCATTGCCCGCGATGTCGGTCACGGCTCCCCCTGTCCGTCGGGCACGACCATCGTGCCGATGCCTTCATCCGTGAAGATCTCCAGCAGGATCGAGTGCTGGACCCGTCCGTCGATGACCCGGGCGGTGGTGACGCCGTTGCGGACGGCGTGCAGACAGCCCTCCATCTTCGGCACCATCCCGGCGGACAGGTCGGGCAGCAGTTTCTCCAGCTGGGTGGCGGTGAGCCGGCTGATCACCTCGTCACTGTGCGGCCAGTCCTCGTAGAGTCCCTCGACGTCCGTGAGGACCATGAGGGTCTCGGCGCCCAGCGCCGCAGCGAGTGCCGCAGCCGCCGTATCAGCATTGACGTTGTAGACATGTCCGTCGTCCTGACTGCGGGCGATGGAGGAGACGACCGGGATACGGCCGTCGGCGAGCAGGGCCTCGATCGCGCCCGTGTCGATCTCGGTGATCTCGCCGACCCGCCCGATGTCGAGAAGTTCGCCGTCGACGCGGGGCCGGTGCTTGGTGGCGGTCATGGTGCGGGCGTCCTCGCCGGTGATGCCGACGGCGAGCGGCCCGTGCTGGTTGAGCAGCCCGACCAGCTCGCGCTGGACCTGTCCGGCCAGCACCATCCGTACGACGTCCATGGCCTCCTCGGTGGTGACGCGCAGGCCGGCCTTGAACTCGCTGACGATGCCGTGCCGGTCGAGGGCGGCGCTGATCTGCGGGCCGCCGCCGTGCACGACGACCGGTTTGAGGCCGGCGTGCCGCAGGAAGACGACGTCCTGCGCGAAGGCGGCCTTCAGTTCCTCGTCCACCATGGCGTTGCCGCCGAACTTGATGACGACGGTCCTGCCGTGGTGCCGGGTCAGCCAGGGCAGGGCCTCGATGAGGATCTGCGCCTTGGGCAGCGCGGTGTGCTTGCGGGTGCCGCTCATGACGAGTACGCGCTGTTCTCGTGGACGTAGTCGGCGGTGAGGTCGTTGGTCCAGATGGTGGCGGTGTCGGAACCGGCGGCGAGGTCGGCGACGATGTGCACCTCGCGGAAGCGCATGTCGACCTGGTCGCGGTCCTCGCCGACACCGCCGTTCTTGCACACCCAGACGCCATTGATGGCGACGTTGAGACGGTCGGGCTCGAAGGCGGCGGCGGTCGTGCCGATGGCGCTGAGCACCCGGCCCCAGTTGGGGTCCTCGCCGTGGATGGCGCACTTGAGGAGGTTGTTACGGGCGATGGAGCGCCCCACCTCCACGGCGTCGTCCTCGCTCGCCGCGTTGATCACCTCGACCCTGATGTCCTTGCTGGCGCCCTCGGCGTCCCGGATCAGCTGCTGCCCGAGGTCGTCGCAGAGCGCCCGTACGGCCTCGGCGAACTCGGCGTGGTCCGGGACGATCCCGGAGGCGCCGGACGCCAGCAGCAGGACGGTGTCGTTGGTGGACATGCAGCCGTCGGAGTCGACCCGGTCGAAGGTGGTCCGGGTGGCGGCGCGCAGCGCCCGGTCCAGCACGTCGGCTTCGAGGTCCGCGTCGGTGGTGAGCACGACGAGCATGGTGGCGAGGCCGGGGGCGAGCATCCCGGCCCCCTTGGCCATGCCGCCGACGCTCCAGCCGTCCTTGGCCACCACGGACGTCTTGTGCACACTGTCGGTGGTCTTGATGGCGATGGCGGCCTTCTCGCCGCCGTGCTCCGAGAGCTGTCCGGCGGCCGCCTCGACGCCCGGCAGCAGCTTGTCCATGGGCAGCAGCAGGCCGATCAGCCCGGTGGAGCACACCGCGACCTCACCGGCGCTGTGCCCGTCGAGGACCTCGGCGACCTTCTCGGCCGTGGCATGGGTGTCCTGGAACCCCTTGGGCCCCGTGCAGGCGTTGGCGCCACCGGAGTTGAGGATCACGGCGCTGACCCGGCCGCCCTTGAGCACCTGCTCCGACCAGAGCACCGGGGCGGCCTTGACCCGGTTGGAGGTGAAGACGCCCGCGGCGGCCCGGCGCGGCCCGGTGTTGACCACGAGGGCCAGATCCGGATTGCCGTTCTCCTTGATCCCGGCGGCGATGCCCGCAGCGGTGAACCCTTGTGCTGCCGTGACACTCACGGTGCGACTCCGATCGTGGAAAGCCCGGTCGTCTCATCGATCCCCAGGGCGATGTTCATGCTCTGAAGGGCGCCTCCCGCGGTGCCCTTCGTCAGGTTGTCGATGGCGCTGATCGCGATGATGCGTCCGACGGCCGCGTCGTACGCGACCTGCACCTGAACGGCGTTGGAACCCTGGACGGACGCGGTGGCGGGCCACTGCCCCTCGGGCAGCAGATGGACGAACGGCTCGTCGGCGAACGCCTTCTCGTAGGCGGCCCGCACGGACTCGGCGCCGGCCCCGGGGCGGCCCTTCACATTGCAGGTGGCGAGGATGCCGCGGGACATGGGCGCGAGGGTGGGCGTGAAGGAGACGGACACCCGCTCACCGGCGACCGCGCTGAGGTTCTGGATCATCTCGGGGGTGTGCCGGTGGCCGCCGCCGACGCCGTAGGGCGACATGGAGCCCATGACCTCGGAGCCGAGCAGCTGCGCCTTGGGCGCCTTGCCCGCCCCGGAGGTGCCGGAGGCGGCCACGACCACGGCCTCGGACTCGGCCAGCCCGGCGGCGTACGCCGGGAACAGGGCGAGCGAGACGGCCGTCGGGTAGCAACCGGGCACCGCGACGCGCTTGGACCCCTCCAGCGCGGCGCGGGCACCCGGCAGTTCGGGAAGGCCGTACGGCCAGGTCCCGGCATGCGCGGAACCGTAGAAACGCTCCCAGTCGGCGGCGTCCGTCAGCCGGAAGTCGGCCCCCATGTCGATCACGAGAACGTCCGGCCCGAGCTGCTCGGCGACCGCGGCGGACTGCCCGTGCGGCAGGGCCAGAAACACCACGTCATGCCCGGCGAGCACGTCGGCACTGGTCTCCTGGAGCACCCGCTCCGCCAGCGGCAGCAGATGCGGCTGAAGCCCCCCGAGCCGCTGCCCGGCGTTGGAGTGCCCGGTCAGCGCGCCTATCTCGACCCCGGGGTGCGCGAGCAGCAGCCGCAGCAGCTCCCCGCCCGCGTACCCGCTCGCCCCGGCCACCGCCGCACGTACCGTCATGGAAACCCTCCTCATGGATGGCATGACTATACGCAGCGCTGCACGTTTATGCAATCACGTCCAGGTCGGGAGGCGGCGGAGTGATAAGCTGCCCGGCGTTCGTATCTGATCGAGAGACCGAGGAAGTGGGGAGGTGGGGTTGATGACCGCGCACCAGGCCACTGCCATGTGCTCCGCCCGGACCACCCTCACGTCCCGGGCCGTGGCCTGACCTCATCCGGATCCGCCTCGCTGGGAGCGTGAGCTCGCGGGGCACCCCCGATACGAACCGATCATGAAACGGATCTCCATCCATCGTGAGCATCAACTGGATCACGCGCGCCGAGACCGGCGCCGACATCCCCGCCCTTCGTGACATCAGCCTCGCCGCGTTCGACACTCCGCTGGAGGCGGACCTCATCGACGCCCTGCGTGCCGACCCGTCGTGGATCGACGGACTGTCCATCGTGGCCACCGGCCCCGACGGCGGGCCCATCGGTCACGCGCTGCTGACCCGCTGCCACATCGGCGACACCCCGGCCCTGTGCCTGGGCCCCGTCGCCGTCCGGCCCGAGCACCAGGGGACCGGCGCGGGCTCCGCCGCGATCCGCGCCGCGCTGCGGGCCGCCAAGGAACGGGGCGAGCACTTCGTCACCGTCCTCGGACACCCGGCGTACTACCCGCGGTTCGGCTTCAGCCGGGCCTCGGAGCACGGCATCAGCCTCACCATCGACGTCCCGGACGAGGCCATGATGGCCCTCACCCTCGACGCCGAGCACCCGCTGCCCAGCGGCACGGTCCGCTACGCGGCACCGTTCGGCATCTAAGGCCCCAGCTGGTGGAAAGCCGCGTGCCGGGGTGCCATCGCGCCCCGGCACCGCGGTTCTCGACCGCGCAGTACGCTCGCCCCATGGTGCAGAGCGAGGCGCGGACCGTCGAGGCGTATCTGGACGAGGCGCGGGAGTCGCAGCGGGCGGCCCTGGTCCGGCTGCGTGAACTGTGCCGCGGCGAGCTGGCCGGGTTCGGTGAGGTGATGGCGTACGGGATGCCCGCCTATACGCGGGACGGGACCGCCGAGATCGCGTTCGCCGGGCAGCGGCAGTACATCTCGCTCTATCTCATGCGGCCCGATGTGCGGGACGCCTTCGCAAAGCGGCTGGCCGGGCAGGACATGGGCAAGGGGTGTCTGCGCTTCCGCCGTCCCGACCGGATCGACTACCCGCTGGTGCGGGATCTGCTCCGGGCGACGGCGGCCTCTCCCGGGCCGGTCTGCTGACCGGGAGGCCCGCGATGGGTGAGTTCTGGGCGGTGCCGAACCCGCTGGCGTATCTCGCCGGGCGCTGGCGCGTCGAGCGGACCGTGCGGGATCTCGGCGGCGGCGACGAGGGCCGGTTCACCGGCACGACCGTCTTCGAGGCGCTGGCGGGCGGCGGGCTGCTGCACCGGGAGTCGGGGACGTTCGTGTGGCAGGGCGTGGCCCGGCCCGCCGAGCGGACCCTGCGCTTTCTGCCGGGGGCCATGCCGGGGACAGCCGATGTGCGGTTCGCGGACGGACGGCCCTTCCACGACCTGGATCTGCGCACCGGGCGGCACACCGCCGGCCATCCCTGCTCCGCCGACCTGTACCGCGGCGAGTTCACCGTCACCGACGCCGATCACTGGCGCACCCTCTGGCGGGTGGGCGGCCCGGCGAAGGATCTGCTGCTGGTCACCGGGTACGCGCGGGAGCCGGGCGACGGCGATGACCTTGGCACCGGCTAGCTCGGTGATCTGGCCGCCGTCCCGTCGAAGCGCAGGTTCCAGCGGCCCGAGTGGCCGGTGAGCGTCGTGGTCGACAGGGGGCGCACGTCGATGTTCCAGTAGCTCGCGGGTGGTGCCTTCAGGGCGTAGACCAGGGCCGCGCGGATCACCGACGGCTCGGCCACGGCGACGATGTACACGCCGTCCTCGAACGGGCGGGTGTCCAGCCAGCCGCCGACCCGGGTGATGAAGGAGATCAGGGACTCGCCGCCGTGCGGTGTGCCGCGCGGGTCGGACAGCCAGGCGTCGACCGCCTGTGGCTCCCGGGCCATCGCCTCGCCCAGCGTCAGCCCGCGCCAGCGGCCCATGTCGCAGTCGCGCAGCGCGGGCTGCACCAGCGGGGCGTAGCCGAGGGCGTCACCGGTCGCGCGGCTGCGCGGGGTGGGCGAGCAGTACCGCAGCTCGGCGGCGGCGAGCGGCACCAGTTCATGGGCGGCGCGCTGTACCTCGGCCCAGCCGGCCTGATCGAGCGGCCGGTCGTCCTGGAAGGTCTCGGCGAGCAGTGGTGAGTTACGGGCGGCGGCGACGAAGGTGACCCGAATGGCCATGCGGGGATGGTGTGCCTGGAGTGTGCCCAGGTCAAGGGGGGAATTGCTATGAGCTACCGTCGGTGCGCAAGGGTTTACCGGGAGGTAAGGATCAGCCGGGCATTCGCCCTGAAACCACCCTCACCCTTCACCCCTTCACCCCTCACCCCTCACCACTCACCCCTCACCCCTCCAGCATCAGCGCCATCCACTGGTCCGGCCGCTCCAGTTCCCGGAAGCCCAGCTTCCCGTACACCCCGTGGGCGTCGTGGGTCGCGAGCAGCACCCGCCGTACGCCGTACGACCGCAGCTCCTCCCGTACGGCGGCCACCAGGGCCGTGCCGAGGCCCTTGCCGCGGGCCGGGCGGTCCACGTAGACGTCGCACAGCCAGGCGAAGGTGGCCCGGTCCGTGACGACACGGGCGTAGGCGGCCAAGGCGCCGGACGCGGTCTCGTACACGCCGAAGTTGAGGGAGCCGGCGATGGCCCGGTCCTGGACGTCGCGAGCGCGGCCGAGGGCCCAGTACGCGTCGGTGGAGAGCCAGTGGTGCACCCGCGCCGCGTCGAGGCGGGCGGGGTCGGTGGAGATCTCGTAGCCCTCGGCGAGGCCGGTGGGGGTGGTGACGATGTCGGTCATGGCGGGATCCTCACAGCACGGCCGGACCGTGTCGAACAAATTGCGGCGCCGGGCGGCCGAGGGCCTCGTCGAAGGCGGCGCGCAGCCGCCTCAGTCCTTCGGCGATCTCCTCGGTGCCGCTGACCGCGGCGAAGCTCAGCCGGACGTGGGCGGCGGTGGGTTCGGCGCTGAAGTAGGGACGGCCGGGGGTGAAGGCGACGCCCGCGCGCAGGGCGGCGGACTGGAGGACCGGCTCGTCCAGTCCGTCGGGCAGGCGCAGCCAGAGGTGGTAGCCGCCGGACGGGATGTGCGGGAGGGCGAGTTCGGGCAGCCGCAGGGCGAGGCCCGCGGTCATGGCGTCGCGGCGGGCGCGGAGTTCGGTGGACAGGGTGCGCTGGTGGCGGGGCCAGGCGGGCGAGCCGACGAGTTCCAGGGCGGCCTCCTGGAGCGGGCGGGGCACGAAGAAGGTGTCGACGATCTGGATGGCGCGCAGCCGTTCCAGGACCGGCCCGCGTGCGGCGAGGGCGCCGACCCGGAAGCTGGGCGAGGTCGCCTTGGTGAGCGAGCAGACATGCACGACGACGCCGTCGGGGTCGTCGGCGGCCAGCGGACGCGGCAGCGGCCCGGAGTCCTCGTGCGGCAGCCGTCGTACGAAGTCGTCCTCCACGACGAACGCGCCCGCCTCGCGGGCGATGCGCAGCACCTCGGGGCGGCGGTCGGCGGCGAGGACCGCGCCGGTGGGGTTCTGGAAGAGCGGCTGGCAGACGAACACGCGGGCGCCGGTGGCCCGGAAGGCGTCGGCGAGCAGGTCGGGGCGCACGCCGTCCCGGTCGACCGGGACGGGCACCGGGCGCAGTCCGGCCGCGCGGGCGATGGCGAGCATGCCGGGGTAGGTGGGCGACTCGACCAGGACCGGTGCGCCGGGCGGGGCGAGCGCGCGCAGGGCGGTGGTCAGCGCGGACTGGCCGCCCGAGGTGATCAGCACATCGGCGGCGGTGACGGTGTCGCCGATGCCCCGCGCGAACCACTCCCGCAGCTCGGGCAGCCCGTCCAGCGGCGGCCGGCCCCAGACGCCGGGCCGGCGGCCCGCCCGGGAGAGCGCGGCGGCCATGGCCCTCTCCGGCTGGAGCGAGGGGTGCGGGTAGCCGCCGCTGAACTCGATCACCCCGGGCGGCGGCGCGGCCAGACAGACGGTGACACCGGAGGCGTCGACCGTGCGCGGTACGAGGTCGGCGGCGCCGTCGGCGCTGAGCGCGACCTCCTGCCAGGAGGTGTCGCCGGTCGCGGCGAGCGGGGTGCGCGGCCGGGCGCGGTAGGCACCGGCGCCGGGCCGGGTCACCACCAGTCCCTCGGCGGCGAGCTGCGCGAGGGCGCGGGAGACGGTCACCGGGCTGACCCGGAACCGCTCGACGAGCGCCCGGCTCGACGGGAGCTTTCCACCTGGCGAGTAGCGGTTCACTTCTTTGCGCAGCTGATTCGCCAGATCCACCACACTGCTACTCTCATTCATGAGAGCACAGGATAGCGCTATCGCGTCCGCCCCGATAGCGGTGAGCGGCGCCCCGGGCCGCGCGAGCCACGGCACCTTGTTGGCCGCGCTGGGCGTCGTCGCCTTCTCCCTCACCTTTCCCGCCACCGCCTGGGGCCTTCAGGGGTTCGGGCCCTGGTCGCTGTCGGCCGTGCGCTGTGTCCTCGCGGCGGTCATCGCCGGGGGCTGTCTGCTGGCGCTGCGCGTCCCGCTGCCGGACCGGGCGCACTGGCCGGGGCTCGCGGTGGTGGCGGGCGGTGTCGTGATCGGCTTCCCGCTGCTGAGCACGCTGGCGCTGGAGACCTCCAGCACCTCGCACGCCGCCGTCGTGGTGGGTCTGCTGCCGCTGACGACGGCCCTGATGTCCGCCCTGCGGATGGGCACCCGGCCCTCGCGCACCTTCTGGTGGGCGGCGGTGACCGGCGCGGCGGCGGTGATCGCCTTCACCGTCCAGCAGAGCGGGGGCGCGCTGTCCACGGCCGACCTGTATCTCTTCGCGGCGCTGCTGGTGTGCGCGGCCGGGTACGCCGAGGGCGGGCGGCTGGCCCGCCGGATGCCGGGCTGGCAGGTGATCGGCTGGGCGCTGGTGCTGTGTCTGCCGCTCGCGCTGCCGGCCTCGGTGATCATGCTGGCGGCCGAGCCGGTGCGGCTGACCGCGCACAGCGTGGCCGGGCTGCTGTGGGTGGCGGCGGGCTCGCAGTTCCTCGGGCTGGTGGTCTGGTACCGGGGCATGGCCGCCATCGGCATCCCCAGGGCCAGTCAGTTGCAGCTCGCCCAGCCGCTGCTCACACTGGTGTGGTCGGTGCTGCTGCTGGGCGAGCACCTGACACCGGCCGCCCCACTGACGGCCGCGGCGGTGCTCGTGTGCATCGCCGTCACGCAGCGGGCTCGCGGCTGAACGACACAGGGCGGCCGGTGGTGAGCGGGCGCGAGCCGGTTCCGGTCCGCGCTCCCGACCGTAGGCACCCGGCCGTACGGCCGTAGACTCGACACCACGGACCGCTGCTCCCGCAACAGCGTGAGGAGGCCCCAGATGCGTGCAACCGAGGGCGACCAGCTTGTCCAGCACGGCAGGGTGGTCGGCCAGAACGACAAGGTCGGCGAGATCGTCGAAGTGCTCGGCCAGGGCGGTCAGCCGCCGTACCGGGTCCGCTTCCAGGACGGCCACGAGGGCGTCTGCTCCCCGGGCCCCGACACCGAGATCCGGCACCGGGAAGCGACCCCGGGCCGCTGACCCGCCGGACCACCTGCCCGGCCCATCAACCCCACCGGAAATCTCCGGCCGACGGGCCCGACGGGCGCGCGAAGAAATACACCGCCCACCACGGACCCGCGGGCCGGGGATACCAACCACCCACCGGAACCCCCCACCTCACCTCACCGCACCACCACCCCACTCGCCCGCCCATAATGCTCGGCGCTCACCCGAGCCATCGCCCCCACCGGATCCGCCGCCACCTCCTTCGCGGCGAAGAACACATGCCCGCTCACCTGCGCGTACTGCGCGGCGAGCGTCAGATGCCGGGACAGTTCGGCCGGGTCCTGCCAGGCCGCCGCCTGTGCCGGGTCGCCCGCGCGATACAGCGCCTCCCCCACGTACAGCTTCGTACCGCTGCCCTCGGCGACCTTGGCCCACCAGGGCACCAGCTTGGCGTAGTCGGCGGCGGAGTTGCCGATGTGCCAGTACAGCTGGGGGCAGATGTAGTCGATCCAGTTCTCGCGGACCCAGCGCCGGGTGTCGGCGTAGATGTCGTCGTACGACTGCATGGCCCGGGTGTCCGAGCCCAGCGGGTCGGTGGCGGCGTTGCGCCACACGCCGAACGGGCTGATGCCGAACCGGACGCCCGCCCGGGTCCGCCGGATCCCGGCGGCCATGTCGCGCACCAGCCGGTTGATGTTGTCGCGCCGCCAGTCGGCGCGGGTCGCGAAGGCCCCGCCGTGGGCGGCATGGGCGCTGTCGTCGTCGAAGACCTGCCCGGCCACCGGGTACGGGTAGAAGTAGTCGTCGAAGTGGACGGCGTCCACCGGATACTTGGCGACCGCGTCCAGCATCGCCTCCTGGACGAAGGCGCGGACCTCGGGCAGTCCGGGGTTGTAGTAGAGCTTGCCGCCGTAGGCCACCACCCAGTCCGGATTGCGGCGGGCCGGATGGGTGGCGATGAGCTTGCCCGGGTCGGTGTGCATGGCGACCCGCAGCGGATTGCACCAGGCGTGCAGTTCCAGCCCGCGCGCGTGCGCCTCCGTCACGGCCGTGCCCAGCGGGTCCCAGCCCGGGTCCTTGCCCTGCGTGCCGGTCAGGAACTGCGACCAGGGTTCGTACGGCGACGGCCACAGGGCGTCCGCGCAGGGCCGCACCTGGAACATCACCGTGTTGAGCCCGGCCGCCACGGCCCGGTCGAGATGGGCGAGGAGTTCGGCGCGCTGCTGTGCCGCCGTCAGCCCGGTGCGCGAGGGCCAGTCGCGGTTTACGACCGTGGCCAGCCATACGCCCCGCATCTCACCGTCGGCGGCGGGCCGCCCCCGGCTGCCGGGCACGGCCCGCGCCTGGCCCGAGGTCACCAGGACCGACAACGCGGCCAGTGCGAACGTCCGTCGGGACAGCCGTCCCATGACTTCCACCTCCGTGACTTCCCCCGTACCCTGCGGATCCGTCCGGTCACGGACCGCGTTCGCACCCCAGGATGCCCGCAGCCGCCCGCACCCCGGCGATCGATCATCGATCCGGGCGGGTAACGTGCACGAACGGAGCAGGGAGCCGGGACCGTCGGCACGGTTCCGGTCGGCGCGGAGCAGCGAAGGGGACGATGTGAGCGACATCGAGCGGGTCGGAGTGGTCGGCTGCGGACAGATGGGCGCGGGCATCGCGGAGGTGTGCGCCCGGTCCGGACTGGACGTCAAGGTCGCCGAGACCACCGGCGAGGCTCTGGAGATCGGCCGGACCCGGCTGTTCAACTCCCTGACGAAGGCCGCCGAGCGCGGCAAGCTCACGGAGCAGGAGCGGGACGCCACGCTGGCCCGGCTCAGCTTCACCACCGATCTGGGCGAGTTCGCCGACCGTGATCTGGTGATCGAGGCCGTCGTCGAGAACGAGCAGGTCAAGACCGAGATCTTCCAGGTCCTGGACCAGGTGGTGAGCCGCCCGGACGCGATTCTCGCCTCCAACACCTCCTCGATCCCGCTGGTCCGGCTGGCGGTGGCCACCTCGCGCCCGGACCAGGTGGTCGGCATCCACTTCTTCAACCCGGCCCCGGTGCAGCAGCTGGTGGAGCTGATCCCGGCGCTCACCACGTCCGAGGGCACGCTCTCCCGGGCGCAGCTGTTCGCCGAGAAGACCCTCGGCAAGCACGCCATCCGCGCCCAGGACCGCTCCGGCTTCGTGGTCAACGCGCTGCTGATCCCGTATCTGCTCTCCGCGATCCGGATGTTCGAGTCCGGCATCGCCAGCCGCGAGGACATCGACAACGGCATGGAGCTGGGCTGCGCCCACCCGATGGGCCCGCTGAAGCTGTCCGACCTGATCGGCCTGGACACCGTGGCCTCGGTCGCGTACTCGATGTACGAGGAGTTCAAGGAGCCGCTGTACGCCGCTCCCCCGCTGCTCCAGCGGATGGTGGACGCGGGCCGACTGGGCCGCAAGAGCGGCTCGGGCTTCTACAGCTACGGCTGACCGCCGAGCCGCAGATGATGCAGTAACAGCAGCGCCGCCGCCATGTTGGCGGCCGGCACCTCACCACGGGCCACCAGGTCGGGGACCAGCTTCAGCGGCACCCACTCCCGCCGGTCCGACTCGAAGTCGTCCATCGGATGGCCGATGTACTCGCCCTCCTCGGCCCAGTAGATGTGGTGCCGGGCGTCGGTGAGCCCGTTGGACGGCTCCACGCTCATCAGATGGCGCAGCGGCCCGGGGCGCCAGCCGGTCTCCTCCTCCAGTTCCCTGGCGGCGGCCTGCGCGATGTCCTCGCCGTCCTCGACCACACCGGCGGCCAGTTCCCACCCCCAGCTGTCGGTGATGAAGCGATGGCGCCACAGGAGCAGCACCTCATTGGCCTCGTTGACGACGGTGGCCACGGCGACGGGCCGCAGCCGGATCAGGAAATGGTCGAGATGCCGCCCGTCCGGCAGCTCGACATCCGCGAGATTTACGCTGAACCAGCGGTTTTCATACACAGTTTGTTCATTCTGTTTCGTCCACTGCACGGTTCTGCCACCTTCCGCTGAGTAAGGGGCAATATCGCAGCAGGAGCGTTCCGGCAGCAGGCGCAAAAGGAGCGGCTCACGATGCAACGGCGGGCGCGCGACGACGCCCGGCAATGGCCAAAAAGCGCGCCCCACGGACCATCGGGGGCGCGCTCCCACCATCGTGCGCCGGGGCGCGGCCCGCGCGGGGCGCTCAGCTCTACAGGGGTACGCGCAGCGCCCCGTCGATCAGTTCGGCCGCCTCGGCGGTGCCCGCGCCCCCGCTGCGCACCAAGTGCTCGCGCACCGAGCGGAGCCGGTCACGCAACCGGTGGGACTCCATGCCCCGGGCCTGTTCGGCCATGAGCAGGGCCGTCGCCACGGCCTTGTCGGCGTTGCCCTGGCGCAGTTCGACGGTGCTGAGCATGGCGAGCCGGTGCACCCGGCCCCGGTCGTGCGCCGGAGTGTCCACGGCCGCCGCCGCGTGCTCACCGGCCGCCGCCAGCTCACCGAGGCTCAGCAGCGCCTCCGCCACCTGGACATTGACCAGCCCCGGCTGGACATAGCCGGTCTCGTCGGGTTCGTAGGGCGGCCGGATGCGTTCGGCGGCCTGCTCGGCCCGCCGGATGCAGGACAGCGCGCTGCTGCCGTCGCCGAGATGGGCGTACGCCTTCGCCTGCATCGCGTACAGGTCGGAGGCGAGCGCCGGGGTGGTGTGCTTGCCCGCCGCGCGGAGCGCCGCCTCGGCGAAGGCGACGGCCTGCCGGTACTCCCGCATGAACAGCGACTGGTTGACCAGCAGCGCGATGACGTACGCGCCGAGCCCCCGGTCGCCGCTGGCCTTGGCGAGCCGCAGCGCCTGATGGAAGTAGCGCTGGGCCAGGCCGTGCGCGTCGGAGTCGTACGCGCAGATCCCGGCGATCGCGACCAGCCCGCCGGTCGCCCGGTGCAGCTGGCGGCCGGTGGCGTCGGTGTAGCTGCCGCGCAGCAGGGGCGCCGCCTCGGCGGTGAGGAAGCCGACGATCCGGGTGCGGGTCGCCATGCCGCCGGCCTTGCGGTACATCTGCTCGTAGTGGGCGCGGGCACAGCGCAGCATGCCGAGGTCGGACGCGGTGACCAGGTGCCGTCCGCCGCGCGAGACATCGGTGTCCTCGGGCGGGTTCTCCCACTCCCACACCGGCATCACCGCGGGCGTCCCGGTCACGGCGGGGGCGCCCAGCAGGTGCGGGCGGTGCTGCTGGTCGGAGCGCCACAGCGCGGTGGCCCGCTCCACGAACCCGGACAGCGACCCGGCGTGCGGGGCGGCGGGCTCGCCGGGCACCCCGAGGCCGATGTCGTCGAGGGTGACGGTGCGGTGCAGCCGGGCGGCGAGCACCTCGCAGATCAGGTCGGGCACCTGGCCCCTGGGCCGCTGCCCCTTCAGCCAGCGGGCCACGGCGGTGTGCTCGTAGCGGAGCGTCAGCTCACGCCCCCGCCCGGCCTGATTGACATGCGCGGCGAGCCCGGCGTGCGAGATCCCGGCCTCGTCGAGGATCGCGTCGAGCAAGGTGTTCGGCTGCATTCCGGGCCCCCCGTGGCTTTGGTGCGGGACAGCGTAGTGAAGACGGGTTCACACGGGGTGTGAACGGAGTGCCCGAATCCGCTGCGTGTGCGCGCTGTCGCGGAGAGTGCCCGACCGGTTGACTGAGATGCCTCGTCAAGAGGCCGGCTGGGCCGCCGGCTCCCCCTCGTACAGTGCGGCGGCCCGTCTTCGCGCCGTCCGTCCGGCCGCCTGCCCGACACTCCGCGGCAGGACGGACGGCGCCGCCGCGCCGCCGAGTGACCGACGGCGGCAGGCACAGGAGCGGACGGAGCAATGCTCAGCCCCCTTCCGCCGCGTCCACACGACCCCGCGAGCCTCGGCCCACACCCACGCCCCCCAGCACGCCGAATCCCCGCATCACCTGACCCACACCCACGAGCCTCAACGGCCTCGACGTCACGGGACGTGGCACGCCCTCCCGACCAGCCCACCGGGCACCGGCAGAGCAGCCGCCCGGCGGCCGTCGCCCAGCACCAGCATCGCCACCTCCAGGCGGACACACAGAGACCAGACGGACCGCCTGACACACTCAGAGCCCTCCCGCTCGGCCCTCCCGGCATCGCGCCACCCGGCACCCACCCACGAACCCCGCCCCGACCTCACGGGACCTGGCACGCCCCCTGCCCGACCGGGCCGCCCGGCAACGGGAGGGCGGCCGCCCGGCGGGCGTCGCGGAGCGCCAGCATCGCCACGTCGTCGGTGGGCCAGCCGCCGGCGTGCCGCAGGAGCCGGGTCCAGACCGCGCCGAGCACGGTCTGTGGCGGCTCCGGCCCGTCCCGGACGGCCGCGCGCAGCGCGTCGGCGAGCGAGAAGAACCGGCCGTGCGGGTCGCGGGCGTCGTCGGCCCCGTCCGTGTGCAGGAACAGCGTGTCGCCCGGCCGCAGCCACCCCACCGGCACCGCCGCCAGTTCGGCGGGCAGCGGAAACGGCCCCAGCGGCGGCAGCGGCTCACCCAGATCCACCGCCTCCACCTGCCCGTCCCGCAGCAGATGCGGCCGGGGATGCCCGCAGTTGAGCGCCCGTACGTCCCCGTCCGGGCGGATCTCCAGCAGCAGTACGGTGACGAACTCCTCGCCGGCCGGGCAGTCGGGGCCGGTCACCGGCTGCCCCGGGCAGGCCCGTTGCCGCAGATGCCGGGCGAGCGCGCGCTCCAGCCTGCGCAGCACACCCGCCAGGTCCCGTTCGTCGTGCGCGGCCTCGCGGAAGCTGCCCAGCACGGCGGCGACGGTCCCGATGGCGGCGAGCCCGTGTCCGCGCACGTCCCCCATGACGACCCGCACGCCGTGCTCGGTGGCGATCACGTCGTACAGGTCCCCGCCGATGCACGCCCCGCGCTCGGCGGACAGCTGGGCCGCGGCGACCTCCAGCCCGCCGACCTTCCCGGGCAGCGGCCCGAGCAGCGCCTCCTGTGCCGCGCCGGCCACCCTGCGGACCTGCCGCAGCTCACTGAGCAGCGCGCGCCGCACCCGCAGCACGATCCCGGTGCCGACGGCGAAGAACACGGCGCTGGTGAAGAGCCGCGCCCCCAGCCCGGTCTGCTGGGCGAGCGGACAGGCGAGCTTGTACGTGATCGCCGCCGCGCCCCACGCGGCCGGCAGCCCCAGCAACGCGAGGCCGCGCCGCGCAGCCCCCCGGCCGGGCACCCCGGTCCCGAAACTCATCATGCCGATGGCCCCCTACCCCCGATAGGCCCGGACAGCACGGACCGGCCCCGAAAGGCCGGTCCGATTCTGTCGCCCCATGCCCCGAACGCACCGGATCACCCGACTTCACCACCCGAACGAGTGAGGTGACTCGACATGCGCCGCAGACCCCCGAACAGGGGCCCAGAAAACGCCCCAAAGGGGCGCGGGGGAACCGCGCGACCAGCCACGGACAACCCGCAGCCGCCAACCACCCGCAGCTCCCCGCACATCAGGCGACAGATCAGGCGCCAGATCAGGCGCCCGAAGTCACCTCAGCCCCGCAGCACCGCCCCCGTCCGCTCGCCCGCGAGGGCCACCGCCGCGTCCCGGGCCGCCGACGCCTCATCGACGGTCAGCGTCCGATCCCCCGCGCGGAACCGCAGCGCGTACGCCAGCGACTTCTTCCCGGCGCCCAGCTGCTCGTCGTTGACGTACACGTCGAACAGCCGGATGCCCTCCAGCAGTTCACCCGCGCCGTCGCGGAGCGCCGCCTCGACCCGGGCGTGCGGTGTCCCGGCGTCCACCACCAGCGCGACATCCTGCGTCGCGACGGGGAACGTCGAGATCCGCGGCGCCTGGAGCGCCCCGCCCCCGGCGGCCTCCACCGCGTCGAGATCCAGCTCCATCGCACAGCTCCGCTCGGGCAGCCCGAACGCCTTGAGCACCCGCGGATGCAGCTCGCCGGCATGTCCCACGATCCGCTCGGCACCGTCCACGACGACCGCCAGTTCGGCGCAGCGCCCGGGGTGCCAGGGCCCGTACCGCCCCTGGCGGACGAGAAGTTCGGCCCCGGCCTCGCGGGCGACGGCGCGTGCCGCCTGCACCGCGTCGGCCCAGTCCGCCGGACGCCCCTTGCCCCACCAGCCGGCCTGCTCGCGCGCGCCCGCGAGGACGACGGCGACATGGCGCGGCTGCTCGGGCAGCGTCGCGTTCAGCGCGGCCAGTTCCGCGTCCGTCGGACGCCGGTCCACCGGCGGCTGCGCGGCGCTGACCCGGTCCTCGCGCGGGAGGAAGACCAGCCCCGTCTCGAACAGCGCCAGGTCGTGCGACCCACGCCCGTCGTTGCGGCGCAGCGCGCCGAGCAGCCCCGGCAGCAGCGTCGTACGGAGCGCCGGTTCCTCGTCGTTGAGCGGGTTGGCCAGGGTGACCACCCGGCGGGCCGGGTCGTCGGCGTCGAGACCGAGCTGGTCGAAGGCGGTCGCGCCGAGGAAGGGATAGTTCAGCGCCTCGACATAGCCGGCCCCCGCCAGCGCCCGGCCGACCCGGCGGTGCAGCCGCTGCCGGTCGGTCAGTCCGCGCCCGGGTTCGGGCCTGGGCAGGGTGGAGGGCAGGTTCTCGTACCCCTCCAGGCGGATGACCTCCTCGGCGAGGTCGTTGCGCTCCAGCAGGTCGGGCCGCCACGACGGCACGGTGACGACCAGTTCGTCCTGCCCGTACACATCGCAGCCGACCTGCTGAAGGCGGCGTACGACGATCTCCCGGCCGTACACCACGCCCGCGACCCTGTCGGGGTGGTCGGCGGGGGCGGTGATGGTGTGCGGTGCGGACGGGGCGGCGACCTCGGTGACGCCGGCCTCGGCGGTGCCGCCCGCGAGCAGCACCAGCAGATCCACCGTGCGCTGGGCGGCGGCGGACGCGGCCTGCGGGTCGACGCCCCGCTCGAAGCGCCGGGACGCCTCGGAGGACAGCTTGTGGCGGCGGGCCGTACGGGCGATGGAGACGGCGTCGAAGTGCGCGGCCTCGATGACCACGTCGCTGGTGGCGCCCTCGGCGGCGTCGTGATCGGCGATCTCGGTGTTGGCGCCGCCCATGACGCCCGCGAGGCCGATGGGCCCCCGGTCGTCGGTGATCACCAGGTCCTCGGCGTGCAGCGTGCGCTCCACCCCGTCGAGGGTGACGATCTTCTCGCCCTCGCCGGCCCTGCGGACCCCGATGGTGCCCTGGACCAGGCCCCGGTCGTAGGCGTGCAGCGGCTGGCCCAGCTCCATCATCACGTAGTTGGTGACATCGACGGCGAGCGAGATCGGGCGCATGCCGACCTTCTGGAGCCGGCGCTGGAGCCAGAGCGGGGAGCGGGCCTCGGGGTGCAGCCCGGTCACCGTACGGGCGGTGAAGCGGTCGCAGCCGAGTGGGTCGGCGACCTCGACGGGGTAGCCGAAGGCGTTGGGCGCGGGCACGTCCAGCAGCGCCGGGTCGCGCAGCGGCAGCCCGTAGCCGATGGCGGTCTCGCGGGCGACGCCGCGGATCGACAGACAGTCGCCGCGGTTGGCGGTGACGGCGATGTCGAGGACCTCGTCGACGAGTTCCAGCAGCTCGATGGCGTCCTTGCCGACCTCGGTCTCGGCCGGCAGCACGATGATGCCCTTGCTGCCGTCGTCGCCCATGCCCAGCTCGTCGCTGGAGCAGATCATGCCGTGCGAGGTTTTGCCGTACGTCTTGCGGGCGGAGATGGCGAACCCGCCGGGCAGCACGGCCCCGGGGAGCACGACCACGACCTTGTCGCCGACGGCGAAGTTGCGGGCGCCGCAGACGATCTCCTGCGGCTCACCGGTGCCATTGGCCTGGCCGACGTCGACCGTGCAGAAGCGGATCGGCTTCTTGAAGCCCTCCAGCTCCTCGATGGTCCGTACCTGGCCGACGACCAGGGGGCCCTTGAGGCCGTCGCCGAGCTGTTCGACCGTCTCGACCTCAAGTCCGGCCGCGATGAGCTTGGCCTGGACGTCACGACCGGTCTCGGTGGCCGGCAGGTCGACGTACTCCCGCAGCCAAGAAAGCGGGACCCGCATCAGATCTCCATCCCGAAGGGCCGGGTGAACCGGACGTCACCCTCGACCATGTCTCGCATGTCTTCGACGTTGTGGCGGAACATCAGCATCCGCTCGATGCCGAACCCGAAGGCGAACCCGCTGTACTTCTCCGGGTCGACCCCGCAGGCGGTGAGCACCCGGGGGTTGACCATGCCGCAGCCGCCCAGCTCGATCCAGCCCTCGGAGGAGCAGGTGCGGCAGGGCCGGTCGGGGTTGCCGACGGAGGCGCCCCGGCAGACGTAGCACACCATGTCCATCTCGGCGGACGGCTCGGTGAAGGGGAAGAAATTCGGCCGCAGCCGGGTCTTCATGTCCGCGCCGAACAACGACTGCACCATGTGGTCGAGGGTGCCCTTGAGGTCCGCCATGGTCAGGCCCTCGTCCACGGCGAGCAGCTCGACCTGGTGGAAGACCGGGGTGTGGGTGGCGTCCAGCTCGTCGGTGCGGTAGACGCGGCCGGGACAGATCACGTACACCGGCAGCTCACGGTCGAGCAGTGAGCGGATCTGCACGGGCGAGGTGTGGGTGCGCAGCACGACCCCGGACTCGGCGCCACCCTGCTCGCCGCGCACGAAGAAGGTGTCGGCCTCGCCGCGCGCGGGGTGGTCGGGGCCGATGTTCAGGGCGTCGAAGTTGAACCACTCCGCCTCGGCCTCGGGGCCCTCGGCGACCTCGTAGCCCATGGCCGTGAAGACGTCCTCGATGCGCTCGGAGAGGGTGGTCAGCGGATGCCGGGCGCCCACCGGGACCCGGTCGAAGGGCAGGGTGACGTCCACGGCCTCCTCGACCAGCACCCGGGCGTCCCGCTCGGCCTCCAGCTCGGCCTGGCGGGCGGCCAGGGCCGTGTTCACCGCGCCGCGCGCCTGGCCCACCCGCTTGCCGGCGTCGGCCTTGGCGTGCGGGGGCAGGGCGCCGATCTCCCGGTTGGCGAGGGCCAGCGGGGAGGTGCCGCCGGTGTGCGCGACCTTGGCCTCCTGGAGCGCGTCGAGCGAGGTGGCGGCGGCGAAGGCGGCGAGCGCCTCGTCCCGCATGCGCTCGGTCTCTTCCGGTTTCAAGGTCTGGACCTCTACCGGGTCGTACGACTTATTGGGTGCCGACATCTCTTCCCGTACTTCCGATTGGCTGGCTGAAGGTCCCGTCACCGACTCACGGTCACCGGCTCGCCGGGACGCGCTGGGCCACGCGCGGGCACAAAGGTGCCAAAGGCCGAGTCTAACGGGGTGCGGATATCCGGATGCGCCCGTGGCCGCTAGGCGAGATACGCCGGGATCGCCACGGGCAGCGTAAATCGGAACTCGGCGCCGCCGCCGGGGGCCCGGCCGACCGTGATGGTGCCGCCGTGGGCCTCCACGATGCCCTTGACGATGTAGAGCCCGAGGCCGGTGCCGCCGCGCTTGCTGCCGCGCCAGAAGCGGGTGAAGACGCGGTTCATGGACTCCTCCGGGATACCGGTGCCCTCGTCGCTCACGGTGACCGATGTGCCGGCGTCCTCTCCCTCCCGGGGGGACGCGGCGGGCATGACATCGATGGTGACGGTTCCCTCGCCGTGCCGCACGGCATTTTCGATCAGGTTGCTGAGCACCTGGTCGACCTTGTCCGGATCGGCCCACAGGGGCGGCAGCGGCTGTCCGACCCGCAGCAGGAAGCGGTCGGCGCGCTGCCCGGCGGCGACATACGCCTGGATGTGCCGTCCGACGGCGGTGCCCATGTCCACGGGCTGCCTGCGCACCTCCAGCCGCCCCGAGTCGATCCGGGAGATGTCCAGCAGCTCGGCGATGAGCCGGGTGACCCGGTCGGCGTCGGCGTCGACGGTCTCCAGCATGAGCCGCTTCTGGTCGTCGGTGAAGCGCTCCCACTTGGCCAGCAGGGTGGCCGTGAACCCCTTCACGGAGGTCAGCGGGGACCGCAGTTCGTGCGCGACGGTCGCTATCAGCTCGGCGTGACTGCGCTCGGTGCGGCGCCGGGCCTCGGTGTCCCGCAGCGAGATCACCAGCCGCCGTACGGGTCCGGTGGGCTCGTCGCGCACATACCGGGCGGAGACGAGCACCTCCCGCCCGCCGGGCAGCAGCAGATTCCGCTCGGGCTGCCGCACCCGGATGGCGAGCCCGCCGTACGGGTCGGTCAGCTGCCACCAGCGGCGCCCCTCCAGATCCTCCAGCGGCAGCGCATTCTCCAGCGGCTGCCCGAGGGCGGCGGCGGCGGCGAGGGCGGTGATCCGCTCGGCGGCGCGGTTGAAGCAGACGACTCGGCCGTGCTCGTCGGCGACGACGAGGCCGTCGGGCAGGTCGTCGGGGTGGACGCCCTCCGCGGGGCCCGCGGACCCGGCGGGCGGGCGGGGCGCGACGGGGCGCGGCACCTGAGGCGCACCCGGCACGCTGCTCGTACCGACACTCATCCCCGTACCCCACCTCTCGGACCACGCAGGAGGCCCCCGGGTTGGTCACCCTACTAGGGGCTGTCCGACAATTGCCGCCGTCCGCCCGGAGGGGGTGGGGGGTAGGGGGGTAGTTCTTCGGCTGCGGGTGCGTGGGGCTGGTCGCGCAGTTCCCCGCGCCCCTAGGGGGTGTGGGCATCCGGCATTCCCGCGCCCCGTTGCTCTTGGGGGGCCGCCAGCGGGGCCCTAGCTCCCGGTCGTGGTGCGGCAGCCGCCCGGGGCTCGCTGTGCGCGGGCCGACGCGTAGAGGCATACGGCGGCGGCGGTCGCCAGGTTCAGGCTCTCGGCGCGGCCGTGCAGGGGGACGCGGACGACGGCGTCGGCGAGCGCGCGGGTCTCCTCCGGCAGGCCCCACGCCTCATTGCCGAACACCCACGCGGTGGGGCCGCCCATGGTGCCCTTGTCCAGCTCGTCGTCGAGATCGTGCCGCCCGGCCCCGTCGGCGGCGAGCACCCGTACCCCGGCGCCCCGGAGCCCCGCCACGGCCTCCTCGACGGGCACACCGACGGCGACGGGCAGATGGAACAGCGACCCGACCGAGGCCCGGACGGCCTTCGGGTTGTACAGATCCACGGACGCGTCGGTCAGTACGACGGCCTCCGCCCCGGCGGCGTCCGCGCACCGCAGCACGGTCCCGGCGTTGCCGGGGTCCCGGACGTGGGCGAGCACGGCGACGAGCCGGGGCCGCGCCGCGAGGATCTCCGCGAACGGCGTGTCGATGAACCGGCACACCCCGACCAGCCCCTGCGGGGTCACGGTCGTCGAGATGTCGGCGATGACCTGCTCGGACGCGAGATGCACCCGGGCCCCGACCGCACGAGCCTCCCCGATGATGTCGGCGTACCGCTCCGCGGCGTCCAGCGTGGCGAACAGCTCCACCAGCGTGTCCGGCTGCGCCCCCGCCTCCCGTACGGTCTGCGGCCCCTCCGCGAGAAACAGCCGCTCCTTCCCCCGGAAACTCCGCTTCCCGAGCCGCCGGGCGGCGGTGACCCGGGGCGAGCGGGGGGAGATGAGATCGGGGGTGGGGGCAGGCATGTGTTCACTTTCGCTGGGGTCAGATGTTCTCGGCATGGCCGGACCGCCGCGCCCCTTCAGGGCGCGGGGAACTGCGCGACCAGCCCCCACCGGCCCGCACCCGCCCTCGGGACTCGTGGCCAGGTGAGGCAAGAACGTGGCTGATCGCGCAGTTCCCCGCCCTGAGGCGTCGCGGCCGACCCGCGTGGATGCGCGACCGGCAGGGGACCGGCCCAGGTCACAAGCAAAGGGACCCGCAGGCATACGCACCCACGGGTCCCGAAATCACCGGCACAGCCAGCGCAGCGATCACGCCGCCTTGGGCGCGTTCACGTCCGCCGGCAGCGCCTTCTGCGCGACCTCGACGAGCGCGGCGAAGGCGTTGGCGTCGTTGACGGCCAGCTCGGCGAGGATCTTGCGGTCGACCTCGACGTTCGCGGCCTTCAGGCCCTGGATGAAGCGGTTGTACGTGATGCCGTTGGCGCGGGCAGCGGCGTTGATGCGCTGGATCCACAGCTGGCGGAAGTCACCCTTGCGCTTCTTGCGGTCGTTGTAGTTGTAGACCAGCGAGTGGGTGACCTGCTCCTTGGCCTTGCGGTACAGGCGCGAACGCTGACCGCGGTACCCGGAGGCCTGCTCCAGGATCGCCCGGCGCTTCTTGTGGGCGTTGACTGCCCGCTTGACGCGTGCCACTTGTTAACTCCTTGTAGCGGGGCCGCGGTGGAACTCACGCGGCCCGGAAACGATTTGGGTCCCGGTCAAAGATCAGGCGCGAAAGCAACCTCCGCGCCGGAGGTCACTTGCCGAGAAGCTTCTTGATCTTCTTGGCGTCGCCCGGGGCCATCTCGGCGTTGCCGGTGAGGCGGCGCGTCACGCGGGACGACTTGTGCTCAAGCAGGTGGCGCTTGCCGGCGCGCTCACGGAGCACCTTGCCGGAGCCGGTGATCTTGAAGCGCTTGCTGGCACCGCTGTGCGTCTTGTTCTTCGGCATAGCGCCGTTATCTCCTCGTTGTGGCGCTCCGGTGCCCGGTCGGATGAACCGGGCACGGCGGAACGTCGCTCTGTCGTGCGGTCATGTCCTGGGACTGGCGTCCCCGGAATCACGCGTCGGCGTGCTCCTCGGCGGGGGTCTCCGCGTCGGCGTCGGCCTCCGCACCCTCCGGAGCGTCCGCGTCGGCGGGGTTCTGCGAGCGACCGGGGTTCGCCTTCGCGGACGCCTTGCGGGCTTCCTGCGCCTGGCGGGCCTCGGCCATCGCCTCGGTCTTCTTCTTGTGCGGACCGAGGACCATGATCATGTTGCGGCCGTCCTGCTTCGGATTCGACTCCACGAAGCCGAGGTCCTGGACGTCCTCCGCGAGCCGCTGGAGCAGCCGGTAACCCAGCTCGGGCCGGGACTGCTCGCGTCCGCGGAACATGATCGTGATCTTGACCTTGTCGCCCTGCTTGAGGAACCGGACGACGTGACCCTTTTTGGTGTCGTAGTCGTGCGGGTCGATCTTCGGCCGGAGCTTCATCTCCTTGATGACCGTGTGCGCCTGGTTCTTGCGCGCCTCACGGGCCTTCATGGCCGACTCGTACTTGAACTTGCCGTAGTCCATGAGCTTGCATACGGGCGGACGGGCGTTCGCCGCCACCTCGACGAGGTCGAGGTCGTACTCCTGGGCAAGCTCCAGTGCCTTGGCCAGCGGGACGATACCCACCTGCTCGCCACTGGGACCGACAAGTCGCACCTCAGGAACGCGAATCCGGTCGTTGATGCGGGGCTCGGCGCTGATTTGTCCTCCTCGGTAGCACCACACGGCAGTCTGGCGGACGGCCGCGTTACGTCACTTTTCGGTAGACCTAACCGCGCCGAAGCACAAAAAATGCCCCGGGACGATCACAGGCGGGGCTCCTCGAACTACCGGAACACCGCCGCGAGGATCGCGGGGCGCGTTTCGGACGGATCACCGCCGGATGGGCGGGACCGTCTGACCGGTGACCCGCCGCCCGGCAGGGCGATCAGGTGGGAGTTCGAAGCCTCCACTTGTGGGCCGGGCTCGTGAGCCGCGAGGCATACGTGTCCGGCCGGTCGTCACACAAGGTTAGCAGCTCCCCAGGGCCACGGCGAACCGGGAGGCAGGGGCGGCCTCCGACGCGCGCGGGAGGGGTGGACGACTGGCGCCCGGCCGGATCCCGGACCGGCGGGGGCGAGGCCCCTGCGTCCCCCTCTAAGGTGAACGCCATGAGTGAAGAGACCCCCGACTTCAACGACATGACCCGGGACATCGCCGAGGTCCCCGCGGTCGAGGTGATTGTGACGGTCGCCGTCAATCTGATGAGTGCCGCCGCCGTGAAGCTCGGGCTCACGGAGGAGGGCGAGAAGCACAAGGACCTGGACGAGGCCCGCAAGCTGATCCACGCCCTCGCCGGTCTGATGGACGGCAGCGCGACGGAGATCAGCTCCTTCCACGCGGCCCCGCTGCGCGACGGACTGAAGTCGCTCCAGCTGGCGTTCCGCGAGGCGTCCGTGGTGCCGGACGCGCCGGGCCAGGGCCCGGGCGAGAAGTACACCGGCCCGCTCTACACCTGACCCACGCTCCGCCCGCTCCGCTCTTCTCCATTGCCCGTACTACGGCTCGTCCCGTACGTAGAGGGGCTCGCCCGGTGGTGGTGTCCCGGCCGGCAGCAGTGCCAGGTCGAGGCCGCGTACCAGGCGGGCCCGCAGCGTCTCGTCCCCCGCCAGCCGCCCGGCGACGGCCCGTGCCGTACCGGCCGGGGCGGCGTCGGGGTCGAGGACGAGGGCCAGGGTGCCGTCGGCGGGTCCGGGGCCCAGGTAGGCCCGTACGACGGCCGGCTCGGCGGCGACCGCGGCCCGCACCGCCTCGGTGACCGCCGGGTCGGCCAGCGGGTCGGCGCTGGTGCGTCCCTCCGCCAGCGCCCGCAGCGCGGGTCCGGTCAGCTCGAACGGCACCGGCCCGGCCAGGTCCAGCACCACCGTGTCCGCCTTCTCGTGCGCCGCCGCCCGGAGCGCCTGGTGCAGGGGTACGGCGACCGGGCGGGCCGCCGGGTCCCAGCGGGCCAGGGTGGCGGTGGAGGTGAACGCGGGCAGCGCGGTACGGCCGCCCGCCTTCAGGGTGGGCACGGCCATGTCGCTGGTCTTCTCGCGGCGCAGCCCCCGCGCGTCCTCCTCGACCTCGCCGAGCACGGCGACGACCGGGACCAGCAGCCGGCTGTCCTTGAGCGCGGACAGCACCGGCTCCACCGCGGTACGGTCCGTGGCCCAGGCCGCCAGCGCCGCGCTCAGCCGGGGGTCGGCACGGCCGTCGTCGTCGGAGTAGCCCGGGTCGGGAATGTTCTTGTTCGCCACGGTCCCGACCCTATCGAGGCGGTGGCGCCGGACTTGGGCGGGGCGGTTTACCCGGCTGTCACGGCCTCACTCCGCACCCGGGAATCTCTGACGGAAAATTAATGTCCGTCTAACAAGCCGCACAGCCGGCACCCGGAGCATCGCGGGCATGAAGTCCCGACGAGACCGACGTGCCGTGCTCGGCGCAGCCCTCGCCGCGGCCGTCGTGGCGGCCGGTACGGCGGCGGGGATGGCGTACGCCCTGGCCTCGCCCGACTCCGCCCTACGGCCCGTATCCTCGGCGGCGACGTCGTCGGCCCCGGCGGCCGAGGGGACGGTACAGCCCGTGGTGACCCAGCCGCCGATCGACTATGACGCCCTGCTGGCCGACGCGATGGCCGGGGTGCCGCTCGGGGACCAGGCGCGGGTGTCGGTGGCGGTGCTGGACGTGGCGTCCGGGGACAGCGCGGTGTACGGCGACGGCAGCACGTTCGACACCGCGAGCATCGTCAAGGTGGACATCCTGGCGACGCTGCTGCTCCAGGCGCAGGACGCGGGGCGGCAGTTGACGGCGTCGGAGAAGTCGTACGCCACGGCGATGATCGAGCAGAGCGACAACGCGTCGGCGTCGGCGTTGTGGACGGCGATCGGGGAGGCGCCCGGGCTGGACGCGGCCAATGAGCGGTTCGGGCTGACCGGGACGCAAGGGGGCGACGCGGGGTCGTGGGGTCTGACGCAGACGACGGCCGCCGATCAGCTCGTGCTGCTCCAGCAGGTGTTCGAGGACGGTTCGCTGCTGAGCGCGGACTCGCAGGCGTATGTGCAGGGACTGATGGGGCAGATAGTGGCCGGGCAGCAGTGGGGGGTGTCGGCGGCGGCCGACGCGGATGCGTGGGCGCTGAAGAACGGGTGGCTGCCGCGGACGGCCACCGGGTTGTGGGACATCAACAGTGTGGGGCGGGTGTCGGCGGGCGGGCGGGAGTTCCTCGTCGCGGTGCTGTCGGACGGGAATGTGTCGCAGGCCGAGGGGATCTCGGTGGCGGAGGGCGCGGCGCAGGCGGCGGTTTCCGTGTTCGACGGGACCGCCGGATAAGAGCCCGTACAGGGATATGGGGATATCTCGTACAGGGATATAGGGATACGGCCCCGCACCCCTGGGGGCGTTGCCCTCGCCCTTACCCTCCCCCCTGCCCTGTCGCCGTCAGAAGCGCTCGTACTCGCGCCTGCCGCGCCAGATGATCACCGCGCCGACCAGGAGCGCGCCGCCCGTGCCGACCGCCAGGGGAATGGCCCAGCCGCCCGTGGCGGAGTCGTCGTCGGGGCGGTCGGGGCCGGGGCCGAAGTAGTCGGCGCCGTAGGCCGCCGCCGTGAGGTTCTCCGGGGTCAGGTCGGCGGCCTGGGCGATGGCGGCGGCCGGGTCGATGAAGCCGAAGCCCCGGGAGTCGTCGCGGCCGTCGACGGGGGCGTCGCGGGCGGTGTCCTCCAGGAGGGTCTTGATCTGGGCCGGGGTGAGGCCGGGGTGGGCGGACTTGACGAGGGCGACCGCGCCCGAGACGAAGGCGGCGGCGGCGCTGGTGCCCCAGCCCTCGTAGTACTTGCGGTCGGGGTCGGCGATGACGACGTCGACGCCGGGGGCGCTGACCGTGGCGTACCAGCGGCGGGTGGAGAAGGAGGCGCGGGTGCCGTACTTGTCGACGGCGGTGGCCGCTATCACGCCGGGGTAGGCGGCCGGGTAGGAGATGTGGTCGCCGCTCTCGCCGCCGTTGCCGGCGGAGGCGACGACGACCGCGCCCTTGTCGAGGGCGTACTGGACGGCCTCGTCCTCGGCGGGTTCGGGGTGGGCGGAGGCGGAGTCGTCGCCGAGGGAGAGGTTGATGACGTCGGCGCCCTGGTCGGCGGCCCAGCGGATGCCTTCGGCGAGGGCGTTGCCGCGGGTCTCGCGGGCCTCGGCGCGGGAGGCGTCGCCGTCCTCCAGGATCACCCGGACCGGGAGGATCTTGGCGGCGGGCGCGATGCCGAGGACGCCGTCCTCGCCCTCGTCCCCGTGGCCGTGTCCGGCGATGATGCCGGCCATGGCCGTGCCGTGCCGGGCCCAGGCGCGGTCGCCCTGCTCGGCGCCGAAGCCGACCATGTCCTTGCCGGTGAGGACGTTGCCGACGAGGTCCGGGTGGTCGGCGTCGACGCCGGTGTCCAGGACGGCGACGGTGATGCCCTCGCCCTGGGTGGTGCGCCACGCCTCTTCGGTGTGCATGGCCTCCAGGGCCCACTGCTGGGCGCGGATGCTGTCGGCGTGCGCGGTGGTGGGCGGTACGAGGGTGACCGCGGCGGCGAGGAGGACGGCGAGCGGCCCGGCCCGGCCGGGGGTCCGCCCGCCGTGCGTACGGCGGCTCATGACGGCTGCTCCGGGGGTGAGGTGACGTTCTTTCGCAGGGCCCGTTCGACGCGGTCGGCGAGGCCCTTGGCCTCGTGGCCGAGGCCCGCCTGGGCGGGGTCCGTGGCGGCGTCGGCCTTGACGGCCTCGGCGGCGGGTTGCGGGGCGGCGGCCTCGCGGCCGTCGGCCCAGCCGCTGACGGAGTAGACGACAACCGGCGCGTCGGTGAGCACATGCACGGTCCAGGAGGCCCGCTGGGCGTCGCCGAAGCCGGCCGCGGGGGTGTCCTCGGCGGCGTACGGGCGGGGCATGAGGTCGGTACGGTCCGCCAGGCCCTCGTCGTCGAACCGCTGGGCCAGTGCGCGCATCGCGGTGGCGTCGGCGCCGGTGAAGAGCAGGCCGACGGTGGTCACGAAGCTCTGGGTGGCGTCGGTGTAGGTGGCGCGCAGCAGCCGTTCGCAGCCGACGGGGGCGAGCGCCTGGCGCAGCAGCGGGTCGAAGGCGTCGGAGCAGCCGCTGTCCGGTGCCACGGCGATCCGGGTCCAGGTGCGGTCGGCGCCGCCGGGGCCCGCGCCCTGGCCGTCGACATCGGGCGGGAAGAGCTGGTCGACGGGGAGGCTGTGCCACATGTCACCGGCGGTGGCGTACGCGTCCCGCTCCTGTGCCGGGTCGTCGGCCAGCCAGCTGCCGGTGAGGGCGCCGCCGATCAGCCCGAGCCCGAGCACCAGGCAGGAGGCGGCGGCGACGGTACGGCTGCGCAGTCGCCGCCCGAGCGGCCGGGGCCGCGCGTCACCGTCGTACCCCTCGGGCCGCCCGAAACTGACCACCGGCCGCCCGCCGAGGGCGTCCCCCGGCCCGGGGAGCGGGCGTACGCCGTGCTCGGCGTCCGGCGCGAGGGGGCGCGGCCGTCCGGTCCGCTCGCCGGGCGTCTCGACGGGGAGGTGCGGTCGGCGCGGGGCCCGGTCCGGGAAGCGCGCGGAGGCGACGGGCGGGGGCGGCGCGAAGGGGCCTGCGGGGGGCGGGGGGAGGTACGGGGGCGCGTCTGCCGGGGCGGGGCGGGGGTCTGGTGGGGTGGGGCGGGGGTCTGGTGGGGTGGGACGGTCCCGCCGCGGGTGGGAGGGGGAGGTTGCAGGCCCGTTGCGGTGGGGTGGGGCGGGGCGGCCCGGTTGGTCAGCCCCGGCGCCCGTCCGGCGGGCGGGGGAGGTTGCGGCCCCGTCGCCGTCGGGAGGGGCGGGGCGGCCCGGTTGGTCAGCCCCGAGGCCCGACCGGCGGACAGGGGAGGTTGCGGCCCCGTCGCGATCGGGCTGGGCAGGGACGCCCGGTTGGTCAGCCCCGGCGCCCGTCCGGCGGGCAGGGGAGTCCGGAGGGCCGTCGCCCTCGGGTGGGGTGACGGGAGCGTCGGTCGGCCTTGGGGGCGTGGGTGCGGGGCCACGGTTGTGCGGGGGGATGCCCTCCCGGTGGACGGGCTGGGCGCCTGGCTCGGGGGTGGGCGAGCCCTCTAGGTCGGGTGGGGCGGCGGTCGGGGGCCGGGTCCAGGCGTTGCCGGTGGGTGCGGGGGCGCCGACCGGCGTGGAGTCGCCGTCCCGGTGGGCGGATCCGACGCCGGGTTCGCGGGTGGGTGAGCCCGGCGCGCGCTCAAGGGCGGTGGCTGGGGGGCGGGTCCAGGCGTCGCCGGTGGGTGTGGGGATGCCGTCGTCGCGGTGGGCGGGCCCGCGGTGTGGCGGGGCTTCCGGGGTGGGGGGAGGGGGATTCGGGCGGGCGGTGGGGGTGAGTGGCTCGCTCGGGGCGGGGTCGTCCGAGGGCGGGGGGGGCGAATGTGTCGGGGAGGGGGGGCGTCGTGCTTCCGTGCTCATGCGCCCCCCGTTTCCTCATGTTCTGGGCCCGCGGCCGCCCGGACGCTCGTGCCCGCGTCGTACGCGCGTGCCCGTGCGTCCTCCCCGGGCACGCATACCCGCACGGCCGGACCGCCATCCCCGTACACCTACGCGAGCGGTGGCGTTCCCGGTGCGTGCGCGTCACTCTACGGGCTGACCGCGCTCGAACGGGAACCAGTCCGCGGCCCCGGGGCATCTGCCCGGAACGTCCCCCTACCCTGCGGTAATCGGGTCTGGCAGGCTTCGTCCCATGACCGCACGAGCCGCCGACCGGGCCCGCTACGACCGGGCCACCGCTCATCTCGACGCCCCGTTCGCGATCGTGGACCTGGAGGCATTCGACGCCAACGCGGACGACCTGCTGCGCCGGGCGGGCGGCAAGCCGGTCCGGGTCGCCGGCAAGTCCGTGCGCTGCCGGGCCCTGCTCGAACGGGCGCTGGCCAAGGACGGGTTCGCGGGCATCATGTCGTTCACGCTCGCCGAGTCGCTGTGGCTCGCCCGCTCCGGCTTCGAGGACGTACTGCTGGCGTATCCGTCGGCGGACCGGGCCCGGTTCGCCGAACTCGCGGGCGATCCCAAGCTCGCCGCCGCCGTCACGGTGATGGTCGACGACCCGGCGCAGCTCGATCTGATCGACGCCTCGCGCGCGGGCGGACGCGAAGTGGTGCGGGTCTGCCTGGAGTTGGACACCTCGCTGCGGCTGCTCGGCGGACGCGTACGGATCGGCGCCCTGCGCTCCCCGCTGCACTCCCCCGCCCAAGTCGCCGACCTCGCGCGGGCGGTGACCCGGCGGCCGGGGTTCGAGGTCGTGGGGATCATGGGGTACGAGGGTCATGTGGCCGGCGTGGGCGACTCGGTCGCCGGGCGGCCGGTGCGCTCCCGGGCGGTGCGGCTGATGCAGGCCGCCGCGCGCCGGGAACTGGCCGAGCGGCGGGCCGCGGTGGTGCGGGCGGTGCGGGCGGTGGTACCGGACCTGGAGTTCGTCAATGGCGGGGGCACCGGGAGTGTGCAGTACACCGCCGCTGAGGACGCCGTCACCGAGATCGCGGCCGGGTCGGGGCTGTTCGCGCCGCGGCTGTTCGACAACTACACGTCCTTCCGCGGGCGCCCCGCCGCCCTGTTCGCGCTGCCGGTCGTACGCCGGCCCGGTGTGGGAGTGGTGACGGTGCTCGGCGGCGGGTATCCGGCGTCGGGGCCGGTCGGCCGCGACCGGCTCCCGGTGCCGTATCTGCCGCAGGGGCTGCGCTACGACGCCCAGGAGGGGCCCGGCGAGGTGCAGACGCCGCTGCTGGGCGCACCGGCCGACGATCTGCTGATCGGCGACAAGGTGTGGTTCCGGCACGCCAAGGCCGGGGAGGTGTGCGAACGGTTCGAGGCGCTGCACCTGGTGGAGGGGGGCGCGGTGACGGCGACCGTACCGACGTACCGGGGCGAGGGCCGGACGTTTCTCTGACACCCCTTCTCCGGCCTAGGACCCCGCCCCGCCGGTCGGGCGGATGCCCTCGGTGATCCGGTCCATGTCGGTGAGCGGCGGGGCGTCCTGGCCCGCGTCGAAGATGTACCGGACGACGACCGGGGCCTTGGTGCCGGTGCTGGACGGGAACGCGAGGGACTGCACGTAGCCGCCCGGTCCGAGGGCCGTCTCGACCCGCCAGCGCACGTAGTACCCGGCGCGTCCGGCCACCGTAGCCGGCCCGGCGGCGATCTCCCGGTGCGACTCGATGCCGCCGAAGGGGCGCCGGTCGATCGCGTCGCGGTCGTACGCCTCGTCGGCGGCGTGGTCGATGTCGGCCCGGGCGAGGGCCTCGGGTGAGGTCTCGTCGTTCTCGGTGACCGTGCGGGACGTGACCGTGCCGTGGCGGCACACCGAGCCCTCGCCGGGGCAGTCGTAGCTGCCGTCGGTGTGCAGCACGGAGTGCTCCGGCAGCCCGCTCCCGGCGGGCTCCCAGCCGTCCAGGACCGGGAAGGTGAGCCCGTTGAGGTGGTCCACGACCATGTCGGGGGCAGCGGTCGTGGCCGACGGGGCCGGTCCGCTGCCGGTGGCCGTGGGTGCGGGGACGGGTTGCACCTGGGTGTCGCCGCCGCCGGTGTCGGCGTCGCGCAGGACGAGGGCGCCGGTGACGATGACGGTGACCAGGACCGCGCCCGCGACGGTCATGGCGATGGCCTTGGCCCGCGCGGACTCGCCGCCGACGGGTGGGGGCCCGAACGCCCGGTGCTCGTGCGGCGGGGGCGGTGTGGGCTCCGGCTGCCGCCAGTGGTCGGTCCAGGCCGTGCCGTCCCACCATCGTTCGAGGTGCGGGGCCGACGGATCGTGGTACCAGCCGGGCGGCGGTGAGGTGCTCACCCCGGCACTGTAGGACGAGCGCGGGCCCCGCGGCGCGGGCGGGCTACAGGGGTGTGACGTACGCTCCCGAGATCCCGCCGTCCACCAGGAAGTCGGTGGCGTTGACGAACGAGGAGTCGTCGCTGGCCAGGAAGGCGACGGCGGCGGCGATCTCGTCGGCCTCGGCGAACCGGCCGACGGGGATGTGCACGAGGCGGCGCGCGGCCCGCTCGGGGTCCTTGGCGAACAGCTCCCGCAGCAGCGGGGTGTTGACCGGGCCGGGGCACAGCGCGTTGACGCGGATGCCCTCGCGGGCGAACTGCACGCCCAGTTCGCGGGACATGGCGAGGACGCCGCCCTTGGAGGCGGTGTAGGAGATCTGGCTGGTGGCGGCGCCCATCCGGGCCACGAACGACGCGGTGTTGATGATGGAGCCCTTGCCCTGGCGCCGCATATAGGGGAGGGCGGCCTTGCAGCACAGGTAGACGGAGGTGAGGTTGACCTCCTGGACCCGCTTCCACGCCTCCAGGCCGGTGTCCAGGATGGAGTCGTCGTCGGGCGGGGAGATCCCGGCGTTGTTGAAGGCGATGTCGACGCTGCCGTAGGTGTCGTACGCCGCCTTGAAGAGGGCCTCGACCTGCTCGGCGTCGGTGACATCGGCCTTGACGAAGAGGCCGCCCGCCTCGTCGGCGGCGGCCTTGCCGCTCGTCCCGTCGATGTCGGCGCAGACGATGTGCGCGCCCTCGGCGGCGAGGCGGCGGGCGGTGGCGAGGCCGATGCCGCTGCCGGCTCCGGTGATGACGGCCGTACGGCCCACGAGGCGGCGGCAGATGCTGTCTTCGGTCACTGTGCGGGGTCCTCCGTGCTCATGAAGCGGTGCTGATCGGCCGATGCGGTGCTGATCAATCGTTACGGCGCTGATCAGCCGTTGCTGATGAAGACGTTCTTGGTCTCGGTGAAGGCGGTGAGCGCGTCCGGGCCCAGTTCGCGGCCGATGCCGGACTGTTTGAAGCCGCCGAACGGGGTCCAGTAGCGGACGCTGGAGTGCGAGTTGACGGACAGGTTGCCCGCGCGCACGGCCTGCGAGACGCGCAGCGCGCGGCCGACGTCCCGGGTCCAGATGGAGCCGGACAGGCCGTAGTCGGTGGCGTTGGCGAGACGGACGGCGTCGGCCTCGTCCTCGAAGGGCAGGACGACGGCGACCGGGCCGAACACCTCCTCGGTGGCGACGCGGGCGGCCGGGTCGACGCCGGTGAGGACGGTCGGCGGGAACCAGAAGCCGGGGCCTTCGGGGGCCTTGCCGCGGATGCCGCCCAGTTCGGGGGTGACGTAGGAGCGGACCCGTTCCAGCTGGGCCCGGGAGATCAGCGGGCCCATGTCGGTGCCGGGTTCGGCCGGGTCGCCGACCGTGACGCCCTCGACGGCCGGGGCGAGTAGGGCGAGGAAGCGGTCGTAGGCCGTGCGCTGGACGAGGATGCGGGTGCGGGCGCAGCAGTCCTGGCCGGAGTTGTCGAGGAACGACATGGGCGCGGCGGCCGCGGCGGCTTCCAGGTCGGCGTCGGCGAAGACGATGTTGGGGCTCTTGCCGCCGAGTTCCAGGGTGACCCGCTTGAGGTGGGCCGAGCCCTTCGCGAGGACGTGCCGGCCGACGGCCGTGGAGCCGGTGAAGACGATCTTGGCGACGCCGGGGTGTTCGACGAGCGCGTTGCCCGCGACGGGCCCGTGGCCGGGCAGTACCTGGAAGAGGCCCTCGGGCAGGCCGGCCACGAGGGCGAGTTCGGCGAGGCGCAGGGCGGTGAGCGGGGTGGTCTCGGCGGGCTTGAGGATCACGGCGTTGCCGGCCGCGAGGGCGGGGGCGGTGCCCCAGGCGGCGATCGGCATGGGGAAGTTCCAGGGGGCGATCACGCCGACGACGCCGAGGGGTTCGAGGAAGGTGACGTCCAGGCCGCCCGGGACCGGGATCTGGCGGCCGGTCAGCCGTTCGACGCCGCCGGCCGCGTAGTCGAGCAGATCACGGACATTGCCCGCCTCCCAGCGGGCATTGCCGATGACGTGCCCGGCCTCACGGACCTCCAGCTGGGCGAGTTCTTCGAGGTGCTCGTCGACGGTGGCGGCGAACCGGCGCAGCAGCCGGGCGCGGTCCCCGGGGGCGAGGGCGGCCCAGCCGGACTGGGCGCGGGCGGCGCGGCCGACGGCCCGGTCGACCTCGGCGGCGGAGGCCGCGGGGACGGTCGCGATGACGTCCTCGGTGGCGGGGTTCAGCACGTGGAGGGGGAGTTCGTCGGGCACGGGGGGCCTCACATGCGTTCGAAGGAGCGGCGCAGCTCCCAGTCGGTGACGGCGGCGTCGAAGGCGTCCAGTTCGACGCGGGCCATGTTGCGGTAGTGGTCGACGACCTCGTCCCCGAAGGCGGCGCGGGCGAGCGCGCTGTGCTCCCAGAGGTCGGCGGCCTCGCGCAGGGTGGTGGGGACGTGGGCGTAGTCGGCGGTGTAGGCGTTGCCGGGGCAGGCGTCGGGGAGTTCGAGCCGGTGCTCGATGCCGTGCAGGCCGGCGGCGACCATGCCCGCGACGGCGAGATGCGGATTGACGTCACCGCCGGGGACCCGGTTCTCGAAGCGGATGGAGGGGCCGTGCCCGACGACCCGCAGCGCACAGGTGCGGTTGTCGTGCCCCCAGGCGACGGCGGTCGGCGCGAAGGAGCCGGGCTGGAACCTTTTGTACGAGTTGATGTTCGGCGCGTACAGGAGCGCGAACTCGCGCAGGGCGGCCAGTTGTCCGGCGAGGAAGTGCCGCATGACCTCGGACAGGCCGCCGGGGTCGGTGGGGCCGCCGGTCATCACGTTGGTGCCGGTGGGGTCGGTGAGCGAGAGATGGATGTGGCAGGAGTTGCCCTCGCGCTCGTTGTACTTGGCCATGAAGGTGAGGGAGACGCCCTGCTGGGAGGCGATCTCCTTGGCGCCGGTCTTGTAGATGGCGTGCTGGTCGCAGGTGACGAGGGCGTCGTCGTAGCGGAAGACGATCTCGTGCTGGCCGGGATTGCACTCGCCCTTGGCGGACTCGACGGTCAGGCCGGCGGCGGTCATGTCGTTGCGGATGCGGCGCAGCAGGGGTTCGATGCGGCCGGTGCCGAGGACGGAGTAGTCGATGTTGTACTGGTTGGCCGGGGTCAGTTCGCGGTAGTGGGCGTCCCACGCCTGCTCGTAGGTGTCCTTGAAGACGATGAACTCCAGCTCGGTGCCGACCTGGGCGGTCAGGCCGAGCGCGGCGAGCCGGTCGAGCTGGCGGCGCAGGATCTGCCGGGGCGCGGCGACGACGGGGGTGCCGTCGGCCCAGGCGAGATCGGCGATCACCAGGGCGGTGCCCTCGTTCCAGGGCACTCGGCGCAGGGTGCTGAGGTCCGGGTGCATGGCGAAGTCGCCGTAGCCGCGGTCCCAGGACGACATGGCGTAGCCGTCGACCGTGTTCATGTCGGTGTCGACGGCGAGGAGGTAGTTGCAGCCCTCGGTGCCGTGCTGGAGGACCTCGTCGAGGAAGAAGCGCGCCGCGAACCGCTTGCCCTGGAGGCGCCCTTGCATATCGGGGAAGGCCAGGACCACGGTGTCGACGTCACCCGCCGCGACGAGGGCGTGCAGTTCCTCGATGCTCAGCGGGGGTGTGCGGTCTGCCACGGGAGAGCCTCCTTGGGGTTCTTGAGGAGTCTTCGGTCGGCCGGAGCCATAAGGTATTGCGGGAGACCATTGCTTGGGAAGGGGGCACGGCCACATGCCGGTGAATCGTGCGAACGCACCCGTCGACCGGTTGACGCCGGTGCTGCGGCCGGTGCGGGCGGGCAACGGCTTCGAGGAGGCGCTGGAGCAGATTCTCCAGGTCGTCCGGCTCGGGCTGGTCCCGGCCGGGGGCCGGCTGCCCGCCGAGCGGGAGCTGGCGGAGCGGCTCGGGATCAGCCGGGTGACCCTGCGGGAGGTTTTGAAGGTGCTCCAGGACCAGGGCCTGATCGAGTCGCGGCGCGGGCGGTACGGCGGCACGTTCGTGCTGGCGCGCACGGAGTCCGGGGGCGAGGACGAGTTGCGGCGGCGGATCGCCGAGGCCGACCTTGAGGACGTGCTGCGCTTCCGGGAGGTGCTGGAGACGGGCGCGGCCGGGCTGTGCGCGGCGCACGGGCTGAGCGAGGCGGGCGCGGCCCGGCTGCGGGCGGCGCTCACCCGCACGGGGGACGCCCCGCTGGGCGAGTACCGCCGGCTGGACACCCTGTTCCATCTGGCGCTGGCCGAGCTGTCCGGCTCACCGTCGCTGACCGCGCAGTACGCGGCGGTCCGGGCCGCGGTGAACGACCTGCTGGACTGCATCCCGCTGCTGGTACGCAACCTGGAGCACTCCCAGCGGCAGCACGCGGCGGTGGTGGAGGCCGTGCTCGACGGGGACGCGGACGCCGCCCGGGAGATCATGCGGGAGCACTGCGCGGGGACGGCGGCGCTGCTGCGGGGGTTTCTGGCCTGAGGTGGGGTCGGCCGCCGGGGCGGGGCGGGGATTCCCGGGGGTGGGGCGGTAGGTGTGTCCTTGGTGTGTCCTTGGTGTGTCCTTGCCTTCGAGGTTCCTTCGGGCAAAGGTGTGAGGGTGATCCATTGGGGGTGTGTGGAGCGGTGGGAGGACCGATGACCGGCAGGCCGTTGATCGGCGTCAGTACGTATCTGGAGTCCGGCGTGCGCTGGGGCGTCTGGGAGTGGCCGGCGGCGCTGCTGCACGCCGGGTACCCGCGGCTGATCCAGCGCGCGGGCGGGCTCGCGGCGATGCTGCCGCCGGACGCGCCCGAGCACGCGGCGGCGGCCGTGGCCCGGCTGGACGGGCTGGTGATCGCGGGCGGCCCGGACGTCGACCCGGCGCGGTACGGCGCCGAACGTGACCCGCGGACCGGGCCGCCGGCGCCGGAGCGGGACGCGTGGGAGCTGGCGCTGATCGACGCGGCGGTGGCCTCCGGCGTGCCGCTGCTGGGGATCTGCCGGGGGATGCAGCTGCTGAACGTCGCCGTCGGGGGGACGCTCGTCCAGCATCTCGACGGGCACGCCGAGCGGCCGGGGGTGTTCGGGACGCATGTCGTGGAGCCGGTGCCGGGGACGCTGTACGCGTCGGTGGTTCCCGAGGTGGTGGAGGTGCCGACGCATCATCATCAGGCCGTGGGGCGGGTGGGGGCGGGGCTGATGGTGTCGGCGTATGCGGCGGATGGGGTGGTGGAGGCGGTGGAGTTGCCCGGGGAGGGGTGGGTGCTGGGGGTGCAGTGGCATCCGGAGATGGGGGAGGACGTGCGGGTCATGCGGGCGCTTGTTTTGGCATCGGGCGCCCACTGACTCGGGGGTGGCTGCTGGATCGCGGGTGCGGGTTGTTCGTGGTTGCTCGCGCAGTTCCCCGCGCCCCTTCGGGGCGCTGGTGCTCAGGGCGTCGGGGTGCGGGTTCTTGTCAACGTCAGGAGGTCTCGGGCCGGGCCTGTGGGGCGGTGGCCGGTGCGCCAGACCGCTCTCAGGTCTCTGCGGAGGCGGACTCCGGCCACCGGGACGCTCGTCAGGCGTCTGGTGGTCAGCTCCTCCAGTACCGCCAGTTCGCTGAGGACCGCCGGGCCCGCGCCGCCCACCGCCGAGGACTTGACCGCCGTGGTGGAGGAGAGTTCGAGCAGCGGGCGGGCCAGGCCGCCCAGGGCCGCGTCCAGGACCTGGCGGGTGCCCGAGCCCTGTTCCCGCAGGACCAGCGGGGTCGCGGCGAGTTCCGCCGGGGACAGGGGGGTGCGGCGGCGGGCCCAGGGGTGGGTGGGAGCCGTGACGACCACCAGCTGGTCGTGGGCCACCACCACGGAGTCCAGGCCGGACGGCACGGACAGTCCCTCCACGAAACCCAGGTCGGCCTCGTCGGCGAGCAGGCGTTCGGCGACCGTCGCCGAGTTGCCCGCGAGCAGCGACACGGCGGTGTCGGGGCGTTGGACGCGCAGCGCGAGCAGCCAGCCCGGCAGCAGGTATTCGGCGATGGTCATGCTGGCGGCCACCCTCAGCCGGGAGTCACGGCGGTCCCGCAGCGCCTGCGCGCCCGCGTCGAACGCCTCCGCCGCCTCCACCACCCGGCGGGCCCAGTCGGTCACCAGCGCACCCGCGTCGGTGAGCCGGGAGCCGCGCGGCGACCGGTCGAGCAGGGCGACACCGAGCTGGCGTTCCATCGAGCGCAGCCGGCTGCTGGCGGCGGGCTGGCTGATACCCGTCGCCCGGGCCGCCGCGCCGAGGCTGCCGAGCCGGGCCACCGCCAGCAGCAGCTCCAGCGCCCCGAGATCCGGCACCCGATGGGCCAGCGCGCCCGGCACCGGACGGTGGTCCGCGTCCCGGCCCTCGCCACCCTCCACACTCTCCATGCTGCTCATAACTCCAGCTTATGCCCCCATAGAGGCGTAGTCCCTGGTGGCGGGGGCGCGGCGGCGCGACCGTGGAGGCATGGTCACCGCCGTCCGTCCCCTGCCCTTCCCCGTCACCCCGGGCCGGGTCCGCGCGCGGGCCGTCCGTCATCTCGGGCCCAACTGGTACGCCGCCGTCATGGGCACCGCCATCGTCGCCACCGCCGGCGCGGCGCTGCCCGTCCAGGTCCCCGGCCTGCGCACCCTGTGCGCCGCCGTATGGGCGCTGTCCCTGCTGCTGCTCGTGGTGCTGCTCGGCGCGCGGGCCCTGCACTGGCGGCACCACGCCGACCAGGCCCGCGCACATCTCCTCGACCCCGCCATGGCCCCCTTCTACGGCTGTCTGGCGATGGCCCTGCTGGCGGTCGGCGGCGGTGCGGTGACCGTCGGCGCCGACTGGATCGGCACCACGGCGGCGGTCGCCCTGGACGCCGTGCTGTTCACGGCCGGTACGGCGATCGGGCTGGCGGCGGCGGTCACCGTCCCGTATCTGATGGCCGTACGGCATCGGGTCGGGCCGGGGCAGGCCAGTGGGGTGTGGCTGCTGCCGCTGGTCGCGCCGATGGTGTCGGCGGCGCTCGGGCCGCTGCTGGTGCCGCATCTGCCGCCCGGCCAGCCGCGCGCGACGCTGTTGCTGGCGTGTGTGGCGCTGTTCGGGCTGAGCCTGGTGGCGACGCTGCTGACGCTGCCGCTGATCTTCGCCCGGCTGCTCACCGGCGGCCCGCCGCCGCCCGCCCTGGCCCCGGCGCTGTTCCTGGTGCTGGGCCCGCTGGGGCAGTCCACGACCGCCGCCGGGCAGTTCGCGGACGTCGCCCCGGGGGTCGTACCGGAGCCGTACGCGGCCGGGTTCGGGGTGTTCGCGGTGCTTTACGGGGTGCCGGTCATGGGGTTCGCGCTGCTGTGGTTCGTCCTGGCGGCAACCTTCGTGGTGCGGGCGCGCCGGCTGGGGCTGCGCTTCGCGATGACGTGGTGGGCGTTCACGTTCCCGGTGGGCACCTGTGTGACGGGGGCTGCGGCGCTGGCCCGGCACACCGGGCTCCTCGCCTTCGACGCGCTCGCCGTGCTGCTGTACGCGGTGCTGGTCACCGCCTGGCTCACGGCCGCCGCGCACACCGTACGGGGCGTGCTCAGCGGAGCGCTGCTCGCAGCGCCTGCCCCAGCACCCGCGGGGCCTCGCTGAGGGAGGGGCCGTACCAGGTCAGATGGCGTCCGCCGACCAGGGCGCTGGGGATGCCGGGGAAGGCTTCGGGGCCGTCGTCGGCGGTGAAGCGGTACGGCTCGTCCGGGAGGATCACGAGGTCGGGCTTCGCGTCCAGCAGCTCGGGCAGCGGGATCCTCGGGTAGCGCTCGGGGTGGGCGGCGTACAGATGGTCCACGCCGAGGCGGGCCAGGACGTCCCCGGCGAAGGTGTCGCGGCCCAGGACCATCCAGGGGCGCCGCCAGATCGGCACGACGGCGGTCCTGCGGCGGCCGGGCGCGGGCAGCGCCGCCCAGGCGGCCTCGGCCTCGTCCAGCCAGCGCGGCCGGGAGGGGGCACCGCAGACGGTGAGGACCCGGGCGAGTTCGGTGAACGCCTGCGCAACCGTGCGCACCTCGGTGACCAGGACCTCGATCCCGGCGGCGCGCAGGGCGGCCAGGTCGGGCTCGCGGTTCTCCTCCTCGTTGGCGATCACCAGATCGGGGGCGAGGGCGACGATCCGCTCCACGTCGGGGTTCTTGGTGCCCCGTACGCGGGTCACGGCCAGGTCGGGCGGGTGGGAGCACCAGTCGGTGGCGCCGGCCAGGACACCGGGGAGGGAGACGGCGACGGCCTCCGTCAGCGAGGGCACCAGGGAGACGACACGCGGCGGCATACCCGCAATCATCCCTGACGGCTCCGGGGAGCGCTGAAGGGCCCTACGGGCGGTCCTCGACGGCCTCGATGTGCTCGGACACGGCGACGACCAGGACCCGGGTCTCCGGCTCGGTCGCCCGCCAGCGGTGCCGGACGCCGCCGGTGAGATACAGCGAGTCGGCGCGGCCCAGGCGGTGGACCCGGCCCTCGGCCTCGATCTCGACGGCGCCGTCGGCGACGTACAGCAACTGGTCGTTGCGGTGCTGGAATTCGCGGCCCGCCTCGTGGTCGCCGGTGAACTCGGACGCCTGCATCTGGTGGTGACCGCGCACCAGGGAACGCACCCGGGGCCCGGTCACCGGTTCGGCCTGCTCCGCGCGCACCACGTCCACGCTGCACGCGGGGTCGGCGGCGGCGAGCAGTTCGACGGCGGTGGTGCGCAGGGCGTCCGCGACCTTCTCCAGGGAGCTGCGGCTGGGCCGCGCCCGGTCGTTCTCGACCTGGCTGAGGAAGGGCACCGACAGGCCGCTGCGCTCGGCCACGACGGCGAGGGTCAGGTCCAGGGCCCGGCGGCGGCGCCGCACGGCCGCGCCCACCCGCAGGGGCTGTTCTTTGTGGTCGCCCATCGCTCCGGCTCCCTCCTTCGCGCGTCGGTCCGGGTGCTTCGGTCCATCCTGCGACGAGTTCTCTTCTGTGACGAGTCCGCTTCCGCCGGTGACGAGTCCTCTTCTTGCGGTGACGAGTCCTCTTCCGGTGGCGTGGTTCTCTTCTGATGAGTTCTCTGCACCCTACGCATGTTCGGCAAACCGTTTCGGGTGGCCGTCATATCGCCGACACATTGTCCGAGGTCCGGCCCCTCGATTCACGCCATTTCGCGGGATCGCGTACGGCGTGGAGGGGCCGGTCCGGCGCGTGTGGCGGGGCTTCGCGCCGGATTCCTGAACATTCGTGCGCCGGTTGACGCCTGGTGCCGCCTGGTGGTGGCACTCCGTGATTGGCCGGATTCTTGCCGTGACTTTTCGGCAGGGCTTCGGCAGGGGCTCGCGGGCGGGGCCGACCGCTGGGACAGTCACGCGGGGGTCACCCCGTCTGGTCCGGTGTTCCCGGAGCGCCGGTGTCCGGCACGGGCGCGTACGTGTCGACCAGGCCCGGGTTCTGCTCCAGCCAGGTGCGCACGGCCTGCTGCTGGTCGCCCTTGCCCGCCTTGTTGATCTCGGCCTCCAGGCCGGTGAGCTGCTCCTCCGTCATGGTGAAGTCACGCAGCCACTGCGCGACGACCGGGTGCTCGTCGGTGAAGCCCTGGCGGGAGAGCATGTGCACCCCGTCGCCCGAACCCCAGGCGCCCTTGGGGTCCTTGAGCTTCTTCAGGTCGTAGTCGTTGTACGCCCAGTGCGGCGACCAGAGGGTGACGACGATCGGTTCCTGTTTGGCGTACGCCCGCTTCAGCTCGGCGAGCATCGCCGGGGTGGAGCTGTCGACGACCTGGTACTCGCCCTCCAGGCCGTACTCCTTGAGGATCTTGCTCTTCAGCAGGGCCATCTCACCGGCGCTGGCCTCGATGCCGGTGATCTTCCCGCCGAACCGGTCGGCCTGGCCCTTGAGGTCTTCCAGGGAGTCGATGTCCTCCATGTAGCTGGGGACGGTCAGTTCCAGGGAGGTCTCGTCGTACCAGGAGCCCAGGTCCTCGAGCCGGTCGCCGTACTTCTCCCAGTACTGCTCATGGGTGGTGGGCAGCCAGGAATTGGTCTCGAAGTCGAGGTCTCCGGCCGCCAGGGACGTATACATCGGCCCGGCGTCCAGTTGCTTGGCCTCGACCTCGTAGCCGCGCTGCTCCAGGATCTCCTTCCACAGGAAGGTGGAGGCGATGCCCTCGTCCCAGGGGATGTAGCCGATGGTGAGCTGCTCGCCCTTGCCGACGTTGCGTGCGTCGGCGGTGGCGGTGGTGTCGGAGGTGCTCTTGCCGCCGCCGAAGATGCCGAGGCCGCCCGCCACCAGGGCGAGGACCAGGACTCCGGCCATGGCGACGGCCGGGCGGGGGCGGTACTGCCAGACCTTGACGGCGTGCGCGGTGTGCGCGGCACGGGCCCGGGCGGCGGCGCGGCGGGCCATCGGGGAGACCTGGGTGCCGAGCGCGCCGGTCATCCGGTCGAGGTAGATCGCGAGGATGACGATGGCGACGCCCGCCTCCGAGCCGAGGCCGACGTTGAGCTGGCCGAGGGCCTCGTTGACATCGGCGCCGAGGCCGTCGGCGCCGACCATGCCGGCGATGGCGGCCATGGACAGGCCCAGCATGATCACCTGGTTGACGCCGGCCATGACGGTGGGCAGGGCGAGCGGCAGCTGGACCCGCAGCAGGATGTCGCGGCGGCTGGTGCCGAACGCCTCGGCGGCCTCGACCAGGTCCTTGTCGACCTGGCGGATGCCGAGTTCGGTCATCCGGACGCCGGGGGCGAGCGCGAAGATCAGGGTGGCGACGATGCCGGCCGGGGCGCCGCTGCCGAAGAAGAGGATCGCCGGGATGAGGTAGATCATCGCGGGCAGCGTCTGCATGAAGTCGAGGACCGGGCGGACCAGCCCGCTGACCCGTTCGGAGCGGGCGGCCCAGATGCCGACCGGCACCGAGATCACCAGGGCGATCAGGGTGGCGACGAGGACCAGGGAGAGGGTCATCATCGCGTTCTCCCACAGCCCCAGGGAGTCGATGAAGGCGAAGCCCGCGAAGGAGAGCACTCCGGCGAGGGTGCCGCGCAGCCAGAAGGCGATCACGGCGAAGATACCGGCGAGCAGCAGGGGCTGGGGGGCCTGGAGGACGGCGTCGATGCCGTCGTACACGCCCAGGAAGAGGGTTTTCAGGAAGTCGAACAGCCAGGCAACATTGTCCAGGAGCCAGTCGACGGTGCTGTTGACCCAGTCGCCGAAGGGGATTCTAGGCACGGGCGATCACCTTCTCGCCGCCCTGGTCCTCGCGGCCGGGTCGGTCTTCCCCGCTGTGTGGGCTGCGTGGGCCGCTTGAGCCGCCTGGGCTGTTGGGGTCGCTTGAGCCGCCTGGGCTGCTTGGGTCGCCTGGGCTGCTGGGGTCGCTTGAGCCGCCTGGGCTGCTGGGGTCGCCTGGGCCGCGGGGGGTCCCGCAGGGCTCGACCGGGCCCCGCTCGTCGCCGACGAGGGCCACCAGCCGCTGCCGGGGGACCACGCCGACCAGCTCGCGGTCCCTCAGCACGGCCACGGGGTGCGGCAGCCGGGCGCTGAGCGCGCACAGCTCGTTGAACGGGGTGCCGGGGGCCGCGGTGGGACAGCGGCAGTCGGCCTCGTCGCCGCGCAGCTCGGTGTCCATGACGGCCTCGGCGGTCAGCACGCGGGAGCGGTCGACGTCCTGGATGAAGGAGGCGACGTAGTCATTGGCCGGGCGCAGCAGGATGTCCTCGGCGGTGCCGTTCTGCACGATCTCGCCGTCCCGCATGACGGCGATGCGGTCACCGAGGCGCATGGCCTCGTTGAGGTCGTGGGTGATGAAGACGATGGTCTTCTTCAGGGTGCGCTGAAGGGTCAGCAGCTGGTCCTGCATGTCCCGGCGGATCAGCGGGTCCAGGGCGCTGAAGGACTCGTCCATCAGCAGCAGATCGGCGTTGGTGGCGAGCGCGCGGGCGAGGCCGACGCGCTGCTGCATACCGCCGGACAGCTCGTCGGGCCAGGACTTCTCCCAGCCTTCGAGGCCGGTGAGGGCGAGGGCCTCGGCGGCCCGCCGCTCCCGCTCCGCCCGGGCCACGCCCTGTACGGCGAGTCCGTAGCCGGCGTTCTCCAGCACGCTGCGGTGCGGGAAGAGCGCGAAGTGCTGGAAGACCATGCTGATCTTCCGGGCCCGTACGTCGCGCAGCGCGCGCGGGGTGAGCCCGGTGAGGTCCTGCCCGTCGAAGCGGACGGCGCCCGCGGTCGGCTCCAGCAGCCCGTTGAGCATGCGCAGCAGGGTGGACTTGCCGGATCCCGACAGCCCCATGACCACGAAGATCTGACCGGGTTCCACGGTGAAGGAGGCGTCGATCACGGCGGCTGTGGTGCCGTCGGCGCGCAACTCCTCCCGGTCGGCTCCGTCGCGGAGCCGTTGTACGGAAACGGCCGGTCGTCTTCCGAACACCTTGTACAGGTGCTCGGCCTCAAGCCTGGATGACACGCGAACCTCTTGTCTCGGGGGCAAGGACAAAGGAGCGACGCCGGGCCTCGCAGCGGTGAAGCTGCAACCGGCATCACTCCGAGGCGGCGCCTGCCCCTGCCCTCTCGCGCCAAACGAAATGTGTTCCGGCTCACAGGGAGTGGGTCTTGATTTGAGGTGGGAGTTGACTTTCGAGGCGGCTCCCCCGCCGGACCTGACCTTCCGGGCGACCTCCCGCGCCGGACCTGACCTTCCGGGCGCCTTCCCGTGCCGGACCGGTGACCCCGCGCCCCGCCCGTGCCCCCGAGCCCGTTGTCAGTGCCGTGCGGCATGATGCGAAGGTGACCGGACAGCTGATGCTCCTCGACACCGCCTCGCTCTACTTCCGCGCCTATTTCGGCGTCCCGGAGTCCGTGAAGGCCCCGGACGGCACACCGGTGAACGCGGTGCGCGGACTGCTGGAATTCATCGAACGCCTGGTCCGGGACCACCGCCCCACCCACCTGGTGGCCTGCATGGACGCCGACTGGCGCCCCCACTGGCGGGTCGAGCTGATCCCCTCGTACAAGGCGCACCGGGTGGCCGAGGAGCGCGAGAGCGGGCCGGACGCGGAAGAGGTGCCGGACACCCTGTCCCCGCAGGTGCCGGTGATCGAGGCGGTCCTCGACGCGCTCGGCATCGCCCGGGTGGGCGTCGCGGGCTACGAGGCGGACGACGTGATCGGCACCTTCACCGCGCGGGCCACCGGCCCGGTCGACATCGTCACCGGCGACCGTGATCTGTACCAGCTGGTGGACGACGCGCGCGGGGTGCGGGTGCTGTACCCGATCAAGGGCGTCGGCATGCTCCAGCTCACCGACGAGGCGGTGCTCCGCGAGAAGTACGGCGTGGACGGCGCCGGGTATGTGGATCTGGCGCTGCTGCGCGGCGACCCCAGCGACGGTCTGCCGGGCGTGCCCGGCATCGGGGAGAAGACGGCGGCGAAGCTGCTCGCCGAGTTCGGTGACCTGGCCGGCATCATGGCCGCCGTCGAGGACCCCCGGGCCAGACTCACCCCCTCGCAGCGCAAGCGGCTGACGGAGGCGCGGCCGTATGTCGAGGTCGCGCCGAAGGTGGTCCGGGTCGCCGACGACGTACCGCTGCCGCCGGTGGACACCGCGCTGCCGCACGGGCCGCGCGATGGGGCGGCGCTGGACGAGCTGACGGCCCGCTGGAATCTGGGCGGCTCCCTGCACCGGCTGCTGCTGACCCTGGAGGCGGTCCGGTGACACGCGGTCCGGTGACACGCGGTCCGGTAACACCCGCCGCTGGCCGCAGGCCCTTTCACCAAAAATCGGCCACCGCAAACACACGATAGGAAAATGCCCTGCTCCGCACAGGTGCGAGAGCCGGTCACTATGCCAAAACATGGTCATGTCGCCGCACAAGGGCGGGTGCCGACGGGAATGGAGTGCTAACTTAGGTAAACCTAAGCATGGAACAGCAGGGAGGCTGTCATGGCAGCACGTCCGGCCCGCAGGCCGCCGAAGTCGCATTCCGCGCAGGTCGTCCGCACCGAGCGGCTGACCCCTCATATGCAGCGCGTGGTGCTCGGGGGCGACGGCCTCGCCGATTTCGCGGCGGACAGCTGCACCGACCACTACGTGAAACTGCTGTTCCCGGCCGAGGGCGTCGTCTACCCCGAGCCGTTCGACGTCCAGCGCATCCGCGCCGAGTTCCCGCGCGAGCAGTGGCCGGTCACCCGGACCTACACCGTGCGCGCCTGGGACCCCCGGCTGCGCCACCTCACCCTGGACTTCGTGATCCACGGGGATGAGGGCCTGGCGGGCCCCTGGGCGCTGCGGGTACAGCCCGGTGAGACCGTGCGCTTCCTCGGCCCCGGTGGCGCCTACGCCCCCGACCCGAGCGCCGACTGGCATCTGCTGGTGGGCGACGAGAGCGCGCTCCCGGCCATCGCCGCGGCGCTGGAGGCGCTGCCGCGCGGGGCGCAGGTGCGGGCCTTCGTGGAGGTCTCCGGCCCCGAGGAGGAGCAGAAGATCGACTCCGACGCGGAGATCGTCTGGCTGCACCGCGGTGACCGCCCGGTCGGCGAGGCGCTGGTGACGGCCGTACGGGCGCTGCGTTTCCCGGAGGGCCGGATGCACGCGTTCGTGCACGGCGAGGCGAGCTGGGTCAAGGATCTGCGCCGGATGCTGCGCATCGAGCACCAGGTGCCCCGCGAGGACATCTCCATCTCCGGCTACTGGCGACTCGGCCACGACGAGGACGGCTGGCAGGCGGCGAAGCGGGACTGGAACGCCCGGATCGAGGCGGAGCAGGAGACGAGCGACGGCGAACAGACGGCGGCCTGACCCGGTCTGCCCGGACGCACCCGGACGCACCTGAGCCACCTGGGCCACCCGTACGCCCCACCCCCCTGCCGTACGCCGCAGCCGACCCCCCTCCCCCGGCAATCCCGAGAACGGCGGCGCCCCACCAAGGGCGCCGCCGTTCCACGTACCCGGACACCCCCCGAAACCGCAAACCGCAAGCCCCCGCACACACACGACATATCGCGACCGTCGGACATTGGCCACGACGTGAGCACATGGGTCCGGAGCGGACATGGCCGTGTCACGCGGCCGAAACAGCGCGTCCCTAATTTCTGTCGCTCGACAGGAATTCTCCGCGCTCCCAGGCAGGTGCCACCGTGACCACCACCGCTGACTCCGACGTCCGCCCCGACCCGCCGCGCGCCGCGCAGTCCGCCCCGGACGGCCCGCTCGCCGAGTTCGGCTACCGCCAGGAACTGCACCGCAGCCTGGGCCGGTACGCCTCGTTCGCCGCCGGGTTCTCCTTCATCTCGGTCCTGACCACCGTCTTCCAGTTCTTCGCCATCGGTTACGCGTTCGGCGGCGCGGTCTTCTTCTGGACCTGGCCGGTGGTGCTGGTGGGACAGTTCCTGGTGGCCGCCTGCTTCGCGGAACTGGCCGCGCGCTACCCGATCTCCGGCGCCATCTACCAGTGGTCCACCCGGCTCTCGAACGCGGCGTTCGGCTGGTTCGCCGGCTGGATCATGGTGATCGGGCAGATCGTGGTGGTCGCCGCGGCGGCGCTCGCGCTCCAGATGGTGCTGCCCGCGATCTGGTCCGGCTTCCAGCTGATCGGCGACGACCCGGCCCCCACCTCCGCCGACGGCGCCGCCAACGCCGCCGTTCTCGGCGTGCTCCTGCTGGCCCTCACCACCCTGGTCAACACCCTGGACAACAAGGTCCTGTCGGCGGTGAACCGGATCGGCGTCACCGCCGAGATCATCGGCGCGATCCTGATCGTCGTCCTGCTCCTCACCCACTCCGAGCGCTCCCCCGGCATCACCTTCCACACCACCGGCGGCGCCGAGTCCGGGCTCCTCGGCGCGCTGCTGGTGGGCTCGTTCACGGCGGCGTACGTGATGATCGGGTTCGACAGCGCGGGCGAGATGAGCGAGGAGACCCACCATCCGAGGCGTACCGCGCCGCGCACGATCCTCACGGCGCTCGGCGCGGCGGGCCTGCTCGGCGGGCTGATCGTGCTGGGCGGACTGCTGGCCGCGCCGAGCCTCACCGACGGCCGGCTCGCCGTCGACGGGCTGAGTTACGTCCTCACCAGCAGCCTGGGCGACGGCGTGGGCCGGCTGCTGCTGGCCGACGTGGTCGTGGCCATCGCCGTGGCGACGCTCGCCATCCAGACGTCCGCCTGCCGGATGCTCTTCTCCATGGCCCGTGACGGGCAGCTCCCCTTCTCCCGCCGCCTGGCCCGCGTCAACCCCCGCACCGGCATGCCCCACGCCCCCGCCCTGGTGGTCGGCGTGCTGGCCGCCGCGCTGCTCCTGCTGAACTTCGCGTCCCCGGAGGCGTTCCTCGCCATCGGCACCACCTGCATCGTCATGCTCTACCTGGCCTACGCGATGGTCACCGGCCCGCTCCTGATCGCCCGTCTGCGCGGCCGTCTCCCTGGCACCGGCACGGACGAGACCGGCGCCCCGCTCTTCTCCCTGGGCCGCTGGGGCGTCCCCGTCAACGCCCTGGCCCTCCTGTACGGCCTGTTCATGACCGTCAATCTGGCCTGGCCCCGCGCCGAGGTGTACGACCCGGCGGGCGGGCACTGGTACTTCCAGTGGTTCACCCTGATATTCCTGACCGTCACGGTCGCGGCCGGGGCGGCCTACCGGGCGTGGCGGACCCGGCGCCCGCAGCCGGTGCCAGTGCCGGTGCCGGTGCCGGTGCCCGTGCCGGCCGAGACGCCCACGACGACCATCCCGGCGTAGGGCCCGTCGTCATCGTCCTGTCGCCGTCAGTCCCCGCGCACCCGGGCATGCAGGTGCATGTCGTGCCAGCCGTCCGTGTGGAGCAGCGCGGAGCGCTTGGTGCCCTCCAGGGCGAAACGGGCTCGGGCGGCGACCCGGCAGGACGCCTCGTTGGCGACGGAGTGGTGCAGTTCGAGGCGCTGGAAGCCGATGTCGTCGAGGGCCCAGCGGGCGAGGGCGTCGGCGGCACGGACGGCGACCCGTCGGCCACGGGCCTCGGCGAGCGTCCAGTACGCCACCTCGGCCATGCCGTCCCCGAGCGCGAGGGAGCACAGCGCGACCCGGCCGAGCAGCCGCCCGGAGTCCTCACCGGCCACCGCGAACTGGACCCCGCTCTCCGCCGCCCACTGCGCCCGCCACTCCTCGACCCAGCCCCGCACCTCGTCCGCGCCGGCCGCGGCCCGCAGATGCCAGCGGTGCAGCGCGGGGTCCTGGTACGCCCGGTGGACGGCGGGCACGTCCCCGTCCCGCCAGGGGCGCAGCAGCAGTCCGTCACCGGTGGGGAGCGTGGGCTGCGGGCTCCCGGCGAGAACACCGGCGGGCAGCACCCGGGAAGTAAGAAGAGGCATGTCCGGCATCCTGCCGGGCCACGACAGCCCGCTCCCGGCGAATTCCGGCACCCGCACGGCCCCAAGCGCGGCCCCACCCGCCGCCGTTTCCCGGCCCCGCACCCCACCTCGTACCCTGAACCCACCATGACCCGCCGTTCCGCTCCCCCGCCCGCCCCGCTCCCCCAGCGTGACGGGGTCGACGCGGTGCGGGTGCGGCTGCCGTGGGAGGGGGAGTGGGGGTCGGTGCGGGAGTACCTGGTGGAGCGGCTGTCGGGGGCGGGGCCCGGGGTCGTGGCGGGGATGTTCGAGGCGGGGCTGGTCGTCGGGGCGGACGGGCGGGCGGTGGCGCCGGAGACGGAGTTCGTCCCGGGGATGTACGTGTGGTTCCACCGCGAGCTGCCCTACGAGGTGCCGGTGCCGTTCCCGATCGACGTGGTGTACCGCGACGAGCATCTCGTCGTCGCCGACAAGCCGCACTTCCTGGCCACCACCCCGCGCGGCAGCCATGTCGTACAGAGCGCCCTCGCCCGGCTCCGGCGTGAACTGGACCTGCCCGCGCTGGGCGCCGCGCACCGCCTCGACCGGCTCACGGCCGGGCTGGTGCTGTTCACCGTCCGGCCCGGGGAACGCGGCGCCTACCAGCGGCTGTTCGGCGAGCGCCGGGTGCGCAAGGAGTACGAGGCGGTGGCGCCGTACGATCCCGGGCTCGCCCTGCCCCGGACCGTGCGCAGCCGGATCCTCAAGGAGCGCGGGGTGCTGGCCGCGCGGGAGATTCCGGGCGAGCCCAACGCGGTCAGCGAGGTCACGCTGGTCGAGCACCGTGCCGACGGGCTGGGCCGGTACCGGCTGCTGCCCGCCACCGGCCAGACCCATCAGCTGCGGGTGCACATGACCGCCCTCGGGGTGCCGATCCTCGGCGATCCGCTGTATCCGGCGATCGCCCCGCCCGTACCGCCGGGCGACTTCCGCCGCCCGCTGCAACTACTGGCACGGGCGCTGGAGTTCACCGACCCGGTGACGGGTGTGGAGCACCGGTTGCGCAGCGGGCGGGTGCTGGGGGCCTGGGCGGAGCCGGAGGAGTGGGCTGCGGGGCGGTAGCCCCCCGCCGCAGCCGGACCGCCGTCCCGCCCCGGCTTCCTCCTCAGTCCCCCCTCCACCACCGTACGAACCGCCGCCACGCGCCCGGCCGCTTCTCGGGTTCCGGGGCGGGCTCGGGCGGTTGCGGGTACGGCGTCGGCGGGGGCGACGGGTTGGTGCGCAGGGGGGCGGTCAGGGCCGTGCCCGGCCGGGGGGAGACGATCTCCCAGGTCGGAGGGGGTTCCGGGTGCCGGACCGCCGGGGGTGTCTGGATGTCCTGCGTCGGCTTGGGGCCGAAGGTGACGGGGAGGGCGACCAGATGGCGGGAGGCGATGGACTCGGTCCAGCGCAGCCGGTCCTCGGGGCAGTCGAGTTCCACGTCGGGGAGCCGCATCAGCAGCGCGTCGACGCCGGTGTCGGCGATGGCGCGGCCGATGTCCTGGCCGGGGCATTCGTGCGGGCCGCCGCCGAAGGAGAGGTGGGAGCGGTTGCCCTGCATATGGGCGGCGAGGTCGGGCCGCACGCGGGGGTCGATGTTGCCCGGTGCGGGCGCGAACAGCAGGCCGTCGCCGCGTTTGATGCGCTTGCCGCCCAGCTCGGTGTCCTGCTTGGCGAAGTAGGCGAAGACCGTGCTGAACGGCGGTTCGTCCCACAGGGACTGCTCGACCGCCTCGGGCACGGTCATCTGGCCGCCGCTCAGCTGGGCACGGAAGCGGGGGTCGGTGAGGACCATGCGCAGCACGCTGGAGAGCAGGTTGACGGTGGTCTCGTAGGAGGCGAGCAGCACCAGCCGCAGATGCTCGCGGACCTCGTCGTCGCTCAGCTTGGCGGGGTGGCGGACGAGATAGCCGGTGAAGTCCTCCTGGGGGTCGGCGCGGCGGCGCAGGGTGAGCCTGCTGAGCGCGTCCATGACCTTGGCGTGGCTGGCGATGGCGGTCTCGGTGCCCTTGAGGGTGTCGCGGGCGGCGTGCACGAGTTCATCGCTGTACTCGTCGGGCATGCCGAGGATCTCGCACATCACGCCCATCGGCAGATGCTCGGTGAACTCGCTGACGAGATCGGCGGTGCCCCGCTCGCAGAACCGGTTGACGAGCCGCTGGGTGTGCCGGTTGATGTGCCGGCGCAGCGAGCGGTGGTTGATGGTGGACACGGCGCCGGTGACCGCGCCGCGCAGCCGCAGATGTTCGTCGCCCTCGGCGTGCGAGGCGATGGGCTGCCAGGCGATGTGCGGCATCAGCGGGTGGTCGTCCTTGACCCTGCCCTCGGTCATCGGGGTCCAGATGCGGCTGTCGCGGGTGTACTGCGCGGGGCTGCGCACCATGTGCAGGTTCTCGGCGTGGCCGAGCACCACCCACATGGGGATGTCGTCGTGGAGCAGCACGGGCGCCACGGGGCCGTGTTCGGCGCGGAGTTTCTCGTACAGGCCGCTGAGGTCGAGCGCCTCGGGGCCGTAGAGGCGCTGCGGGTCGCCGGGGCCGGGGCGGTGGGCGGGGCCGGGGCGGTGGGCAGGGCAGCCGGGGGGCGGGGCGCCGGGGAGGTCGTCCGTACCGGTCGAGGGGTGGGGTTCTGGCGTCACGGAAAGGCTCCGGTCAGGTGAGGACGCCCGCCGTGGCGAGCTTGTGCAGGAAGCGCATGAGGGTCGTCAGGGTGTCCCGGCTGGAGGCCCGGCGGCGGGCGTCGCACTCCACGATGGGGATCTCCGGGGCGAGGTCGAGGGCGGTGCGCAGTTGCTCCACGGGGTAGTGCGGGGCGCCGGGGAAGGTGTTGACGGCGACCACGAAGGGCACACCGCGCTCCTCCAGCCGGCCCATGACGTCGTAGCTGACCTCCAGGCGCCGGGTGTCGATCAGGACCACCGCGCCGAGGGCGCCCTCGAACAGGCCGTTCCACAGGAACCAGAAGCGTTCCTGGCCGGGGGTGCCGAACAGATAGAGGATCAGTTGCTCGGAGACGGTGATGCGGCCGAAGTCCATGGCCACGGTGGTGGCCGTCTTGGTGTCGGAGCCGCGGTTGTCGTCGACACCGACGCCGGCCTGCGTCATGGTCTCCTCGGTCGTCAGCGGTCTGATCTCGCTGACCGAGCCGACCATGGTGGTCTTGCCGACGCCGAACCCGCCCACGATCACGATCTTCACCGCGGCCCTGGCCGTGTGCGGGAGATGGTCCTCGGTGCGGGGGCCGGGGAGGGTGTCAGAGCCTTTGAAGTCCATGCATCACCGCTTCGAGAAGGGACCGGTCGGCAAGCGCCTGGCGGACGATGGGGGCCCGCGCGTGGACCAGTCCGGCCGCCAGCATCTCGGTGAGCAGGACGGTCACCGCGCTGTACGGGAGGCTGAGGTAGGCCGAGAGTTCGGCGACGGACAGGGGGGCGGCGCACAGGCGCAGCACCGCGGCCTGTTCGGGGGCGGTGGAGGGCGGCGGGTCCTCGGCGCGCGCCACGATCAGGGTGACGAGGTCCAGTCCCGCGCGCTCGCCGTCGGCGCCCCCGAGGACGTAGAAGCGCTCGGGGTTGCCGCCGGGCCTGCCGTCGCCGGGGGCGGTGTCCTCCGGGGGGTTGTCGTCGGGGCGCCGGGCCTCGGGGGCGTGGCTCTGCGGCGGGGACGGGTTCTCAGGGTGCCGGTTCTCCCGGGGGTGGCCGTCCCGGGCGCTCCGGTCGCCACCGGCACCCGGCGGTGGCTGGGAGGTCGACGGGAGCGGCGGTGGCCGGAGCGGCTCCTGGGGGTAACGCCTCTGGCGTTTGGGAGGCGTCATACGGTCTGCCCGTTGCTGTGCCGCGCGGGGCTGGTGAGGTGGGCGCCGATCCGGACGACGAGGTCGCGCATGCGGTTGCTCATCATGCCGGGCTCGCACCTGATGTCGGAGAGGACCGCGAGATAGGCGTTGGCACCGGCCGCCATCAGATAGAAGTAGCCGCGGTCGATCTCGATGACGATGAGGTTCATCTCGCCGTCGCTGCCGGACAGTTCCTGCGCGACGGCGTTGGCGAGGCTCTGCATTCCCGCGCAGGCGGCGGCGACCCGGTCGGCGGCGTCCGGGTCGCCGGAGTAGCGGGCGAGGCGCAGACCGTCGGCGGAGAGCACCACGATCATCTCGATGCCCGGCACCCCGTCGTACAGGTCCTTGAGCAGCCAGTCGAAGTTTGCGCGGTACGTCACTTGACGTCCCCTTCGTCATCATCGGCCTCGGTGCGGGCCGTCTCGTCGATCAGGTAGAGGTACTTGGTCGGGTTCCGGGTGAAGTCGGTCGGGTGGGTGCCGGGCGGCAGGTCCTTCTTCAGGCCCTCCCAGAAGGACTCGACCCACGCCCCGGGCGGCACGAACTCCTTCTCCGGTGCCGGCTCGGGCTCGGGTTCCGGCCTACGGGTCCCGGCGGCCAGGGCGGCCTCACGGGCCTCGCGCTCGGCCTTCTCGGCGGCTTCGGCGGCGTACTGGGCGCGGTACTGCTCGGTGATCCGCTGGGTGATCGGGATGGTGGCCCGGCTGCGGCGCTGCGGCAGGCCGTGGGCCGTCCACTCGGTGATGACCGGGACGTCGTCCTCCAGGGAGACCCCCTGCGGGATCTTCGGGCTGGTGGGGCGCCGCTTCTTGGGCGGACGGGCGGGGCCCGGCAGGGCGTCGCCGGTGACCGGGATGCCGGTGGCGCCGATGCCGTGCGCGAGGCCGACACCGCGCTCGTGGGTGAGCATGTTCATCGGCACGATGAGCACCGCGCGGACCCCGCCGTACGCGGAGGTGCGCAGCGCGATCTTCATGTTGAACTGGCCGCACAGCCGCCCGACGACGGCAAGGCCCAGACGCGGGCTGTCGTCGAGTTCCTGCATGTCGACGCCCATCATGGCGTTCTTGATCATCTCCTCGGCACTTGCCCGGGACTCCTCACCCAGGCCCATGCCGCCGTCCTCGATCTCGATGGCCAGCCCGCTCTGCACCTCGATGGCGGTGACATGCACCTTGGTGTGCGGGGGCGAGTAGCGGGTGGCGTTGTCGAAGAGTTCCGCGCAGGCGTGGATGATCGGCTCGACGTAGATGCCCTTGGCGCTGAGCCGGGCGATGTTGTTCAGCTTGATCCGGCGGTACTCCAGGATCCGGGACATCGCGCCGCGCAGGGTGGAGTACATGGAGACGTCCAGGGGCCAGTTGCGGCCGGGGCGTCCGCCGCCGAGCACGGAGATGGAGTCGGCGAGGCGGCCGATCAGCGCGGTGCCGTGGTCGATGCGCAGCAGGTCGTCGAAGACCTCGGGGTTGGTGCCGTGGTCCTCCTCCATCTCGCGGAGTTCGTTGGCCTGCTGGTGGACGATGGCCTGGACCCGGCGGGCGACGTTGACGAAGGAGCGCTGGGCGGAGTCGCGCAGGTTCTCCTCGTGGTCGACGATCCGCAGCATCAGCCGGATCAGTTCCTTCTGGACCTCGGGGATGCTGCCCCAGCCCTCCTCGATCTCGTCGAGTTCCAGGAGCGTCTCCCGGGCCGTGTTGCCCTTGCGCATGTGGTCGATGGCGCCGGGGACGATGTCGGTGGCGAGATAGAGCATGCGCCCGTCGTTGGCGGCGATCCGCTCTTCCAGCTCGGCGGTGTACCGGGCGTGTTCGGCCCGCAGTTCGCGGATGGCCCGGCCGCGGCGCACCACCTCGGCTGCGGTCAGGATCACCAGGAGCGTGGCCACCGCGCCGCAGCAGCCGACCGCGAGCCGGGCGGCCGGGGGCACCAGGGCGACGGCGGCGCCGGTCGCCGCGGCCATCAGTACGGCGGGCAGCAACAGCAGGCGCGTGTAGGGAAGTTCGCGGCGTCGGGGTGGGGGTTGAACACTCACCATGTGGGCCCTCGGAAGCGAATCGGCGGGGAAGCCGGGCGGATGCCGGACGGGCATCGGACGTGGACAGGGCAGGAATCGGACGGGCATCGGACAGGCATCAGACGGGCATCGGACGGGACAGCGCGGGCATCGGACGTGCGCCGGGCGTGCTTGGGGGCCCTGCGCCGGGGGAACACTCCGCATCGAAACTTCGGGATGTTCGAGACCTTGGGGATTTTTGGGAACAAACGCACGAATGCTCTCAACTCGGTGCGCTACGGGCGAGCTTAGTCCGAGCGGATCATCGCCGTGTCATCTTCGACAAGCCCCTGAAATGGCGGCGCGACGGGAGTAGTCTCGGCCCCATTTGCACACTGAGCGCCATTTCGCACACGCTGTGTAGCGGCGTACGGGCGTCCGAATTCCTCTCACTGTGACGAGTGAAGCCACCTCAGCCCGCGAGAGCCGGAGCGCGCCCCTTTGCCGGGCGCCCCCGCGCAACCGCCCCGCGCAGCCGCTCCCGCTCAGCCCCCCACGATCCGCAGCGCCGCATCCGCCGTGGCCGCCGCGAACACCCGCACCGGGCGTTCGGGCCCCGAGCGCCGGACCAGGATGACGCCCTCGATCAGCCCGAACACCAGATCCGTACGCAGCTCCAGCTCTCCCTTGGCCAGCGCACCCCCGGCGTCCGTGGCGGCCAGCAACTGCCGGTAGGCATCGCGCAGTTCGGCGCGCACCGCGTGGAACCCGGCGAACCGCTCGCTGCGCACCTCGGGCAGCAGATACAGCGCGCCCAGGTTGTCGGGGCCGCCGCACAGCAGTTCCACGTCCGCCCGGCACAGCTCCCACAGCCGCCGCTCGGCGGGCCGGACGTCATCGGCGAGCAGTTCACGGGCGTAGGCGAGCGACGGGGTGACCGTCGACTCCAGGAGTTCGGCGAGGAGTTCCTCCTTGCCGGACACGTAGTGGTACATCGACGCCTGCCGCATCCCGGCCCGCTCGGCGAGGGCCCGGGTGGAGGTGGCCGCGTAGCCGAGGGTGGTGAACAACTCGGCGGCGGCCACCAGCAGTTCGGCGCGTGGCTCCAGCCCGCTGTCCGAGCGCCCCGCGGCCCGGGGCCGTCCGACCCGTCGTGCACCATCCGTCGTCCCCATACGCCCGATCGTCGCACAGCCCATCGCCGGGTGATCACCGCCACCACTCCGGACGATCACCGCCCACCCGCGCGCCCGCCCTCCGTGAGCGATCGGTAACTCCCCGGGAACACACGGGCAACACCGAGGACCCGACCCCCACCTAATTTCTGTCGAGCGACAGAAACCCCCTTCAGAAACCCCCTTCATAGGTCCCCTTCAGAAGTCCCCTCGCGTGTCCCATCGGTACCCCGCCGGAGGTTCCCCATGGCAACAGCCACCACATACGGCGCCCGAGCCCACGCACGGGCGCAGCAAGGCACCCGGGCCGAGGCCATGCCCGTCGTACCGGCCGCCGACTGGCCGGGGCCGCCCTGCGAGGCGGGGCATCTGGTGTGGGCCGAGACGGTCGCGGGCGGGAACTACACCCACCGGGTGCTCGCCCGCGGCACCGAGCTGCGCCTGACCGATCTGCGCGGCGACGCCTGCGCCCATCTGCTGCTGTACGCCGCCGACCGTCCCTGGGAGCGGCTGAACGTCGCCGACACGGTCAAGGTGCAGTGGAACGCCTACCTGGGCGAGGGCGGGCTCCTGCTGTCCGACCAGGGGCGGGTGCTCGCGTCGACGGTCGCCGACAGTTCCGGGCGCCACGACGCCCTGTGCGGCACCTCCACCCTCGTCCGCAACACCGCCCGCTACGGCGACGGCACCCCCCAGTCCGCCTTCCCCGCCGGGCGTGAACTGTTCAAGCTGGCCGCCGCCAAGAACGGCCTCGGACCCCGCGATCTGCCGCCCTCGCTCTCCTTCTTCCAGGGCGTCGAGGTCGGCGAGGACGGCGCCCTGGACTTCACCGGCTCGGCCGGGCCCGGCGCGAGCGTCACCCTGCGCGCCGAGCAGGACATCACCGTACTCATCGCGAATGTCCCGCATCCCTTCGATCCGCGCGCCGGCTACCACAGCACCCCGCTGGAGGTGCTCGCCTGGCGCGCGGCCCCGACCGGCCCCGGCGACCCGCTGTGGGACGCCACCCCCGAGGGCCACCGCGCCTTCCTCAACACCACCGAATTCCTCGCCGCGAGGGGGCTCGCATGACCAGCACCCAGCACACCGGGGCCGACACGGGACCCGACCCCGACACCACCCCCGTCACCCACACCACCGTCCCCGCCCGCGCCGCCTGGTCGTCCGTGATCCGCCCCGGCGAGACCCTCACCATCACCGACCTGCACGGCAACCAGGCCGTCGACTTCCTCGTCTACGACGCCCAGGACACCGCGATCCGCTACAGCGCGCCCGACACGATCCACGCCCAGGGCGGCATCTTCCTCAGCACCGGCAGCGTGCTCCTCTCCACCGAGCACACGCCCCTGATGACGGTGACCGCGGACGAGGTCGGCCGCCACGACACCGTGGGCGGCGCCTGCTCCAAGGAGTCCAACACCCTGCGCTACGGCCACCACACCTGGTCCCAGCACGCCTGCGTCGACAACTTCCTCGCCGAGGGCGCCCGGTACGGCCTCGGCAAGCGCGACCTGGTCTCCAATATCAACTGGTACATGAACGTCCCCGTCGAGCCGGACGGCACCCTCGGCATCGTCGACGGCCGCTCGGCCCCGGGCCGCTCCCTGACCCTGCGCGCCGAACGCGAGGTCCTCGTCCTGGTCTCCAACTGCCCCCAGATCAACAACCCCTGCAACGGCTTCGAGCCGACCCCGGTCGAGCTGACCATCAGGAAGCCCAGGGCCTCGCGGACGACCCCGGAGGCCACCCGATGACCTACGACACCCTCCTGATCGCCAACCGCGGCGAAATAGCCGTACGCATCATCCGCACCGCCCGTGACCTGGGCCTGCGCACGGTCGCCGTGTACTCCGACCCGGACCGCTCCGCCCCGCACGTGCGGCTCGCGGACGAGGCGGTGCGGCTCGGTCCGGCGCCCGCGCGGGAGTCGTACCTGGACGCCGATCTGGTGCTGAAGGCGGCGAAGGACACCGGCGCGGGCGCGATCCACCCCGGCTACGGCTTCCTGTCCGAGGACGCCTCCTTCGCGCGGCGCTGCGAGGACGCGGGGATCGTGTTCGTCGGCCCGACGCCCCGGCAGCTGGAGCTGTTCGGTACGAAGCACACCGCGCGGGCGGCGGCCCAGGCGGCCGGGGTGCCGCTGGCGCCGGGCACGGGACTGCTGGCGACCCTGGAGGACGCGCTCGGCGAGGCGGCGGTCATCGGCTACCCGGTGATGCTGAAGGCCACCGGCGGTGGCGGCGGCATCGGCATGTCGGCGTGCCGGGACGCCGCCGGACTGACCGAGGCGTGGGAGCGGGTGCAGCGGGTCGCCGCCGCGTCCTTCGCGACGCCCGGCGTGTTCCTGGAACGGCTGGTCGAGCACGCCCGCCATGTCGAGGTGCAGATCTTCGGCGACGGCGCCGGGAAGGTCGTCGCCCTCGGGGACCGTGACTGCTCCCTCCAGCGCCGCAACCAGAAGGTCCTGGAGGAGGCCCCGGCCCCCGGCCTGCCCGACCGCGTCCGCGCCGGGCTCGCCACCGCCGCCCGCGACCTGTGCGCCTCGGTCGGCTACCGCTCCGCCGGAACCGTCGAGTTCGTGTACGACGCCGCCCGCGAGGAGGCGTACTTCCTGGAGGTCAACACCCGCCTCCAGGTCGAACACCCGGTCACGGAGGAGACGTACGGCGTCGATCTGGTCGCCTGGATGCTGCGGCTGGCGCGCGGTGAGCGGGACGTCGTGCGCGACCCGGGACCGCCGCGCGGTCACGCCGTCGAGGCCCGGATCTACGCCGAGGACCCCTCCCGCGACCACCGGCCCGGCGCCGGGCTGCTGACCCGGGTGGAGTTCCCGCCGGGCGTCCGCGTCGACGGCTGGGTGGAGACCGGCACGGAGGTGACGACGTCGTACGATCCGCTCCTCGCGAAGGTGATCGCCCACGGCCCGGACCGCCGGACCGCGCTCGAACGGCTGGACGAGGCGCTGGCCCGCACCCGCGTGGACGGCATCGAGACCAACCTGGGCCTGGTCCGCGCGGCCCTCACCCACCCGGACTTCCGCGCCGCGCACCACTCCACGGCCACCCTCGCCGGCGTCCACGACCCCACCCCGCGGATCGAGGTGGCCGCCGCCGGGACGCTCACCACCGTCCAGGACTGGCCGGGCCGCACCGGCTACTGGCAGATCGGCGTCCCCCCGAGCGGCCCCATGGACGACCGCTCCTTCCGCCTCGGCAATCTCGCCCTGGGCAACCCCGAGGGCGCCCCCGGCCTCGAATGCACCCTTGAGGGCCCGTCCCTGCGCTTCACCCACCCCACCACCGTCTGTGTCACCGGCGCCCCGGCCCCGGTGACGCTCGACGGCACACCGCTCGCGCAGTGGACGCCGGTCACCGTCCCCGCCGGAGCCCTCCTGGAGATCGGCGCCCCCACCGGACCCGGACTGCGCACCTACGTCCTGTTCGCGGGCGGCCTCGACGTCCCCGCCTTCCTGGGCAGCGCGAGCACCTTCACGCTGGGCCGGTTCGGCGGACACGGCGGCCGGGCGCTGCGCACCGGCGACGTCCTGCACGGCGGCACGCTCGCCGAGGGCACCCCGGTCACCGACCCGCCCGCCTTCACCTCCGTGTGGCACCTCGGCGCCGTCGAGGGCCCGCACGCGGCACCGGAGTTCTTCACCGAGGACGACCTCCGCGACTTCTACGCCGCCGAGTGGAAGGTGCACTTCAACTCCGCCCGCACCGGGGTACGGCTCGTCGGCCCCAAGCCGCGCTGGGCCCGCACCGACGGCGGCGAGGCCGGCCTGCACCCGTCCAACATCCACGACACCCCGTACTCCGTCGGCGCCGTCGACTACACCGGCGACATGCCGGTGCTGCTCGGCCCCGACGGCCCCTCGCTCGGCGGTTTCGTCTGCCCGGCCACCGTGCTCAGCGGCGAGCGCTGGAAGCTGGGCCAACTGCGGCCGGGCGACACGGTCCGCTTCACCCCGGTCCGGGTGGACGGCTCACCGCGCGCGGAGATCGTCGACGGGGGCGTCCTGGCCCGGGACGGCGATGTCACCTACCGGCGCTGCGGCGACGACAACCTCCTCGTCGAGTTCGGTCCGATGCAGCTCGACCTCGCCCTGCGGATGCGGGTGCACGCCCTCATGGAGGCGGTCGGCGCGGCGGACCTGCCCGGGGTCCTGGACCTCACCCCGGGCATCCGCTCCCTCCAGATCCGCACCGACCCCGCCCGGCTCCCCCAGCACGACCTGCTCCCCCGGGTACGGCGGCTGGTGACCGCCCTGCCGCCCACCGACCGCCTGGTGGTCCCGTCCCGCACGGTCCATCTCCCCCTGTCCTGGGACGACCCGGCGACCCGCGAGGCCATCGCCCGCTACATGGCGGGGGTCCGCGACGACGCCCCCTGGTGCCCGTGGAACATCGAGTTCATCCGCCGCGTCAACGGCCTGGACACCGTCGAGGACGTCCACCGCACGGTCTTCGACGCCGAGTACCTGGTGCTGGGCCTGGGCGATGTCTACCTGGGCGCCCCGGTCGCCACCCCCCTGGACCCCCGCCACCGCCTGGTCACCACCAAGTACAACCCGGCCCGCACCTGGACCGCCGAGAACTCGGTCGGCATCGGCGGCGCGTATCTGTGCGTCTACGGCATGGAGGGCCCCGGCGGCTACCAGTTCGTGGGGCGGACCACCCAGGTCTGGTCGGGGTGGGCGCAGCGGGGCGCGTTCGAGCCCGGCAAGCCGTGGCTGCTGCGCTTCTTCGACCGGATCAAGTGGTACCCGGTGGACGCCGACGAACTCCTCGAACTACGCGCCGACCTGATCTCCGGCCGGTTCGTGCCGAAGATCGAGGAGGGCACCTTCTCACTGGCCGCCTACGAGGAGTTCCTCGCCCGGGACGCCGAGTCGATCGCCGCGTTCCGCGCCCGGCAGCAGTCGGCGTTCACGGCGGAGCGGGACGCGTGGGAGGCGGCGGGCGAGTTCACCCGGGCCGAGGCGGCGGCAGCGCCCGCGCCCCCGGCGGGCGAGGTGACGGTGCCGCCGGGCGGACGGCTCGTCGAGGCGGAGTTCGCGGCGTCGGTGTGGCAGGTCAACATCGCGCCGGGCGACACGGTGACGGCGGGTCAGCCGCTGCTCGCGCTGGAGGCGATGAAGATGGAGTCACGGGTGTCCGCCCCGATGGCGGGCGTGGTGACGGAAGTACTGGCCCGCCCCGGCGACCAGGTGGAGGCGGGCACGGCCCTGCTCGTCCTGGCCCCGGCGACGGGTTGAGCAAGGGAGCAGGCAACCGGGCGAACCGGCACCGATCGCCCGGCCGCCCGAGCAGACGACACAAGGAGCGAGCAAACATGTCCACCACCGTCGACCGGGTCCGTGCCGCCTACGAGCGGATCGCGGCCGTGGACCGCCCGGAGATCTGGATCGGCCTGCGCCCGCGCGCGCAGGCCGAGGCGGAGGCGGCGGCCCTCGACGCCCGCGTGGCCGCCGGGGAACGCCTCCCGCTGGCGGGCAGGCTGCTCGCGGTCAAGGGCAACATCGACGTGGCGGGCCTGCCCACGACGGCGGGCTGTCCGTCGTACGCCTACCGCCCGGACGTGGACGCCCCGGCGGTGGCCCGGCTGCGCGCGGCGGGCGCGCTGGTCCTGGGCACCACCAATCTCGACCAGTTCGCGACCGGCCTGGTGGGCACCCGCTCGCCCTACGGGGCCGTGCGCAACGCCCACGACCCGGCGCGGGTGAGCGGCGGCTCCAGCTCCGGCTCGGCGGTGGCGGTCGCCCTGGGCATCGCCGATCTGGCCCTCGGCACCGACACGGCGGGCTCGGGCCGGGTCCCGGCCGCCTTCAACGGCGTCGTCGGCCTCAAACCGACCCGTGGCCTGATCCCGACTGCCGGAGTGGTCCCGGCCTGCGCCACGCTGGACTGCGTGACGGTGTTCGCCCGCACCCTCCCGGAGGCCGAGACGGCCCTGTCGTACCTGACGGCCCCACCGGCCCGGGACCTCCCGCCGCTCCCCGCACGCACCCCGGGCCCCTGGCGCATCGCCGTCCCGCCGACCGGACAGCTGGGCGAGCTGGACGAGGGCTGGGCCCAGGCGTACGAGGCGGCGGTGGCCCGGCTGGCGGAGGCGGGCGCCGAGATCCGACCGCTGGACCTCACCCCGTTCACCCAGGCGGCGGCGATGCTGTACGAGGGCGCGTTCGTGGCCGAGCGCTACACGGCCGTGGGCGCCTTTGTCGACAAGTCCCTGGCCACCGGTGCCACCGACCTGGACCCGACCGTGTCCGGCATCATCACCGGCGCCCGCGATGTCCCGGCCCACCGTCTCTTCGCCGACCAGGCTCGCCTGGAAGTCCTGCGCGCCCACGCCCTGACGGAACTCTCCGACGCGGACGCGCTCCTGCTCCCCACCGCCCCGGGCCACCCCACCCTCGCCGAGGTCACGGCGGACCCGCTGGGCGCCAACGCCCGGCTGGGCCGCTTCACCAACTCCACCAACCTCTTCGACCTGGCGGCGGTGGCCGTCCCGGCGGGCGAGGTGTCGGGCCTGCCGTTCGGCGTGATGCTGATCGGCCCGGCGTTCACCGACGACCGCCTGACCCGCATGGCGGCCTCACTGCCCCCACAGGCCCAAGTGGCAGTGGTGGGCGCCCACTTGACAGGCCAGCCCCTCAACCCCCAACTCCTGTCCCTGGGCGCCCACTTGTCCCACACAACAACAACGGCCCCCCTCTACCACCTCCACGCCCTCAACACGACCCCCGAAAAACCGGGCCTGGTGTACGTAGGAGAGGGCGGCAAGGAGATCGAGACAGAGATCTGGACCCTCCCCCCGGAGTCCCTGGGCACCCTCCTGACGACCCTCCCCCGCCCGATGACACTGGGCCGAATCCACCTGACAGAAGGCACAACCACCCCAGGCTTCCTGTGCGAGCCAAGCGCACTGGAAGACGCGAGGGACATCACGTCATTCCAGAGCTGGCGCGCATATGTCAATCGCCGTGCGGCCATCTGACCTCAGGGGCGCGGGGAACTGCGCGACCAGCCCCCACCGACCCGCACCCGCCGACGAACCCCTCACCCCACCGACGAATAGGCCACAACCCCCCGCAACAACCCATCAACCGCCTTACGCGCAGCCTTCCCCACAGTCGACCCGCTCGGCGCAGCCGCCGCCACCTGCCCCAACACATCAATCACCTGCTTGCACCACCGCACAAAATCCCCCGCCGGCATCTCCGCCTCCCGCAGCACCTCGTCGAGCCCCTTCCCGGAGGCCCACTGGTACGCGGCCCAGGCGAACCCGAGATCCGGCTCCCGCTGCCCGACCCCCTCGGTCTGGGTGATCCGGAAGTCCTCCTCCAGGGCATCCAGCCGCCCCCAGATCCGCACCATCTCGCCCAGCGCGGCCGTGGCCTTCCCGGACGGCACCTTGGGTGCCATGGCGTCATCGGCGGCCCGCGCCTCGTACACCAGCGCGGACGCGCAGGCCGCCAGCTCGGCGGGCGCGAGCCCCTCCCACACCCCGGCGCGCAGGCATTCACTGGCCAGCAGATCCAGCTCGCCGTACAGCCGGGCGAGCCGCTTGCCGTGCTCGGTGACCTCGTCGTCGCGGAGATAGTCCAGCTCGGTCAGCAGGGCCACGATCCGGTCGAAGGTGCGGGCGATGGTGTTGGTACGCCCCTCTATCCGCCGCTCCAGCTGGGAGGTGTCCCGCAGCAGCCGGTGATAGCGCTCGGCCCAGCGGGCGTGGTCCTCACGGTCGGAGCAGCCGTGGCAGGGATGCGCGCGCAGCTCGGCGCGCAGCCGGGCGATCTCCCGGTCGTCGGCGGCCTGCGAGCGCTGCTTGCGGTGCCGGTCGGCCGGGATGTGCCCGGCCTTGGTGCGCAGCGCGGAGGCGAGATCACGGCGGGACTGCGGGGAGCGCGGGTTGAAGGACTTGGGGATCCGCATCCGCTCCAGCGCCTCCACCGGCACCGGGAAGTCCATCGCGGCGAGCCGCTTGACCTGCCGCTCGGCGGTCAGCACCAGCGGCCGGGGCCCGTCGTGCGCCTCGAAGCCGCGATGCCCGTTGGACCGCCCGGCGGGCAGCCCCGGATCGAGCACCAGCGCCAGCCCGGCGTACTTCCCGGTGGGGACGTGGATGACATCGCCCGGCTTGAGCCGCTCCAGCGCGACGGCGGCCTCGGCTCTGCGCTGGGCGGCGCCCTGCCGGGCCAGGTCGTTCTCCCGGTCCTTGAGTTCGCGGCGCAGCCGCGCGTACTCCTCGAAGTCGCCGAGATGGCAGGTCATCGACTCCTTGTAGCCGTCGAGACCTTCCTCGTTGCGCTGCACCTGCCGGGAGATCCCCACCACGGACCGGTCGGCCTGGAACTGCGCGAACGACGTCTCCAGCAGCTCGCGCGAGCGGTGCCGCCCGAACTGCTCGACCAGGTTGACCGCCATGTTGTACGACGGCTTGAAGCTGGAGCGCAGCGGATAGGTGCGGGTGCCGGCGAGCCCGGCGAGCTGGTCGGGGTTCATGCCGCGCTGCCACAGCACCACGGCATGGCCCTCGACGTCGATGCCCCGGCGTCCGGCGCGGCCGGTGAGCTGGGTGTACTCGCCGGGGGTGATGTCGGCGTGCTGCTCGCCGTTCCACTTGACGAGCTTCTCCAGGATCACGGACCGGGCGGGCATGTTGATGCCCAGGGCGAGGGTCTCGGTGGCGAACACGGCCTTGACCAGGCCGCGCACGAACAGTTCCTCCACGACCTCCTTGAAGGTCGGCAGCATGCCCGCGTGGTGGGCGGCGATACCGCGCTCCAGGCCCTCCAGCCACTCGTAGTAGCCCAGGACGTGCAGATCCTCGGACGGGATGGACGCGGTGCGCTCCTCGACCAGTTCACGGACCTTCAGACGGGCCTCGTCGTCGTTGAGCCGCAGGCCCGCGTACAGGCACTGCTGGACGGCGGCCTCGCAGGCGGCGCGGCTGAAGATGAAGGTGATCGCGGGAAGCAGGCCCTCGGCGTCGAGCCGCTCGATGACCTCGGGGCGGCTGGGCGTCCAGATCCGGGACCGCTGTCTGCGCTCGCGCTCGCGGTCGGCCTCACGCATGGACCGGCCGCGTCTGCGGTCCTGGTAGGAGGGCCGGCTGGCCTCCATGCGGGCCATCCGGGTCAGATCGGGGTTGACGGCCTTGCGCTGGCCCTCGCCCTCCTCGAACAGGTCGTACATCCGCCGCCCGGCGAGGACGTGCTGGAACAGCGGCACCGGCCGGTGCTCGGAGACGATCACCTCGGTGTCGCCGCGCACGGTGTCGAGCCAGTCGCCGAACTCCTCGGCGTTGGAGACGGTCGCCGAGAGTGAGACGAGCGTCACCGACTCGGGCAGATGGATGATCACTTCCTCCCAGACGGCGCCCCGGAAGCGGTCGGAGAGGTAGTGCACCTCGTCCATCACCACATGGCCCAGGCCGAGGAGGGTCCGCGAGCCCGCGTACAGCATGTTCCGCAGCACCTCGGTGGTCATCACGACCACGGGGGCGTCGGAGTTGACGCTGTTGTCGCCGGTGAGCAGGCCGACCTTGTCGGCGCCGTAGCGGCGGCACAGGTCGTTGTACTTCTGGTTGGACAGCGCCTTGATGGGTGTCGTGTAGAAGCACTTGCGGCCCTGGGTGAGGGCGAGGTGGACGGCGAACTCGCCCACGATCGTCTTGCCGGAGCCGGTGGGGGCGGCGACCAGCACGCCCTTGCCGGACTCCAGCGCCTCACATGCCTCGATCTGGAAGGGGTCGAGGCCGAAGTCGTACATCTCGCGGAAGGACGCGAGCGCGGTGGCCTGGTCCGCAGCACGCCTGCGGGCTGCCGCGTACCGCTCGGCAGGTGAGAGGTCCTGTGTCATCGTGCTTTCGAGCGTACCGGGCCGCACTGACAACAGGACGATCATTATCCCGATCCACGTCCCGGCCCCCGCTCCGCCGCCGGGATCCACGCGGCTCAGGGCGCGGCGACCCGTACGGCGGCGGGGACACAGCGCGCGGTCAGCGGCAGCGGCCCCAGCGGCTCGCCGTCGGCGTACCCGGTGAGCCCCTCCGCCACGATCTCGACCGTCGCGGCCCGCATCACACTCACCTTCGGATGCCCGACGTGCGTGCCCCGGTACACCTTCGGGAACACCCGCACCAGCGTCCGCCGGCTGCAATCCCCCACCACGGTGATGTCGAACAGCCCGTCCCCGAGATCGGCCCCGGGACAGATCCGCATCCCGCCCCCGTACGAGGACCCGTTGCCGACCGCGACGAGCGTGGCCTCGATCTCCCGCACGGCCCCGCCGTCGAGCGTGATCCGGTACGGCAGCGGGCGGAACGCGGCGAGTTCGGCGAGCATCGCCAGGTCGTACTTGAGCCGCCCGGTGGGCCACCGCATCCGGTTGCCGCGGTCATTGACCCGTGAGTCGAAGCCGGTCGCCAGGACGGTCGCGAACCAGCGGTCCCCGACCCGGCCGAGGTCGATCTCCCGGAGCCGGGCGGCCTTGAGCCGGTCGGCGATCAGCCGCCCCGCCGCGGCCGGGTCGCGCAGGGGCAGCCCGAGGGCGCGGGCGAGATCGTTGCCGGTACCGGCGGCGACCAGACCGAGCGGCGTCGGGGTGCCCGCGACGGCCTGGAGCGCGAGGTGTGCCATGCCGTCGCCGCCGACGGCGACCAGCGCACCGGTGCCCGCGGCGACGGCCGCCCGCGCGCGGGCCAGCGCGTCCGGGGCGTCCCGCCCGAGGACCGTACGCACCGAGAATCCGGCGGCCCGCAACGCGGAAGCGGCCGGCCGCGCCGCGTGGGCGCCCCGGCCGCGACCCGCGGTGGGATTCACGAAGAGGGATATCTCGCCGATGTCACTGATCTCGCCGGTCATCCCCCAGACCTTATGAGGACCCCGGACCCCCGGACCCCCTGAGGAGCCCCCGGGCTCCCGGGTGGATCCTCAGGTCACGTCGTCATAACCGTTGACCCGGTCCGAGGACGCCTGCTCGGGCAGCGCGCGCGCAGCCGGCACGGTCTCCACCTCGCCGATCGCCTCGGGGGTGAGATCGAGGTCGGAGGCCTCGTCGTCGGCGGGGCCCGCTGCCTCGCGGCGGCGCCTGCGGCGGTCGTTGAACAGCGAGACGGCCACGGCCACGAAGTACAGGACCCAGATCGGCCCGGCCAGCCCCATCATGGTCAGCGGGTCGGTGCTGGGCGTGGCGATCGCGGCGAAGACCGTGATGCCCATGATCATGGCCCGCCACCAGCCGAGCATCCGGCGGCCACTGATCGCGCCGGTGAAGTTCAGCATGATCAGCAGCAGCGGCAGTTCGAAGGACAGGCCGAAGACGATGACCATACGGGTCACGAGGTCGAGCAGATCGTCCAGCGGCAGCAGGTTGTCCACGCCGAACGGGGTGAACTCGATCAGCACCTTGGCGGTGGTGGGCAGCAGCTTGTAGGCGAAGAAGGCACCACCGAGGAAGAGCGGGAAGCCGGTGGCGACGAACGCGTAGGCGTACTTCTTCTCGTGCCGGTGCAGGCCGGGCGCGACGAACGCCCACAGCTGGTACAGCCAGACCGGCGAGGCCAGCACCACACCGGCCATCAGGGACACCTTCAGCGCCAGCGTGAACGGCGTCAGCAGACCGTTGATGGTGATCTGCGCGCACGGTTCGGTCGTGTCCTGCGACTGCGCCAGTTGCTCGAAGGTCTGCGAGCAGCCGACCGATTCAAGGATCGGGTCGGTGAAGAAGTTGATGATGTCGTTGTAGAAGAAGGCGGCGACCACCGTGACGAGGACGATGGCGAGCAGCGCCTTGGCGAGCCGGTTGCGGAGCTCACGCAGGTGTTCCGCGAGGGGCATCCGCCCCTCGGGATCCTTCTCCTTGTTGCGGGCAGGCTTCAGCAACCCACGTTCCCATCTCGTGCGGCGGGCCGGAGGTCACCGGCCCATGATCAGCGCTTGGTCGAGTCCGTCGGCTCGGTGACCGGGCGGGAGCTGGTCACATCGCCGGGCGACGCCTGGATGATGCGCTGAGCCGGGCCCTGCTCGTCCGTCGTGGGCGGGTCGGCGGGGGCGGCGGTCTTGCTGCCGTCGTCCTTCATCGCCTTGGCCTCGCTCTTGAGGATGCGCGCGGACTTGCCGAGCGAACGAGCCATGTCCGGAAGCTTCTTCGCGCCGAACAGCAGGATGATGACGACGAGGATGAGAATGATCTCGGGGGCTCCGAGCCTTCCGAACATAAGTCTTTACCTTCTCACCGAGGCGGCTGGGTGGGTGCTGTCCAGCCGGTCGGACAAGAGTCCGATCAGCCGTGCGACAGCGATCGTAACGCTCAGGGGTGAACGCCGAGCAATCCCTGTGCGTACTCCGTACTCCCAATCCGCGGTCCGCGCCTCGTCTCCGGGCCGCGATCAGCAGCGTACCTGCCGGATACGGCCGGGTGACAGGGCGAAGGGGCCCAAATCGCGTCCGTCGCGGGACTCCGCATTGGTCGCACAGCGCAGCCGCTCCTGTCCCGCGAACCCTGATTCACGGCGGATCCACAGCTCGCGTTCACAGCGAATCCGCAGATCGCGCGGTGCTCACCGACGCCCGTTCCAGATCCTCGGCGGCCCGGTTGATCCGCGTCGCGGACTCCGTGACCTGGCGGCCCAGTCCTTCGGCCGCCAGGAAAACCCGGACGGCGAGCACACCGAGCACCATGATCCCCAGGAAACCCACGCCTACCGCGAACATCGGCCAGAACATGGGCCAGAGCCTAGACCGTCACGGGTGCGGGGGTGCACGCCGGTCCGGGCGGGGCCGTGAATCCGGGCGGGACCGCGAGGCGGCCCGGGAGTGACCTCAGTGCGCCGAGTGCAGTCTCAGGGTGCTGACCCCGCCGCCGGTGAGCAGCTGCACGATCCGCTCACTGGCCGGCTTGCGCACCAGCGTCTCGCACTGCGGACAAGTGAAGGAGTAGAACGTGCTGCGGCTGGTGGCCCCGATGGCCAGCCGCAGCGCGCTCGCGCCCAGCTCGAAGCTGCCCCGGCAGTCCGGGCAGCCCGCCCGGAACACCACGGGAGCCACACTTCTCATCCCGGCGAACGCGGCGGCGACCGTCATGCCCCGCGCACCGGACGACACCGTCTCACTCACAGCGCCAGCTCCTCTTCCCTCGCTCATCACCCCGGACGCCCCGACCGGTGCCGGGTCCCTCGCCCGTGTGTTGCCCGCATGTTGTACGTGTGTCCTCGGCGCTCTTGGCCGGGGGGGTCGGGTGGGCCCGGCCGGAGGCCCGGGTGGGCTCCGGCCGGGGCCCGGGTGCCCGGGGCCCGCATGGGCTGCGCCCAGGGGCGGATGCCGTCCGGCCGGAACCGGGGCGGGCCGCCTGCCGGGACCCCTTGCCGGATGCCGGGGCCGGGGGCCGGATGCCGGGAGCGGCGATCAGGTATCCGGCGGCTCCCGGGCGGCGCCCGGCGCGACCGCACCCGTACCGCCTTCACCGGCACCAGGGTGGTCGCCCCCGCGGCTCACGGCGTCCGGTCGCCCGATCCGCCGCCCGGTCTCTCGTCGGGACCGTCACCGACGGCATCCGACTCACCCGGCACACCCGAGGCACTCACCGCACCCGGTGCACTCGCTGCACCTGACGCACCTGACGCACCCACGGTCCGGTCTCCCGGATCAGCCTGGCCCGTCGGATCCATCTGACCCATCTGACCCGTCTGACCCATCCGATCCAGCCCGACCCATCCGATCCACCTGATCTGTCCGGCCCGTCTGATCCGACTGCCCAGCCTGCCCTGACTGCCCCTTCCCGCCCGACTGACCCTCCAGGTCCGTCCTACCCGTCCCCTCCGTGTAATCCGCCTCGACGCCGTCGTACGCCGCCAGCGCCTCGCGGGCCGCCTGGCGGGCGCTGGCGGCCAGCTCGCGGGGGGCCACGATGTGGCCGTCGGCGCCCAGGCGCAGGGCCAGGCGTCTGAGGGACGTCGGGTCGGGGGTGCGCAGGGTGATACGGAGGCCGCCGTCGGGCAGCTCGTCGGCACTGTCGTGCGGGTAGTACTCGGCGACCCAGCGCCCGCCCGGCCCGACCTCCACCACCACCTCGGGATCCTCGGCGGCGGGCTGCACCAGCCCCTCCGACAGATCCCGCAGTTCGACCTCGGGCGGCGCGGACGGCTCGTCCAGGACCTTGATCTCGGCGACCCGGTCCAGCCGGAACGTGCGCCGGGCCTCGGAGCGGCGGCACCACGCCTCCACATAGGTGTGCCCCACGCTGACCAGACGGATCGGGTCGATCTCGCGCTCGGTCAGCTCATCGCGGGCCGGCGAGTAGTAGCGGATCCACAGCCGGCGGCGCTCGGAGATCGCCCGGTCCACATCGGCAAAGACCCCGCCCTCGGACTCGAAGGTCACCGACAGCCGGGAACTGGCCCCGGCCGTCTCCCCGGCGGCGGTCTCCACCTTGGCGGTGGCCCGCAGCAGCGCCTGCCGGTCGCCCTCGCGCAGACCGGGCAGGGTGGACACCGCCCGCGCGGCGACGAGAAGCGCGGTCGCCTCGTCGGCGGCCAGCCGCAGCGGCTCGGCGGCCTCCGCGCCGAGGGCGGCCGGATTGTGCCACCAGATCCGCTCCCCGTCGGTGTCGATGTCGAGCAGATCGCCACCGCGGAAGCTGGTCCCGCACATGGGCAGCACATCGAGATCGGAGACCAGCTCGTCCTCGGTGATCCCGAAGGCGCGCGCCACATCCTCGATCCGCGCCCCGGGCCGCTCCCGCAGATAGGTCACCAGGGAGAGCATCCGCCGGGTCTGGTCGATGGCGTTCACAGGCCTGATCGGTTTACCGGCCACAGTCCCCACTTCCTGTTCCGCTCCCCCTCAGCCCTTGGCCACGGCACGCAGCCGGTCCAGCACATCGGCCCGCAGCTCCGACGGCTCCAGGACCACCACATCGGGCCCGAACTCCACCAGCCAGGCATCCAGTCCATGCCCGTACGGAACATCCAACTCGTCCCAGCCGTCGCCGAGTTCCCGGACCATGGTGGCCTTCGCCCGCAAGGGGTACCCGGAGCCCGAGCGCAGCCGGATCCGGGCGCTGCGGTCGGCGGTCTCCCCCGCCCAGCCGGCGACCGTCTCACGCACGGTGACCACATCGGGGACGGGCACCGAGAACCGCCCGCCGCGCGAGCGCACCTTCCCGGTGATCCGCGACAGTCTGAACACCCGCTCGGCGCCCCGGTCCCGGTCGAACCCGGCGAGATACCAGTGCCCGCGCCAGCACTCCAGCGCCCACGGCTCGACCGTACGGGCCTCGGGGTGCGCGGCGGTGGCCTTGCGGTACTCGAAGGCGACCGGGCGCCGGTCGCGGCAGGCCAGCATCAGCGGCTCGAACGCCGCCTCGTGCACCGGGATACGGGGTTCGAGGGCGCTGTGGGCCTCGTACGGGTCGACGTCCTCGGGCAGTCCGGCGGCGCGCAGCTTCTGGAGCGCGCCGCTCGCGGCACCGGCCAGCCGGGCCTGCTGCCACACTTTCGCGGCCAGCCCGAGCGCGGCGGCCTCCTCGGCGTCGAGAGTGATGGGCGGCAGCCGGTTGCTGTCCCGGCGGGCGAGATAGCCGACCTCGCCGTCCAGATTCTCCACGGTCTCGATGACCAGGCCCAGTTCGCGCAGATCGTCCTTGTCCCGCTCGAACATGCGATTGAAGGAGTCGTCGCTGCCCGCTTCGAGATAGGCCTCAATGGACTCCCGCAGCTCACGCTTGCTGAGCGGGCGCCGGGTCCCGAGCAGACACAGCGCGAGGTTCATCAACCGCTCGGCCTTGGCAATGGCCATCGACGCCCTTCGCCTTCCCTATGGTGCTTAGACCGATGACCGTACCGTTCCACAGTACGGTCACAAAAGCCGAGGGCCCATGCCCGCACAGGCATGGACCCCAGCTGATCGAATCCGGTCCGGTCCCGGACGCGACACGTTCGAGAACCGGACCGGAATCAGAACGCCTCGGCGCTCCGTACGACGATCAGACCTTGACCAGGTCGCAGACGAAGATCAGCGTCTCGCCCGGCTTGATCCGGCCACCGGCACCCCGGTCGCCGTACGCCAGATGCGGCGGGATGACCAGCTGACGCCGGCCGCCGACCTTCATGCCCTGCACCCCCTGGTCCCAGCCGGAGATGACCTGGCCGACACCGAGCTGGAAGCTCAGCGGCGTCCCCCGGTTCCAGGACGCGTCGAACTCCTCACCACTGGAGAAGGCAACACCCACGTAGTGCACGGAGACGGTGTCGCCCGCCTTCGCCTCCGGGCCGTCGCCCTCCCAGATGTCCTTGATCTCAAGGTTCGCCGGGGGCTCGCCGCCCGGGAAGTCGACCTCGGGCTTGTCGATGCTCACGTCTCGCTCCTGCGTCTTCTGCGGATAGTGCAACGCGTCCAGTGTTTCATCCCGACCGCGCCGGGGCGCGGGCAGCGGGCCCCGCCCTGCGCCGGAAGGGCGCCCCGCCTACATTTTCGCCAGGATGTCCACCGAGAAGATCAGCGTCGAGTCCTTCGAGATGCCGCTGCCCTCCGGCGGCTGGTCCCCGTACCCCAGCGCCGGCGGGACCACGATCAGGACCCTGCTGCCCACCTTCTTGCCGGTCAGGCCCTGCGACCAGCCCTGGACGACCTGCTGGAGCGAGAACGACGTCAGCGCGTCACGGCTGTAGCTGGAGTCGAACTCCTTGCCCGTGTCCCACAGCACACCCTTGTACTGCACCAGCACGGAATCCTCCGCCGCCAGCTCCACCCCGTCGCCCTCGATGACATAGTTCGCCACCAGATCGGTGGGCGGATCCGACTTCGGGACCGTGATCGCCGGCGACTTGCCGTCCGTGTTGGTACCGACCTTCGGCAGATCCACATTGTCCTGGGCGACATCCGTGCCCTGAGCGGAACTCTTCGAGTTGAACGCCTTCTGGATGTCCACCACGAACACCAGCGTGTCCGTGCCCTTGATCCCCGCCTGCTCATTGCCCGACGTGCCGTACCCCCAGGTCGGCGGCACGGACATCTCCACCCGGCTGCCCGCCTTCTTGCCCGCCAGCGCATACCGCCAGCCATCGATGATGGAACCCGCCGCGAGCTGGATGACCAGCGGAGTACCCCGGTCGTAGGAGTTGTCGAAGACCGTCGCCGTGTCCCAGACCTGACCCAGGTAGTTCGCCTGGACATAGTCGTTCTCCGCGACCGTGGTACCGCCGCCCGCGATCACCGTCTTCACCGCGAGCTGGTCCGACGGCTCCCCGCTGCCCTTGGCGACCGTCGGCTTCTCATCGAACTTCGTGCCCGCCGTGATCGCCGGCAACGGACCGTCCACGATCTTCGGCGGCGGCGCCGCCGACGACGAAGCCGACGCGGACGGCGACGCACTGCCACTGGCGTCGCCGGAGTCGGAGCCGTCGTCCCCGCACCCGGCGAGAGTGACCAGGCCGGCGGGAACGGCGATGAGAACAGAGCGACGGCGCACGGTGGGGGCCTCGTAATCGATCGATCTTGTCGGTTGGGTGCGCGCAACTCTACGACGTGAGAAGGGCGCCGTACGAGAAACGTACGGCGCCCGTGTGGCGTTCCGGCGATCGTCCGGAACGGGGCACTCACATACCGGCGATCAGCTTCTCCACCCGGTCGTCCACCGAACGGAACGGGTCCTTGCACAACACCGTGCGCTGCGCCTGGTCATTGAGCTTCAGATGCACCCAGTCGACCGTGAAGTCCCGGCGCTGCTCCTGCGCCCTGCGGATGAAGTCACCCCGCAGCCGGGCCCGAGTGGTCTGCGGGGGCACGGACTTGCCCTCGAAGATCTTCAGGTCATTGCAGATCCGCGCGGCCTGCCCCCTGCGCTCCAGCAAGTAGTACAGGCCCCTGCGGCGGTGGATGTCGTGGTAGGCGAGGTCTATCTGCGCCACGCGCGGATGCGACATCGTCATGTTGTTCTTGGCCCGGTACCGCTCGATGAGCTTGTACTTCATCACCCAGTCGATCTCGGTACCGATCCGGTCCAGATCCTCGGCCTCGATCGCGTCGAGCGTACGGCCCCACAGCTCCAGCACCTGCTCGACCGTACCGGTGCGGATGCCCCGGCGCTCACAGAAGTCCACGGCCTTCTCGAAGTACTCGCGCTGCACCTCCAGCGCGGACGCCTCCCGGCCGCTGGCCAGCCGCACCTTGCGGCGGCCCGTGATGTCATGGCTCACCTCACGGATCGCCCGGATCGGGTTCTCCAGCGTGAGATCACGCATCACCGTGCCCGCCTCGATCATGCGCAGCACCAGGTCGGTGGCCCCGACCTTGAGCAGCATGGTCGTCTCGGACATATTGGAGTCACCCACGATGACATGCAGCCGCCGATAACGCTCGGCGTCCGCGTGCGGCTCGTCCCGGGTGTTGATGATGGGCCGGGAGCGGGTCGTCGCCGAGGAGACGCCCTCCCAGATGTGCTCGGCACGCTGACTGACGCAGTACACGGCACCGCGCGGCGTCTGGAGCACCTTGCCCGCACCGCACAGCAACTGCCTCGTGACGAGGAACGGAATCAGAATGTCCGCGAGCCGGGAGAACTCCCCGTGCCGGGCCACCAGATAGTTCTCATGGCAGCCGTAGGAGTTTCCCGCCGAATCGGTGTTGTTCTTGAAGAGGTAGACGTCGCCCGCGATTCCTTCCTCATGCAGGCGTCGTTCGGCGTCCACCAGGAGTCCTTCGAGAATGCGCTCGCCGGCCTTGTCGTGGGTGACCAGTTCGGTCAGGTTGTCACATTCGGGTGTCGCGTATTCCGGATGTGACCCGACGTCGAGATAGAGCCGGGCGCCGTTGCGCAGAAAGACATTGCTGCTTCGGCCCCATGACACGACACGGCGGAAGAGGTACCGCGCCACCTCGTCAGGAGACAGACGCCGCTGTCCCCTGAACGTGCACGTGACGCCGTACTCGTTCTCCAGCCCGAAAATGCGGCGGTCCATGACTGAACATTACGCCCGTTCACCGGAACTGAAACGGGCTTCGGGGGCACGGTTCAGATCATTTTCCGAAGAAGCCGCCACAACCGCTTCCCGCACAGGAGCTGCGAGGACCCGCCCCATGGCCACCAGGACCAGCAACGACACGGCCCCCGACACCGCCGGCACCGCGAACCCCCACCGGGCCCCGCCCCACTCCACCACCGGCCCCGCCAGCCCCGTACCCACCGACGCTCCCACCGTGAACGTCGTCACCAGCCACGAGAACGCCTCCGTCACCGTCCCCGCCGGAGCGTGCCGGTCCACGATCACGAACGCACACGCCAGCGCCGGCGCCAGGAACAACCCCGCCACCGCCGTCAGCACCGTCATCGCCACCGGACCCGGAATCAGCATCAACGGCACATACCCCACCGCCAGCAACGCCACCAGCACCCGCAGCCGCCGCTCCGGCACCCCCGTCCACCGCCGCGCCCCGTACACCGCGCCCCCCACCAGCGCACCCAGACCGACGCCCGCCATCAGCCACCCGTACACCACATCACCACCACGGCCGTCCGCGTACGACACCGCCGCCACCGTGATCGAACCCAGCGCCACACCGACGAACAGAAACGCCCCCAGCAGCGCCAGCAGCCCCGGCGAGCGCAGCGCCCCCAGCCAGTGCGCCGCGCGGGGCGCCGAACGCCACGCGCGCGAAGGCGCCGACACGGCCACCGACAGCGCACCCAGCACCCCGACCACGTTCAGCACCACCAGCGCCACCGGCGCCGACCACAGCGCCACACACACCGTGACCAGCAGCGGGCCGACCGTGAACAGCACCTCCTGCGCCACCGCGTCCATCGCGTACGCCGTGTGCACCTGCCCGTCCTTGCGCAGCACCGACGGCCACAGCGCCCGCAGACCGCCCTCCAGCGGAGGCGTGAACAGCCCCGCCGCCGCGACGGCCGCATAGGCGAGCACCAGCGGAGCGGTGCCCGCGAGCGCGAACACCGCCATGGCGGCCGCCGAGGCGAGCACCGCCGGCAACTGCACGCGCGGCTGCCCGTACAGATCCACCAGCCGGCCCAGCAGCGGCTGCCCCACCGCGTTCGCCACGCCGTACACCGCCGCCAGCGCCCCCGCCAGGCTGTAGGAACCGCCCTCCGCGCGGACGAACAGCACGATCGCGATCGGCGCGGTGGCGTTCGGCAGCCGGCCCACCAGCGTGCCCACGAGCAGCCGGACGGCGTATCTCGTCCTGAGGATCTCCAGGTAACCCGTGGCCACCACGCACGCCCTTCCGGCCTAAGTGTTACGTATAACGTCCGAGGTCATACGTACCATGAGCGCTGACCGGACGTCCACACAGCCGGACGCGCACACAGGCCCACGCAGGCCCACGCAGAAGGAGCAGACGCACGGTGGCACACGGCAGCACCCGCCCCACCAGCCGGGACGTCGCCCAGACCGCAGGCGTCTCGCAAGCCGCCGTCTCCCTCGTCCTCGGCGACAAATGGCGCGGCCGGGTCTCCGAGACCACCGCCGAACGCGTCCGCGAAGCCGCCCGCACCCTCGGCTACCGCCCCAACCTCGCCGCCCGCAACCTCCGCCTCGGCCGCACCCGCACGATCCTCCTGGTCGTCCCCGCACTCACCACCGAGTTCTTCGCCGGGGTCTACACCGGCGCCGCCCGCATCGCCGCCCACCACGGCTTCGGCGTCGTCCTCTACCCCTCCCCCGAAGGCATCGGCCCCGCCCGCTCCCCCTTCGCCTCCGCACAGGCCGCCCTCGACGGCGTCCTCGCCTCCTCCATGGCCGCCGACGCCCTCACCGCCATCCGCGGCGACCAGCTCCCCCTCGTCATGCTCGACAGCGACCCCCACGGCAGCCTCGGCGCCGCCACCGTCAACCTCGACATCGCCGACGGCGTCCGCCAGCTCACCGACCACCTCACCGGCCTCGGCCACCGCCGCATCCTGCACCTCGCGGCCGACATCGCCTCCTGGACCTTCGAGGTACGCGCCCGCGAACTCACCACCCGCCTCGCCACCGTCCCCGGCGCGACCGTCCGCACCACCCGCGCGCCCATCGACATCGACGCCGCCCGCGACGCCACCGAGCAGGCCCTCACCGCCCCGGGCCCCCGCCCCACCGCCGTCATCTGCGACGACGACAAACTCGCCGCCGGCGTCTACAAAGCCGCCCGCCGCCTCGGCCTGACCATCCCCGACGACCTCTCCGTCACCGGCCTGGACGACCTCGCCCTCGCCACCGCCCTCGACCCCGAACTCACCACCGTCCGCCTCGACGCCGAACTCTTCGGCGAACGCGGCATGCAAGCCCTCCTGGCCGTCCTGGAAGGCCACGAGCCCCACGGCGGGGACATCCCCGTCCACCTCGTCATCCGGGGCTCCACCGCCCCACCACGCCCCTCCTGACACACCTGTGCCCCGACCGGACGGCCGGGGCACAGGTAAGCAAAGGCGGGACGAGCGGGGGTGGCGGGTGGCTACTCGTCGCCGGACCCAGCGGACTTCCCAGAACCGGAACCCGAGTCGGAACCCGAACCCGCATCGGAACCCGAACCGGACGACTCGCCGTCCGCGTCCCCGTCCTCCACCGCCGGCGCCTCGCCGCCCTCCAGCAGACGCACCAGCTGGCTCCCGACGATCCGCCGGAACTTACGCTTCTGCGGACGCGTCCGGTCCAGCACCGCGACCTCCAGCCGCTCCGCCGGAATCTCCCGCTGACTCCCATTGGACTCACGCGACAGCGCCTGGACCGCCAGCTTCAACGCCGCGGCCAAAGACATCCCGTCCTCATGCCGCTGATCGAGGTAATTACTGATCAGCTCGGCATTCCCACCCACCGCGACCGAACCGTGCTCATCCACGATCGAACCGTCATGCGGCAGCCGATAGATCTGGTCACCCTCCGGAGTCACCCCCACCTCGGCGACCACCAGCTCCACCTCGTACGGCTTCTCCGCCGCACTGGAGAAGATCGTCCCCAGCGTCTGCGCATACACGTTCGCCAGACCACGGGCCGTGACATCGTCCCGGTCGTAGGTGTACCCCCGCAGATCCGCGTACCGCACACCACCGATCCGCAGATTCTCGTACTCGTTGTACTTACCGGCCGCGGCGAACCCGATCCGGTCATAGATCTCGCTGAACTTGTGCAGCGCACGGGACGGGTTCTCACCGACGAACACGATGCCGTCGGCGAACTGCAACACGACGAGGCTGCGGCCCCGGGCAATGCCCTTACGGGCGTACTCCGCCCGGTCGGCCATGGCCTGCTGAGGTGAGACATAGAACGGCGTCGACACCGGTTATCCGTCCCTTTCTGTGGAAGTCACTCGATCACCCGGACACAAGAGGCACACGACACACGCCCCGGCTACAGCAGCGCGGCCCGCGGGCCGTCAGGCTGCTCCAGCCGCCGCTCCAGCACCGAACGGGCGATCCCCGCCGACTCCACCTCGCCCAGCCGGCGGAAACCGTCATCGGTGATCACGGTGACGATCGGATAGATCCGGCGGGCCACATCGGGACCACCGGTCGCCGAATCGTCGTCCGCCGCGTCGTACAGCGCCTGCACCACGAGGGTGATCGCCTGCTCCTCGTCCAGATCGTCACGGAACAGCTTCTTCATCGCGCCCCGCGCGAAGATCGAACCGGAACCGGTGGAGGCATAACCCTGCTCCTCCGAACGGCCACCCGTGACGTCGTACGAGAAGATCCGGCCCTTGCCCCGATCCACGTCATACCCGGCGAACAACGGCACCACCGCCAGACCCTGCATCGCCATGCCCAGATTCGAGCGGATCATCGTCGACAGCCGGTTCGCCTTGCCCTCCAGGGACAGCTGCGCGCCCTCGACCTTCTCGAAGTGCTCCAGCTCCAGCTGGAAGAGCTTGACCATCTCCACGGCCAGACCCGCCGTACCGGCGATCCCCACCGCCGAGTACTCATCGGCCGGGAACACCTTCTCGATGTCCCGCTGCGCGATCACATTCCCCATGGTCGCCCGGCGGTCACCGGCCAGCACGACACCGCCCGGGAACGTCACGGCCACGATCGTCGTGCCGTGCGGCGCCTCGATCGCGCCCTGCACCGGGGGCAGCCTGCGGTTCCCCGGCAGCATCTCGGGCTGGTGGTCCGAGAGAAAGTCCACGAACGAGGCCGACCCAGGCGTCAGGAAGGCAGCCGGTAGACGCCCGGTGCTACGAGTGTTGGCTTCCACGAGGTTCCTTCCAGATAGACGGCAGCCCGACGTACAGCGTCGGGATCGTCTCCCAACTTGCCGATGGCCGAATTGCAGTTGAAGCACAGTACGCCACGGACCCTACCCGTCTTGTGGCAGTGATCCACATGAACGGCCGGAGCCTTCAGACAGATCACACACAGCCCCATCTGGGAGGCGACCATCTCGCCCCGCTCGGCCTCGGTGAGGCCGTACTGCCGCTTGAGATGTCCGGCGCGGCCCTCGCCTGCTCGGCATGTCTTGCAGCGCGTGGAGAGTCCGTCCGAGGCAGTCGCGTTGCGATGCCACTCACTCCACGGCTTGACCTCACCACACCTGCGGCAGAGTTTGTGCCCCTCGGGCACCTCCACCCGCTCGCGGACGGCCTTACCCATGGCCTCCCGGCGCCGCCGGTAGTGCGCGGCGCTGTACTGCGCCACACACTCCCGGCAGTGCACCTGGAGGCCATCACGCCTGTTCCGATCTCGTGCGAACGCCGCAGGAGGCAAGTCCCGCCCACACTTCCTGCACCACTTCGCGTCCGGTCCCTCGGCCATTCCCGCATCCCCCGCCATTTTCAATTCGAAGGCGAAATGGCCAATTCGCCTCTACTCCCCACCTTTTTGCACGAAGGAGCGCACGAAATCCTCGGCGTTTTCCTCGAGTACGTCATCGATTTCGTCCAGGACGGAGTCCACATCATCGTTCAGCTTCTCGTGTCGCTCCTTGAGGTCCTCGGCAGACTGGGTCTCCGCTGCCTGCTCCTCGACCTCTTCCGTGGAGCGCGTCGCCTTCTGCTGTCCGCCGCCGGTGTCCTTGGTCGCCATCACCCTCACCCCGCTCGGTTCGCCCGACAAATTCGGCATTGCTGCCGATCGGTCATGATCAGACCCTACTCGCCGGGTCTGACAATGGCCCCGCAGTTGTTCCAACGTACGGGGACCACCTCGATGATTCCCGGGCGCGGGACTTCCCACCCAGTGGGAACGGCCCGCCCGGGGTCGCTGTCAGCCGCCGGAAAGTACCCTGACCAGGTCTTCTGCGGTCCGACAGCGGTCGAGTAGTTCCTTGACGTGATTACGCGTTCCGCGAAGCGGTTCGAGGGTTGGGACCCGCTGGAGGGAGTCCCGGCCCGGCAGATCGAAGATCACGGAGTCCCAGGAGGCGGCGGCGACGTCGTCGGCGTACTGCTCCAGGCAGCGGCCGCGGAAGTAGGCGCGGGTGTCCTCCGGGGGCTTGCTCACGGCCCGCTCGACCTCGGTCTCGTCCAGCAGCCGTTTCATCCGGCCGCGGGCCGCCAAACGGTTGTAGAGGCCCTTCTCGGGGCGTACGTCGGCGTACTGGAGGTCGACGAGCTGGAGCCGGGCGGCGTCCCAGTCGAGGCCGTCGCGGCGGCGGTAGCCCTCCATCAGCTCGCGCTTGGCGACCCAGTCGAGTTCGCCCGAGAGGCTCATGGGGTCGTTCTCCAGGCGGTTGAGCGTGTCTTCCCAGCGGGCCAGGACGTCCTTGGTCTGCTCGTCGGCGTCGGCGCCGTGGCGTTCCTCGACGTATTTGCGGGACAGCTCGTAGTACTCCATCTGGAGCTGTACGGCGGTCAGGGTCCGGCCGCTGCGGAGGGTGACGAGGCGCTTGAGGGTCGGGTCGTGGGAGACCTGGTGGAGGGTGCGGACGGGCTGGTCGACGGCGAGGTCCACGGCGATGAAGCCGTCCTCGATCATGGACAGGACCAGCGCGGTGGTGCCGAGCTTGAGGTAGGTGGAGATCTCGGAGAGGTTCGCGTCGCCGATGATCACGTGGAGCCGGCGGTATTTCTCGGCGTCGGCGTGGGGCTCGTCGCGGGTGTTGATGATGGGCCGTTTGAGGGTGGTTTCCAGGCCGACCTCGACTTCGAAGTAGTCGGCGCGCTGGCTGAGCTGGAAGCCGTGGTCATGGCCGTCCTGGCCGATGCCGACGCGGCCGGCGCCGGTGAAGACCTGGCGGGAGACGAAGAAGGGGGTGAGGTGGCGCACGATGTCGGAGAAGGGGGTTTCCCGCTTCATCAGGTAGTTCTCGTGCGTGCCGTAGGAGGCTCCTTTGTTGTCGGTGTTGTTCTTGTAGAGGTGGATGGGCTGGGCGCCGGGGAGCTGGGCGGCGCGTTCGGCGGCCTCGGCCATGATGCGTTCGCCGGCCTTGTCCCACAGGACGGCGTCGCGGGGGTTGGTGACCTCGGGGGAGCTGTATTCGGGGTGGGCGTGGTCGACGTAGAGCCGGGCTCCGTTGGTGAGGATGACGTTGGCGAGGCCGATGTCCTCGTCGGTGAGCTGGCTGGCGTCGGCGGATTCGCGGGCGAGGTCGAAGCCCCGGGCGTCGCGGAGCGGGTTCTCCTCCTCGAAGTCCCAGCGGGCCCGGCGGGCCCGGTGCATCGCCGCCGCGTAGGCGTTCACGATCTGGGACGAGGTGAGCATGGCATTGGCATTGGGGTGGCCGGGGACGGAGATCCCGTACTCCGTCTCGATGCCCATTACTCGCCGTACGGTCATGCGGCCCTCCTTGCCCGGCGGCACCCTCGGTCGTGGGGGCCGCTCAAGTACCGCTGGTGCTCCGGTGCGTGTGCGGTGCCCGTCCCCGCACTGCGCGACCCGGCGGTACGGAAGAGCCTAGAACGGCTTTGCGCTGGTGGGGAGATCATTTGCGTCATTGCCTTGCTCCAGCCGTGGCCTGTTCGTGGCCGGAAAAACAGTCGGCTGCGGGTACCCGGTGAGGGGACCCGCAGCCGCCCTGCCTTTACAGGTACTGTCCGGTGTTGGCCACCGTGTCGATGGAGCGGCCGGTGTCGGCGCCCTGCTTTCCGGTGATGAGGGTACGGATGTAGACGATCCGTTCGCCCTTCTTTCCGGAGATGCGGGCCCAGTCGTCCGGGTTGGTGGTGTTGGGGAGGTCCTCGTTCTCCTTGAACTCGTCCACGCATGCCTGGAGGAGGTGGGAGACGCGGAGGCCCTTCTGGTTGTGCTCCAGGAAGTCCTTGATCGCCATTTTCTTGGCGCGGCCCACGATGTTTTCGATCATGGCGCCGGAATTGAAGTCCTTGAAGTAGAGGACTTCCTTGTCGCCATTGGCGTAGGTGACTTCCAGGAAGCGGTTCTCCTCGGATTCTGCGTACATGTGTTCCACGGCCGTCTGGATCATGCTTTCGACGGTGCCGCTCCTGGAGTCGCCGTGCTCGGCGAGGTCGTCGCCGTGCAGGGGGAGGCGCTCGGTGAGGTACTTGCCGAAGATGTCCTGGGCCGCTTCGGCGTCGGGCCGCTCGATCTTGATCTTCACATCGAGTCGGCCGGGCCGCAGGATGGCGGGGTCGATCATGTCCTCGCGGTTGGAGGCGCCGATCACGACCACGTTCTGGAGGCCCTCGACGCCGTCGATCTCGGCGAGGAGCTGGGGGACGATGGTGTTCTCGACGTCGGAGCTGACGCCGGAGCCGCGGGTGCGGAAGAGCGATTCCATCTCGTCGAAGAAGACGATGACGGGGGTGCCCTCGCTGGCCTTCTCGCGGGCGCGCTGGAAGATCAGGCGGATCTGCCGCTCGGTCTCGCCGACGTACTTGTTGAGCAGCTCGGGGCCCTTGATGTTGAGGAAGAAGCTCTTGCCGGCGGCCTGGCCGGTGACCTCGGCGACCTTTTTGGCCAGCGAGTTGGCGACGGCCTTGGCGATGAGCGTCTTGCCGCATCCGGGGGGTCCGTAGAGGAGGACTCCCTTGGGCGGGCGCAGTTCGTGCTCCCGGAACAGGTCGGGGTAGAGGTAGGGAAGCTCGACGGCGTCGCGGATGGCCTCGATCTGGTTGCCGAGGCCGCCGATGGCCTCGTATCCGATGTCGGGGACCTCTTCGAGGACGAGTTCTTCGACCTCGCTCTTGGGGACGACCTCGTAGACGTAGCCGGAGCGGGGTTCGAGCAGGAGGGCGTCGCCGGGGCGGATGGTGACGTCCAGCAGGGGCTCGGCGAGCCGTACCACTCGTTCCTCGTCGGTGTGCCCGGTGACCAGGGCGCGCTCGCCGTCCTCAAGGATTTCCTTGAGGGTGACGATGTCCCCGACGCGCTCGTACGCCATGGCCTCGACCACGTTGAGCGCTTCGTTGAGCATGACTTCCTGGCCGCGCCGCATGTCGTCGAGTTCGACGCTGGGGCTGACGTTCACGCGGAGTTTGCGGCCTCCGGTGAAGATGTCGGCGGTGCCGTCCTCGTTGGACTGCAGGAAGACACCGAAGCCGGCCGGCGGCTGGGCGAGCCGGTCGACCTCTTCCTTGAGGGCCACGATCTGGTCGCGGGCCTCGCGGAGGGTGTTGGCCAGTCGCTCGTTCTGGGCGGACACGCCGGCCAGGTTCGTCTGTAGCTCGACGATCCGCTCTTCGAGAATCCTCGTGTGTCGCGGAGAGTCGGCGAGCTTGCGCCGCAGGACGGCGATCTCCTGCTCAAGGTAGGCAATCTGCCCTGCCGGGTCGTCGGACCCGCGTCCTGGGCGGATGCCGCGGTTCATGTCGTCGTCGTGGGCTGCCACGGTCCTCACCTCCTCCAAGGGGAGCTGGACGCTTCCAGACCCTACCTGGGTGGGTGTCGATTGAAACCCCTAGATCACAAAGACTGTCAAGGTGTGTCGTCGGTCACCCTGCGCTCTCCCTCACGCCGTCTGGATACCCACCTAACGCTATTCAGAAGCCGCCTGTTCCGAGGGAGGACGTGTCAAATTCCTCCGTGGCTGGCTGGAGTTGCCCGCGGGGACGGCCGGACTGCCTGCGTCGGTGCGGTTCGGGGGCCTGCCGGAGGGGTCCACGCGGGTGGTGGATCACGGCGGGAGGGGGGTGGTGGCGCGCGCGGGAGTCCGCCCGGCGGGTGGTTACGGAGAGTGTTCGCGCGGGCGGTTCGGGCTTGGGGTTCGCGGGGGTTTCGTACGGGCCGGATGACCTTGGTGGCGGGCAGGGGGCGGGCACGGGGCCGGTGGAGCGGGTGGCACCCACGGTGGCGATCAGTCACTGACGGTCACCAATGGGCGGGGTTGCTCCGACCAGGTCATGCGGCGGTCGTGGGTCGGGTCCCCCTTGATGGTCCGGTGGGGGTCGGCCGCTTGCCCGGTGGGGCTCAGACGCTGCGGGCGCCTGCGGACTCCTGGCGGAGGAACGATCCGTCTTTCCACTGCCAGGTCGGATGTTCGGTGAGGTCCGGGCAGCAGGTAGGTACGTCGGAGGACGAGTAGCCGAGGAGGGTGGCCTGGACGGCTCCGTCGCGCAGGGCGAGTTCCTGGACGGTGGTGCGGTCCTTGGGGTCGACGAGGGTGGCGACCACGCGGGGCGTGGTGGCGTCCGTGCTCTGGGTGAGGACGTACACGCCGTCCGGGGGTGTGCTCATCGTCGCGTCGCAGTGGACGACGGCGACCGTCTCGGGGCGGTCGTCGCCGTCGAGGTCGCCGGTGGCTTCGCGGACCACGATGGCGTCGACGGGGCCGCAGTCGATCGGGAAGGCGACGCCCTCGGTGGAGGGGGGCGCGGCGGCCGGGGCGGGGCTGGGCGCGCGGTCGCCGGGCTGGGCGGCGGTGGCCGCGTCGGGCTGTGCCATGGAGGAGAGGGCGACGACGCCGGCGAGGGCGGTCGCGGTGGCGAGCCAGTGGATGGGGCGGGTGTGTGCGTGTGCCTGGGCCAGTTCCGGGACGGCGGAGTGCTGCACTAGGAGTGTCTCCTGTGAGGGCTGTGCCGGTGGGGGTGGCCAGCATGGTGCCACACGGCACGGCGCGGGGGAACGGCGGGGTGGGCGGTGGGTGGTGCGGAGCTGATGGAGGGTCGGTGCGGCGCTGATTCGCGGTGGGCGTGGAGAGCTGACGGATGGTCGGCTGCGGTCCGATGGGGGCAGGTGGGGGCGGTTGGGGTCGAGTGGGGGCGGTGCTTTCGGTGGCGGCCCGGTGCCGCTGGGTCAACGAAGTCGCGCCGCGCGCGAGTTCCCAGGTGGGTGGGGGAACTCGGGCGCGGCGCGGGGGCGTTGGAGGGAGTGTGGGCGGGTGCCGGGGCGGGCTGGTGGAGGCGCGGCGGTCGCGGCTCGGTCGGTTTCTCTGGCCCCGGGCGGTCAGCGGTCGCCCATGCCTCCGTCGGCGTTGGGGCCGGTGTAGTCGTCGCCGTAGGCGCCCTTGGCGGGGCGGCGGCGGCGCATGGGGGGTTCGACGCCGTCGGCGAGGCGGCGGGCGGTGAGGAGGAAGCCGGTGTGGCCGATCATCCGGTGGTCCGGGCGGACGGCGAGTCCCTCGATGTGCCAGTTGCGGATCATCGACTCCCAGGCGGTGGGCTCGTTGAAGGAGCCGATCTCGCGGATGGACTCGACGGTCCGGGCGAGCTGGGTGGTGGTGGCGACGTAGCAGCAGAGGATGCCGCCGGGGACGAGTGCCTTGGAGACGGCGTCGAGGCATTCCCAGGGGGCGAGCATGTCGAGGATGACGCGGTCGACGTCGGTGTCGGAGAGGTTGTCCTGGAGGTCGCCGACGGTGAGCTGCCAGGCGGGGTGGGGGCCGCCGAAGTAGCGTTCGACGTTCTGCCGGGCGATGTCGGCGAAGTCGGCGCGGCGCTCGTAGGAGTGGAGCATGCCCTGGTCGCCGATGGCGCGGAGCAGGAAGCTGCTGAGTGAGCCGGAGCCGACGCCGGCCTCCACGACGCGGGCGCCGGTGAAGATGTCGGCGAAGGCGAGGATCTGTCCCGCGTCCTTCGGGTAGACGACGGCTGCCCCGCGGGGCATGGACAGGACGTAGTCGGGGAGCAGGGGGCGCAGCGCGAGGTAGGCGACGTTTCCGGTGGTGCGGACAACGCTGCCCTCGGGTGCGCCGATCAGTTCGTCGTGCGGGAAGGAGCCCTTGTGGGTGTGGAAGTTCTTCCCGGCTTCGAGCGTGAACGTGTAGTGGCGGCCCTTGGGGTCGGTCAGCTGTACCTGGTCCCCGACCTTGAAGGGCCCGCGCCTGCGGGCGGCACCGGTCGGTTCGGACATGTGAACAGCCTACCGGCACCGGGCGGGGCCGCCGACCATGGCCACCGCACAGGCGTGCGCATGAGTCGGGGCTGTCAGGAGGGGCGGGCCATGGCTTTGACGAAGGCCCGTTCCACGTCGGCGGCGGAGAGGACGCCGTAGATCTCGCCGGTGTCCTCGACCACGAGGTATTCGGTCGCGGGGGTGGCGCGGAGCACTTCGAGGAGGTCTTCACCGGCGAGTTCGGCGGAGACGCGCATGCCGTCGGTGAGGTCCTGGGCGAGGCCGCTGACCGGGACCCAGGGGCGGCGGTGCTCGGGTACGCCGACGATGGCGGCCTCGCGGACCAGGGAGACGGGGTGCCCGTCGCCGTCGACGACGACCAGCGCGCGGGCGCCGGAGGCGTTGGCGCGGCGCAGGGCCTCGGAGAGCGGGGTGTCGCTCTGGACCGGGACGGCGCGGCGGGTGAGGGCGCGGGCGCGCAGTTCGGGCAGGTGTTCGCGCAGCCGGGCGACGCGGAGGCTGTTGCCGGCGCCGGTCCAGATGATGGCGGCGAGGATCGCGGCGAGCAGGGCGTCCATGACGGTGTCCATGCCGACGTTGTCGGCGGCGCTGCTGCCGAGGAGGCCGGACTGGGTGAGCAGGGGCAGGCCGATGAGGACGGCGACGGCGAGCGCGCGGCCGACCCAGGCGGCGGCGACGGTGCCGCTCATCGGGCGGCCGGTGATCTTCCAGACGACGGCGCGGAGCATGCGGCCGCCGTCGAGGGGGAGGCCGGGCAGGAGGTTGAAGGCGGCCACGATGAGGTTGGAGATCATCAGGCCGGCGAGGAGGACGCCGGGGACGGTGCCGGGTTCGACGAGTTGCATGGCGAGGTAGAAGACGCCGCCGAGGACGAGCGAGAGGAGGGGGCCGACGAAGGCGAGGACGAATTCCCGGCCGGGGGTCTCGGCTTCTTTCTCGATCTCGGAGACGCCGCCGAAGAACTGGAGCTGGATGCGGCGTACCGGGAGTTTGTAGCGGATCGCGGCGACCGTGTGGGCCAGTTCGTGGACGAGTACGGAGGCGTAGAAGGCGACGGCGAAGAAGAGGGCGACGAGGTAGCGGGCGGCGCCCAGCTCGGGCAGCACGCGGTCGAGCTGTCCGCCGAAGACCCAGGTGATGAGCGCGGCGACCAGGAACCAGCTGGGGGCGACGTAGACGGGCACACCGAAGGGGCGCCCCATGAGGAGGCCGCCGCCGGGGTCCTTGGGGCGCTTCGGGGGCTGTGTCCTGGCCATGCCGGAGTGGGCGAGGGGCCGGTCGGGGTGGGTGTCGTGGCCGTCGTGGGGGTGGGGGGTGGGCTTGGGCGGCGGGGTGGACGGGGTGTGGGCGAGCGGGGGGCCGTGGCTCTCGTGCGGCTTGGGGGGTTCGGGTGTCTTGGAGAGCCTTGCCGGTGCGGGGGTGTCTGTGGGGGTGGCGGCGGGGGGTGCGGGGTCGGCCGGCTGGTCGGTGCGGGCCGTGCCGTTGTCGGTGCTGCCGGTGGCGTCCGTGGGCGGGGCCGTCGGGGTCGGGGCGGCGGCGTCCGGGTCTGGGGCGTCGGGAGCGGGAGCGTCCGGCTCGGCGTGGGTTTCGGGGGCGTCGGGCTCGGGAGAGTCCGGCCCGGCTTCCGTTTCGGGAGCTTCCGGCTCGGCGTCCGTTTCGGGGGCGTCCGGCTCGGGGGCTTCCGGCTCGGGGGTGGACTCGGCGTTGTCGGACCGGCCGGTCCCGGGGTCCGGGCGCTGGTCGCGGTCCGGGTCCGGGCTGGGGGTCGGGTGGGGGCGCGGGCGGTCGGCAGAGGGATCCGTCGGCGCCGTGGGGCGCTCGGTCGACTCGTCGTTCTGCGACCGCGGCTGCCGGCTCCCGCCGCTCTCGTCCACGCTGTCCCCTCGTTCGACGCGTCTTCCGCTCCTGCCGGGCGGAAGGGTATGGGGTCGATGGTATGCGGCCGTCAGGGCGAAGGACGCCCCGGCACCCCTTCAGTCTCCCCTCCCGCCCCTCCTGTGACGAGCGGGGTGGGTCACTGTCAGTGGCGGGCCGTAGGGTCTGTGGCATGGAGAGCAGCGGCGGGGTCGGGGCCCCGGGGCCCGGCAGTGGTGCGGTGGGGGCGGTGGCGCCCGGCGTGGGCGAGGTGACGGACGGTGCGGTGCGGGCGGCCGGGACAGCGCCGAGGTCGTTGTCGCCGTCGCGGGCCGGTGACTTCATGCAGTGCCCGTTGCTGTACCGGTTCCGGGTGATCGACCGGCTGCCGGAGAAGCCGTCGGAGGCGGCGACGCGGGGGACGCTGGTGCACGCGGTGCTTGAGCGGCTGTTCGACGCGCCGGCCGGGGAGCGTACGGCGCCGCGGGCGAAGTCGCTGATCCCGGGGCAGTGGGACCGGTTGCGGGAGAGCCGGCCGGAGCTGGCCGAGCTGTTCGCGCAGGATCCGCAGGGGGAGCGGCTGTCGCGGTGGCTGGGTGAGGCGGAGCGGCTGGTGGAGCGGTGGTTCTCGCTGGAGGATCCGACACGGCTGGAGCCGGCGGAGCGGGAGCTGTTCGTGGAGGCCGAGCTGGAGTCGGGGCTGCGGCTGCGCGGGATCATCGACCGGGTGGACGTGGCGCCGACGGGTGAGGTGCGGATCGTCGACTACAAGACGGGCAAGGCGCCGCGGCCGGAGTACGCGGAGGGCGCGTTGTTCCAGATGAAGTTCTACGCGCTGGTGGTGTGGCGGCTGAAGAAGATCGTGCCGCGGCGGCTCCAGCTGGTGTATCTCGGCAGTGGGGATGTGTTGACCTACGATCCGGTGCTCGCCGATCTGGAGCGGGTGGAGCGCAAGCTGCTGGCGCTGTGGGAGGCGATCCGGCTGGCGACGGAGTCGGGCGACTGGCGGCCCCGGCAGACCAAGCTGTGCGGCTGGTGCGATCACCAGGCGGTGTGCCCGGAGTTCGGGGGGACTCCCCCGCCGTATCCGCTGCCGGTGAAGGGTGCGGGGGCCGTGCCGGGTGTGGCTCCGGGCGGCGCTCTGCCGGTGCCGATTTCCGCCGACGGGGACGCCGGGACCGTGCCGATGACCGCCTCGGGCGGTGCCCTGCCGGTGCCGGTCCCCGCCGGTGCGGGCGGTCCGTCCGGGGTGGCCGCCGAGGTGATCCCGGCCGCGGCCGGGGTGGCCGCCGGGGTGGTGCCGGTGAGGGGGGACGGGGGTGGGCCGGGTGAGCAGGGCAGAATGGGGCCGGACTAGCGAAGGAGAGTGACGTGGCCATCCGTGTCCTACTGGTCGATGACCAGCCGCTGCTGCGCACGGGTTTCCGGATGATTCTGGAGGCCGAGCAGGACATCGCGGTCGTCGGCGAGGCCGGGGACGGTCTCCAGGCCCTCGATCAGGTGCGTGCCCTCCAGCCCGATGTGGTGCTGATGGACATCCGTATGCCGCGGATGGACGGTGTGGAGGCGACGCGCCAGATCACCGGTCCGGAGCGGGACGGTCCGGCGAAGGTGCTGGTGCTGACGACGTTCGATCTCGATGAGTATGTGGTGGAGGCGCTGCGGGCGGGGGCGAGCGGTTTTCTGCTGAAGGACGCGCCCGCGCATGAGCTGGTGCAGGCGATCCGGGTGGTGGCGGCCGGTGAGGCGATGCTGGCGCCGAGCATCACGCGCCGGCTGCTGGACAAGTACGCGACGCATCTGCCGTCGGGTGACGAGCCGGTGCCGGACACGCTGCACACACTGACCGACCGTGAGGTGGAGGTGCTGAAGCTGGTGGCGCGCGGGCTGTCGAACGCGGAGATCGCGGCCGACCTGTTCGTCAGCGAGACCACGGTGAAGACGCATGTGGGGCATGTGCTGACCAAGCTGGGGTTGCGTGACCGGGTGCAGGCGGCGGTGTACGCGTACGAGAGCGGGTTGGTGCGGCCGGGCGCGCAGCAGTAGCCCGTACGTCCTCGCGGCATCAGGGCGCCTCCTCCGTGGCAGCGGGAGGGGGCGCCCTGTGTCGTGCGGGGGCGGGGAGGGGCTCAGCCCTTGCTGATCTCCCAGAAGCGGAACACCGTGGAGGCGTCCAGGCAGTACTCCAGGCCGTAGACGCCGTCGCCGACGACGGCGTACTGCTTGGCCTGCCAGACCGGGATCATGGGGACTTCCTCGGCGACCAGGTTCTGCAGCTCGTCGTAGTCGTGGTCGGTGGCGGCGCGGTCGCTCTGGGCGGCGGTGCGCGGGATGAGGGTCTCGGTGATGGTGCTGTTGGTGTAGTTGTTGCCGAGGACGTTGCCCTCGCCGAAGAACGGGGCGGTGAAGTTGTCGGGGTCGGGGTAGTCGGGGACCCAGCCCTTGACGTAGACGCCGTACTTGCCGTCGGCGATGTCCTTCTCGTACTGGTCGAAGTCGACGGACTGGACGTCGGCGTCGAACAGGCCGCTGGCGTTGAGCTGGTCGGCTATCGCCTTGAGTTCCTGGTCGGTGGCGGGGCCGTAGCGCGAGGGTGTGGACCACAGGGTGAGTTTCACCGGGTCGGTGATGCCGTCCTCGGTGAGGGCTTCCTGGGCCTTGGTCCTGGAGGGGCTGGCGCCGTAGGTGTCGAAGAAGGCGGTGTTGTGGCCGCTGATGCCCGCCGGGATGATCGAGTACAGCGGGGTGGCGGTGCCTTCGTAGACCTTTTGGACGAGGGCCTCGCGGTCGAGGAGGTAGGCGATGGCCTTGCGGACGCCGAGCTGTCCGGTGACCGGGTCGTCCATGTTGAAGACGAGGTGCTGGACCTCGGCGCTGCTGCCCTCGACGACCTCGGTGCCGGTGCCGTCGGAGGTGCGTTCGATGTCGGCGATGTCCCCGGCGCTCAGTCCGCGGTAGGCGATATCGACGGCGCTGTCGGCGAGTGCGGTCTTCAGGGCGCCCTGGTCGCCCTTGTAGAACTTGAGGGTGACGCCTTCGTTGGCGATCTCGGCGGTGCCCTCGTAGTACTCGTTGACGGAGAACACGGCCTGGTCCTCGGAGAAGGACTCCAGCTGGTAGGGGCCGGAGCCGACGGCCTTGCCGTCCTCGCGCAGGGCGTCGCTGTCGTAGGAGCGGTGGTCGACGATGGAGCCGGCGCCGGAGGCGATCTTGCTGGGGAAGGTGGCGTCGGAGGTCTTCAGGTGGAAGACGACGGTCTTCTCGTCGGGGGTCTCGACGCGGTCGAGCGTCGGGAACATCACGGCGGGGCCGTCGGGGTCGTCGATGTTCAGCAGGCGGTCGAAGGAGTATTTGACGTCCTTCGAGGTGAGGGAGTCACCGCTGCTGAACTTCAGGCCGTCCTTGAGGGTGCACTCGTAGCGGGTGCTGGCCGTGTCCGTGAAGGCGCAGGTCTCCGCGGCTTCCGGCTGGGGCTCGGTGCTGCCCTTGGGGAAGCTGAGCAGGGACTGGAAGACATTGTTGAAGAGCAGCCATGAGCCGGGGTCGTAGCCGGAGGCCGGGTCGGTGGCGAGGACGTCGTCGGACATGCCGATGACGACGTTGCCGCCGTCGCCGCCGGATCCGCCGCTCTGGGTGCCGCATCCGGCCAGCAGGCCGCCGGCCAGCCCTGCCACGAGCGGCAGCACGGGCCACTGGTTGCGCTTGTTCACGGGGATTGCCTTGTCGTCGTTCGGGTCGGACCTGGAGGCGTTGCGGTGGTGCGGGCCCGGTCGGGGACCTGGGCGGGCGTCAGGCGCCCACGCCGCGGTTCAGCTCCCACAGCTGGAGGGTGGAGGAGGCGTTGACGGCGTAGGCGGTGCCGGTGATGTCGTCGCGGGCGGCGACGTACTGCATGCCCTGCCACAGCGGGATGACCGGTACGTCCTCGGCGACGATGTCCTGGATCTCGGTCAGCGCCTTGGTGGCGGAGATCCGGTCGGCCTCGCGGCGGGAGTCGGGGATGAGGGTGTCGCGGATAAGGGTGTTGGTGTAGGGCGACTTGAGGAAGTTGTCCTTGTCGAGAAAGGGTGCGAGGAAATTGTCGGCGTCGGGGAAGTCGGGGAACCAGCCCATGCCGTAGACCTCGTACTCGCCGCCCCGTTCGGCGGGGATGAAGGCGTCCCAGGCGGTGCCCTTGATACTGACGTCGAACAGGCCGCTGTCGTTGAGCTGCTTCTGGAGCACCTCGAATTCCTGCTTGGTGGCGGCGCCGTAGTGGTCGGTCGTGTAGTTCAGGGTGAGCTTGACCGGGGTGGTGACGTCGGCGTCGGTGAGCAGGGCCTCGGCCGCGGCGGTGTCGGGATCGCCGTACTTGTTGAGGAACGAGTTGGAGTGGCCGGTGACGGCGGCGGGGACGAGCGAGTAGAGGGGCTCGGCCTGGGTGCCGTAGACCTCGGAGACGAGGGAGCCGCGGTCGATGAGCTGGGCCATGGCCTGGCGGACGGCCTTGTCGCTGACGCTGGGGGCGTCGGTGTCGAAGGCGAGGTAACGGATCTCCAGGCCCTGGACCTCGACGAGTTCGATGGAGCCGTCGGTGCTGTTGGAGAGCTTCTCGATCTGCTCGGGCGTCATCGAGCGGGTCATGAGGTCGATGTCGCCCTTCTCCAGGGCGGCGCCCATGGCGTCGGCGTCGGCGAAGGAGCGGATCTCGGCCTTCTCGTTGTTCACCGTGAGGGAGCCCTGGTAGTGGGGGTTCTTGGTGAACACGGCGGAGACCATCTCGCCGTCCTCGATCGTGGGCTCGATGGTGTAGGGGCCGGAGCCGGAGATGTCGAAGCCTTCGCGGAGCTTGTCCTTGGCGTAGTCGTCGGGGTTGACGATGCCGGCGACGGGGGTGGACAGCTTGTACGGGAAGGTGGCGTCGGCGGTCTTGAGGTGGAAGATCACCTCGCGGTCGCCGGAGGTCTCGACGGTGTCGATGGTGGACAGCAGGGCGAAGACACCGCTGTCGGCCTGGAGGGCGAGGGCGCGGTCGATGGAGTACTTGACGTCCTCGGCGGTGATGGCGTCGCCGCCCGAGAACTTCAGGTCCTTGCGCAGGGTGCAGACGAATCGTTCGTTGCCGCTGTCGGTGAAGGTGCAGCTCTCGGCGGCCTCGGGGACCGGTTCGCCCTCGCCGCGCGGCTGGACCATGAGGGTCTGCACGGTCTGGCGCAGGACGTTCCAACTGCCGACGTCGTAGGCGTAGGCGGGGTCCACGGGCGCCGGGGCGTCCTCGGTGGCGATGAACCGGTCGGTGGTGCCCGTGACGATCGCGTCTCCCCCGCCGCCGGCACCGTCGGATCCCCCGCAGGCGGCGAGCGCCGGGATGAGCAGACCGGCCACGGCCGGCAGCACCAGAATCTTGCGGTTCATCCTCGGTTTCTCCAGGGCTTCGGGTCCGTGCAGCACACACGCAGGGGTGTCGCGGTGGGTGCCGGGGGTGGGAGCGGGGGTCTCGCGACGAGGTTAGTCGGCGCTCGCACAGGATTCGTGGGAGCCGGAGTTGGTTCCTCATCACGCTGCGGAACCGGGTGTGGACGCACCGAAAACCCGACAGTGGAAGGATTCGTGCAGCTTTTCACCAATCAGGACACAACGGTGCGTCAACAGCGATGTAACGAGGACGAAACCGGGGCGGAAAGCACACGCCTGTTGCCCTGTCGACCCCGCGTGACGTGGTGAACGTCACATCGCCAACGAGAGGTTCAGGAACCGGAATTCGGTCTTCGGGGCGAAAGGAATTCATGCGCGCGGAACTCGCCGGGAACTCGCGCGGGCTTGCCGGGAAACTGTCGGGAACTCGCGCGGAACCGGCGTGGAACTCGCGTGGAACCGGCGTGGAATTGGCCCGGAACTGGCGTGGATCTGGCGTGGATCTGGCGTGGATCTGGCGTGCGCGGGCGACGCTGCCGGGCGTTCCGCGCCGGTTCCGCGCCAGTTCAACGGATGCCGTCAGGCAGCCATCAGGCCGTGCAGAAACGCGAGGTTCACCTCTTCCAGGGAGTTCACGACGGTGCGCCGCGCGGCCGGTGCGATGGGGGCGACGGACGGCACGGCGACGACATGGCAGCCGGCCGCCTCGGCGGCGGCGACGCCGGTCGCGGTGTCCTCGACGACCGCGCACCGGGCCGGGTCCACGCCGAGTCCGGAGGCGGCCAGGAGATACGGGTCGGGGTGCGGCTTGGTGCGGGCCACCTCGTCGCCCGCGACGGTGAGCGCGAAGTGGTGCGGGCCGAGCGAGGTGAGCACGCGGTCGATGATGCGCCGGTGCGAGGCGGAGACCAGAGCCGTGGGGATGCGCTGGGCGGCCAGTTCGGCGAGGAGCCGGGTGGCGCCGGGCATCAGCGGCAGGGCGCGGTCGATACGGTCCTCGAAGCCCTGGTTGAGCAGACCGGTGAGGTCGGCCAGGGCGATGTCGGCGCCGGTGGCCTCGATGAGGAACCCGGCGCTGCGGGTCATCGGGCCGCCGACCACGACATGGCGCCAGGAGTCGTCGAGCGCGTGGCCGAGTGCGGCGAAGATCTCGACCTCGACCTCCCACCAGAAGCCTTCGGTGTCCACCAGGGTGCCGTCCATGTCGAGGAGCACGGCCTGAAGACCGGAGCCTTCGGCCGTACGGGTGCGAAGCGCGGGGACGGTGGTCGTCATCCGGCGTACCTCCTTGAGGGACGACCAGGCCGGTTCCCGCGCGGGGAACCGGCCTGGCGTGGACCGACCAGTGTACGTCGGGTTCGATCAGAGTGCCGGATGAGTTCGGACGGGCACCGGGGGCCCCGTTCGCGGCATTGAGTCACCCTGAGTCACCTCGGCCGCTGCGTCACCCTGAATCACCGAAACCCTGGAGATCCCTGGAGATCCCTGGAGGTCTCAGCGGGCGTTGAAGTACTTCGCCTCCGGGTGGTGGATGACGATGGCGTCGGTGGACTGCTCGGGGTGGAGCTGGAACTCCTCCGAGAGCTGGACGCCGATCCGCTCGGGCTCCAGCAGTTCGGCGATCTTCGCCCGGTCCTCCAGGTCGGGGCAGGCGCCGTAGCCCAGGGAGAAGCGGGCGCCCCGGTACTTGAGGGCGAACATGTCCTCGACGTCGGCCGGGTCCTCCCCGGCGAAGCCCAGTTCGGAGCGCACGCGCGCGTGCCAGTACTCGGCGAGGGCCTCGGCGAGCTGGACGGACAGGCCGTGCAGTTCGAGGTAGTCGCGGTAGGCGTCGGCCTCGAACAGCCGGGCGGTCTCCTCGCCGATCCGGGAGCCCACGGTGACCACCTGGAGGCCGACGACATCCGTCTCGCCGGACTCCTCGGGGCGGAAGAAGTCGGCGAGGCACAGCCGGCGGCCCCGGCGCTGGCGGGGGAAGGTGAAGCGGGTGCGTTCGTTGCCGGACTCGTCCAGGATGATCAGGTCGTCGTCCTTGGAGACACAGGGGAAGTAGCCGTACACGACGGCCGCTTCCAGCAGGTTCTCCGTCTGGAGCCGGTCGAGCAGCCCGCGCAGCCGGGGCCGTCCCTCGGTCTCCACGAGGTCCTCGTAGGTCGGTCCCTCGCCGGTGCGGGCCTGCTTGAGTCCCCACTGGCCCTTGAACAGGGCGCCCTCGTCCAGCCAGGAGGCGTACTCCTTGAGCTGGATGCCCTTGATGACGCGGGTGCCCCGGAACGGCGGCTTCGGTACGGGGTTGTCGACGGCGACGTCGGAGCGGACATGGCCTTCCTCGGGCCGCTCCTCGACCACCGTGGCCGCCGCCGCCCGTACCCGGCGCTGCTTCAGCTCCGGCAGCTTCGCCCCCGGGACCCCGCGCTTGACGCCGATGAGGGCGTCCATCAGGCGCAGGCCCTCGAACGCGTCGCGGGCGTAGCGGACCTCGCCCTGGTAGATCTCGTGCAGGTCCTGCTCGACGTAGGCGCGGGTGAGGGCGGCGCCGCCCAGGATGACGGGGAAGTCGGCGGCCATGCCGCGGGCGTTCAGCTCCTCCAGGTTCTCCTTCATGATCACCGTGGATTTCACCAGCAGCCCGGACATGCCGATGACATCGGCCCGGTGCTCGGCGGCGGCGTCGAGGATCGCGGAGACGGGCTGCTTGATGCCCAGATTGACCACGTTGTAGCCGTTGTTGGAGAGGATGATGTCGACGAGGTTCTTGCCGATGTCATGGACATCGCCGCGCACGGTGGCCAGCACGATGGTGCCCTTGCCGGCCTCGTCGGTCTTCTCCATGTGCGGTTCCAGATGGGCCACCGCGGTCTTCATCACCTCGGCGGACTGGAGCACGAACGGCAGTTGCATCTGGCCGGAGCCGAACAGCTCGCCGACCACCTTCATGCCGTCGAGGAGGATCTTGTTGACGATGTCGAGCGCGGAGGTGCTGCGGAGCGCCTCGTCGAGGTCGGCTTCGAGGCCGTTGCGTTCGCCGTCGATGATGCGCCGCTTGAGGCGCTCGTCCAGCGGCAGCGCGGCGAGTTCCTCGGCCCGGCCCGCCTTGAGGGACTTGGCGGTGGCGCCCTCGAAGAGGGCCATCAGCTTCTGGAGCGGGTCGTAACCCTCGGCACGCCGGTCGTAGATCAGATCGAGGGCGGTGGTGACCTGCTCGTCGTCGAAGCGGGCGATGGGCAGGATCTTGGAGGCGTGCACGATCGCCGAGTCCAGTCCGGCCTTGACGCACTCGTCCAGGAAGACGGAGTTCAGCAGGATGCGGGCGGCCGGGTTGAGGCCGAAGGAGATGTTGGACAGGCCGAGGGTGGTCTGGACGTCCGGGTGGCGGCGCTTGAGTTCGCGGATGGCCTCGATGGTGGCGACGCCGTCGCCGCGGGACTCCTCCTGGCCGGTGCAGATGGTGAAGGTAAGGGTGTCGATGAGGATGTCGGACTCGTGGATGCCCCAGTTGCCGGTGAGGTCGTCGATCAGCCGTTCGGCGATCTCGACCTTCTTCTCGGGGGTACGGGCCTGGCCCACCTCGTCGATGGTCAGCGCGATCAGCGCGGCGCCGTGCTCCTGGGCGAGTGCGGTGACCTTGGCGAAGCGGGACTCGGGGCCGTCGCCGTCCTCGTAGTTGACGGAGTTGATGACCGCGCGGCCGCCGAGCTTCTGGAGTCCGGCCCGGATCACGTCGACCTCGGTGGAGTCCAGCACGATCGGCAGGGTGGAGGCGGTGGCGAAGCGGCCGGCCAGTTCCTCCATGTCGGCGACGCCGTCCCGGCCGACGTAGTCGACGCACAGGTCGAGCAGGTGGGCGCCCTCGCGGATCTGCTCGCGGGCCAGCTCCACACAGTCGTCCCAGCGGGCGTCCAGCATGGCGTCGCGGAACTTCTTCGACCCGTTGGCGTTGGTGCGCTCGCCGATCGCCAGGTACGAGGTGTCCTGCCGGAACGGCACCGACTGGTAGAGGGAGGCGGCGCCCGGCTCGGGCCGGGGGTGGCGCTCGGCCGGGGTCTGCTCACGGACCCGCTCGACGACCTGCCGCAGATGCTCCGGGGTGGTCCCGCAGCAGCCGCCGACCAGGGACAGCCCGTAGTCGCGTACGAAGTTCTCCTGGGCGTCGGCCAGCTCCGGCGCGGACAGCGGGTAGTGGGCGCCGTCCGAGGTGAGGACCGGCAGACCGGCGTTCGGCATGCAGGACAGCGGGATGCGCGAGTGCCGGGCGAGGAAGCGCAGGTGCTCGCTCATCTCGGCGGGGCCGGTGGCGCAGTTCAGGCCGATCATGTCGATGCCGAGGGGCTCCAGCGCGGTGAGCGCGGCGCCGATCTCGGAGCCGAGCAGCATGGTGCCGGTGGTCTCGACGGTGACCGAGACGACCAGGGGTACGTCGTAGCCGGCGGCCTTCATCGCGCGGCGGGCGGCGATCACCGACGCCTTGGTCTGGAGCAGGTCCTGGGTGGTCTCCACGAGCAGCGCGTCGGCGCCGCCGGCGAGCAGGCCCTCGGCGTTCGCCTGGTAGGCGTCGCGGATCAGCTCGAACGTGGTGTGGCCGAGCGTCGGCAGCTTGGTGCCGGGGCCCATGGAGCCCAGCACCCAGCGCGGCCGGCCGTCCTCGGCGCCGAAGTCGTCGGCGGTCTCGCGGGCGATACGGGCCCCGGCCTCGGACAGTTCGAACACGCGCTCGGGGATGTCGTACTCGCCCAGGGCGGTGAGGTTGGCGCCGAACGTGTTGGTCTCGACGCAGTCCACCCCGGCGGCGAAGTACTCGGCGTGCACGGAGCGCACGATGTCCGGGCGGGTGACGTTGAGGACCTCGTTGCAGCCTTCGAGCTGCTGGAAGTCCTCCAGGGTCGGGTCCTGCGCCTGGAGCATGGTGCCCATGGCGCCGTCGGCGACCACCACGCGGGTGGCCAGCGCCTCGCGGAGCGCGGACACACGGGTCCGGGGGTCGGCGGACGGGGTCGGCGGCACAGAGGCCATGAAAGGGCTCCCTCGATGCGACGGCTGTCGGCTTTGCGTCCTGGTCAGGATGCGCTCGGACGGTACCGGGCGCTTCCCGGGGAACCCTCCCCGGCACCGCCTCGGGCCCACCCCGAGGAGGGCACCCGGTCACGGCCGGACGCTCCTGCGGGCGGTTCCCGGCCAGTGCCGGACGCTCCCCCGGTTCACACCCGGGCGGTTCCCGGGCGCTCCCCGAATCGAGGACGCACGCCGCCAGGGTAGCCGGGAGAGGGCGAAAACAGTGAGGACGTCCAGGGGACGGACGGGGGCGGGGGCGGATCGCCCCGGCGCGGCCCGCTGGGCCGGCGACTTCGGGCCCCGGCGCCACGGGGTCCGCGGGACCAGGGACAATCCCCCGGGAACCCGAGGGGATCACCATCCCGAAACACCCCGGCACGACCCGCCCCGGCAGGACACACACCGGGACGGCCCGCCCGGCCCGCACCCGCACGACCCTCGCGACCCGCACAATCCACAGACCCGCACCAGTGCGACACACGCCGTCCGACCGTTAGCGGGGCGTCGGCGTTCACGAGTAATGTTCGACATTGCCGAACGGTGGCCGTCAGGCTCTGGCGCGGTGTCGACGAGGACGGACGGAGGCAGGACGGCGATGGCACGGAACATCCAGTCGCTCGAACGGGCCGCCGCGATGCTGCGGCTGCTCGCGGGCGGCGAGCGGCGGCTCGGCCTGTCGGACATCGCCTCCTCGCTCGGCCTCGCCAAGGGCACCGCGCACGGCATTCTGCGCACCCTCCAGCACGAGGGCTTCGTGGAGCAGGACGAGGCGTCGGGGCGGTATCAGCTGGGCGCGGAGCTGCTGCGCCTGGGCACCACGTACCTGGATGTGCACGAGTTGCGCGCGCGGGCCCTCGTATGGACGGACGACCTGGCGCGTTCCAGCGGTGAGAGCGTCCATCTGGGGGTGGCGCACCAGCACGGGGTGCTGATCGTGCACCACGTCTTCCGGCCCGACGACAGCCGGCAGGTGCTGGAGATCGGCGCGATGCAGCCGCTGCACTCCACGGCCCTGGGCAAGGTGCTGGCGGCGTACGACCCGGTGGCGCACAGCGAGGCGCTGGAGAGCGAGCGCAAGCCGTTCACCGACCGGACGGTGTACGACGCCGAGGGCTTCGAGCAGGTCCTGGACCTCACGCGGGCGCGGGGTTACGCGGCGGACGTCGAGGAGACCTGGGAGGGCGTGGCCTCGATCGCCGCACCGATCCACGACCGGCGGCGGATGCCGGTCGGCGCGGTGGGCATCACGGGCGCGGTGGAGCGGGTGGCGCGCGACGGGGAGCTGCGGCCGGAGCTGATCGCGGCGGTGCGGGACTGCGCCCGCGCGGTCTCCCGGGACCTGGGCGCGGGGCGTTTCTGAGGGGTTCTCCCGGCGGGCTCCGAGCCGTCGGCCCACAAGCCGACAGGTCGACTGCCGGGCTTCGCCCTACCCTGAAGTAAATAGATCACCCGAAAAGGGATAGATCGTAGCCACGTTTGACAACAGACACCGATCGCAACGATCGGTCTTCCGACAGCGGAACCCTTGACGCATGCCTGGCGCCAGAGCAAGACTCGCGTCCATCGGTCGGCATTGTCGAACACCTCACGGCAATACGCGTTACGGTGGGCGGACGGTGCGGGCCGGCGGACCCCCGAACAGGGATGAAGGGGTTCTGCTTCCCCTGGACGAAGGACAAAGGAGTCGCGGGTGTCCAGCTCCGACATCTTCATCGGCGAGATCATTGGTACCGCCCTGCTCATCCTGCTCGGCGCCGGCGTGGTCGCCGCCGTCTCTCTCAAGGCCTCGAAGGCCCGTAACGCCGGCTGGCTCGCCATCACCTTCGGGTGGGGCTTCGCCGTCATGGTGGCCGTCTATGTCTCGGCGCCGCTCTCCGGCGCCCACCTCAACCCCGCGGTGACCCTCGCGCTGACGATCGAGGACGGCAAGTGGAGCGACCTGCCCATCTACTGGGGCGGTCAGCTGCTCGGCGCCATGATCGGCGCGGCCCTCGTCTGGGTGGCGTACTACGGCCAGTTCCACGCCCACCTCACCGACCGCGAGATCGTCGGCGACTCCCCGCCACGCGGCACGAAGGCCGTGGAGGCCAGGGAGCGGGGCGCGGGCCCGGTGCTCGGCATCTTCTCCACCGGCCCCGAGGTGCGGAAGGTGTGGATGAACCTGGCCACCGAGATCATCGGCACGTTCGTCCTGGTCATCGCGATCCTCACACAGGGTCTGAACAACAACGGCAACGGCCTGAGCGTGCTCGGCGGTCTGGTCACCGCCTTCGTCGTGGTCTCCATCGGTCTCTCCCTCGGCGGCCCGACCGGCTACGCCATCAACCCGGCCCGTGACCTGGGCCCGCGGATCGTGCACGCCCTGCTCCCGCTGCCGAACAAGGGCGGCTCCGACTGGAGCTACGCCTGGATCCCGGTGGTCGGCCCGCTGATCGGCGGTGCCGCGGCGGCCGGGCTCTTCAACGTCGCCTTCCCCCATTGAGCCGAGACGCCGACCGGGTAGGACCGGGTAGCAGCCGTCCCCCCCGACCGCCGTCCCCCGACCGCCGTCACCCGAAGTCCCCGGACCACGGAACCCCCAGGAGCACACCGTGAGCGACGCCCACACCGCCGGACCGTTCATCGCCGCCATCGACCAGGGCACCACCTCCTCCCGCTGCATCGTCTTCGACCGCGACGGGCGGATCGTCTCCGTCGACCAGAAGGAGCACGAGCAGATCTTCCCGAAGCCGGGCTGGGTCGAGCACAACGCCATCGAGATCTGGACCAACGTCCAGGAGGTCGTCGCCGGAGCCATCGAGAAGGGCGGCATCACCCGCGACGACATCAAGGCCATCGGCATCACCAACCAGCGTGAGACCACCGTGCTGTGGGACCGGCACACCGGGGAGCCGGTCCACCACGCCATCGTCTGGCAGGACACCCGCACCGACGCCCTGTGCAAGGAACTGGGCCGCAATGTCGGCCAGGACCGGTTCCGGCGTCAGACCGGCCTGCCGCTGGCCTCCTACTTCGCCGGCCCCAAGGCCCGCTGGCTGCTGGACAACGTCGAGGGCCTCAAGGAGCGCGCCGAGGCCGGTGACATCCTGTTCGGCACCATGGACTCCTGGGTCATCTGGAATCTGACCGGCGGCGTCGACGGCGGCCACCACGTCACGGACGTCACCAACGCCTCCCGCACCCTGCTGATGAACCTGCACACCATGCAGTGGGACCCGAAGATCGCCGACTCCATCGGCGTACCGCTGGCGATACTCCCGGAGATCCACTCCTCCTCGGAGGTGTACGGCGAGGTCAAGGGCGGCCGGCTCGGCGAGCTGCTCGGCGGCATCCCGGTGGCCTCCGCGCTCGGCGACCAGCAGGCGGCGCTGTTCGGCCAGACCTGTTTCTCCGAGGGCGAGACCAAGTCGACGTACGGCACCGGCACGTTCATGGTGATGAACACCGGCGGGAAGATCATCAACTCGTACAGCGGGCTGCTAACGACCGTCGGCTACAAGATCGGCGACCAGGACACGGTCTACGCCCTGGAGGGCTCGATCGCGGTCACCGGCTCGCTGGTGCAGTGGATGCGCGATCAGATGGGCCTGATCTCGACGGCCGCCGAGATCGAGACCCTCGCGCTGACCGTCGAGGACAACGGCGGCGCGTACTTCGTACCCGCGTTCTCCGGCCTGTTCGCGCCGTACTGGCGCTCGGACGCGCGGGGAGTCATCGCCGGTCTGACCCGGTACGTCACCAAGGCGCACCTGGCCCGCGCCGTGCTGGAGGCCACCGCCTGGCAGACCCGCGAGATCGCCGACGCCATGACGAAGGACTCCGGCGTGGAGCTGACCACCCTCAAGGTGGACGGCGGGATGACCTCCAACAATCTGCTGATGCAGACCCTCGCGGATGTGCTGGACGCGCCCGTGGTGCGCCCGATGGTCGCCGAGACCACCTGCCTCGGCGCCGCCTACGCCGCGGGTCTCGCGATCGGCTTCTGGAACGGCACCGACGAACTGCGCGCCAACTGGCGCCGGGCCGCCGAGTGGACCCCCCGCATGGACGCGGAGACCCGCGAGCGGGAGTACAAGAGCTGGCTCAAGGCGGTTGAGCGGACGATGGGCTGGCTTGAGGACGAGGGCTGAGACAACGGGTGGGAGCTGAGACACGGGTGGGAGCTGAGACACGGGTGGGAGCTGAGACACGGGTGGGAGCTGAGACACG